>JAAYUL010000016.1 GCA_012517675.1 Clostridiales bacterium | reverse complement strand
GTCGTTCCGCTTTCCGCGGAACGGGACGGGCGCCATATACGGGCAGTCGGTTTCCATCAGCATCCGCTCCAGCGGGACCTCGACCGCGACCTCCACGGGGACGCGCGCGTTTTTAAACGTGACCGCGCCGCCCAGGCCGAGGTACATGCCGAGGGAAACGACCTCGCGCGCCATTTCCCTGCTGCCGGAAAAGCAGTGCACCACGCCCGCCGGGCGGTGCTTCCGCAGCAGCGCCATGGTGTCGCCGTGCGCTTCCCGGTCGTGGATGATGACCGGGAGCGCGTGCTGTTTTGCGAGAAGAAGCTGCGCTTCAAACAGCGCTTTCTGCGCCGCTGCGGGCGCGTTGTCCTCAAAGTGGTAGTCCAGCCCGATTTCGCCGACCGCGACCACCTTCGGGGCGGCAAGCAGCGTTTCCAGCTGTTGCACGGCATCGGGCGGCGCGTCCTTGGCGCATTCGGGGTGAATGCCGACGGCGGCGTAAAAATACGGGTAGCTCCGGGCCAGCGCAGCGGACGCGCGGGAAGAGGGCAGGTCCGCCCCGCAGTTGACCACAGTGCAGACTCCCTTTTGGGGAAGGGCGGCAAGTAGCGTCTCCCGGTCCCCGTCGAACGCCGGGTCGTCGTAGTGCGCGTGGGAATCAAAAATGGAGGTGAGCGTTTCCATTCAGCGAACCCTGCTTCCGGCCGGGATTCCGTCCACAAAAATCACCTTGACGTCTTCGCCCGCGTCGGCGGCCAGAATCATGCCCTGGCTTTCCACGCCGCAGAGCGTGGCGGGTTTCAGGTTGGCGACGAGGATGATGCTGCGGCCCGTCAGTTCCTCCGGCTTGTACCACGGCGCAATGCCGGAAGCGACCGTGCGTCCGTCCCCGCCGTCGTCCAGAGTGAGCTTCAGCAGCTTTTTGGCGCGCTTCACCGGTTCGCACGCCACGATTTTTGCCACGCGCAGCTCCACCTTGCCGAAATCGTCAATGCCGATCTGCGCAAGGCCCTCAATTTTTTTCGTTTCGGCCGGGGCTTTTTCCTCCGCCGGGTTCGGGATCAGCTGGTTCAGCTCTTCGATCTCCTTGTCCACGTCGATGCGCGGGAACAGAGTGTCGCCCTTGCGGACGACCGTGTCCGCAGGCAGGACGCCCCATTCCGAAGCGGATTCGTAGGTGAGCGCCTCGGGCTTCGCGCCGAGCTGCGCCTGAATTTTCGGCGCGGTGTCGGGCAGAAACGGCGCGATCAAAACAGAAACGATGCGCAGGCTTTCGCAGAGGTTATAGAGAACCGCAGCGAGGCGCGCGCGCTTCGATTCGTCCTTGCCCAGCGCCCACGGCATGGTTTCGTCGATATATTTGTTGGTGCGCGCGATCAGCTTCCAGATTTCCGTCAGCGCGGCGCTGAACTGGTAGCCGTCGATCGCGCTGTCGCATTTTTGGCGGAGCTCCGTCGCGGTGCGGATCAGCTCGTCGTCCACCGGTGCGCTTTCGCGCTCCGCGGGAATCGCGCCGCCGAAATATTTTTCCGCCATCGCGGTGGTGCGGGAAAGCAGGTTGCCCAGGTCGTTGGCAAGGTCGGAGTTGATGCGGCTGATAAGCGCCTCGTTGGTAAACACGCCGTCCGCTCCGAACGGGATTTCACGCAGAAGGAAATAGCGGATCGCGTCGACGCCGTAGCGGTTGCAGAGGATGACCGGGTCGACCACATTGCCCTTTGATTTGCTCATTTTGGTGCCGTCGCCGAACAGGAGCCAGCCGTGGCCGTAAACCTGCCTGGGCAGGGGCAGATCGAGCGCCATCAGCATGGCGGGCCAGATGATCGTGTGGAAGCGGACGATTTCCTTGCCGACGAAATGCACGTCAGCCGGCCAGTATTTCCGGTAGTCCGAATCGTCGTCGGAGCCGTAGCCCAGCGCGGTAATATAGTTTGTGAGCGCGTCCAGCCAAACGTAAACCACGTGCTTCGGGTCGAAATCGACCGGGATGCCCCAGGTAAAGCTGGTGCGGGAAACGCACAGATCCTCCAGCCCCTGTTTGATAAAGTTGATCATCTCGTTTTTGCGGCTGTCGGGCTGAATAAAATCGGGCTGGTCCTCATACAGCTTGAGCAGGCGGTCGGCGTAATTGGAAAGGCGGAAAAAATAGGCCTCCTCGTTGGCCTTTTTTACCTCGCGGCCGCAGTCGGGGCACTTGCCGTCTTTCAGCTGGGTTTCCGTCCAGAAGGATTCGCAGGGGGTGCAGTACCAGCCTTCGTAGGTGCCCTTGTAAATTTCCCCTTTGTCGTAAAGGGTCCTGAAAATTTTCTGGACCGCCTTCACGTGGTAATCGTCGGTGGTGCGGATAAAGCGGTCGTTGGAGATGTTCAGCAGCTTCCAAAGCTCCTGAAAGCCCGCCACGATCTTGTCCACGTACTGCTTCGGCGTGACGCCGGCTTTTTCCGCGTTGATTTCTATTTTCTGGCCGTGCTCGTCGGTTCCCGTCAGAAACATGACATCATAACCCTGCATTCGCTTGTAGCGGGCAATCGCGTCGCTGGCCACGGTGCAGTAGCTGTGGCCGATATGCGCTTTCCCCGAAGGGTAATAAATCGGCGTGGTGATATAAAATGTTTTTTTGTCCATGTTTCCAACCTCCAAAAAAATCATGTCTTTTTATTATACCACCGGATATTATAATTGAAAAGGCGAAAATGCAAGAAAAAACGCCGCCAAGCGGCGGCGTCGGCTCAATTTTCCGTTTTGGAGGATTCCGTTTCGCCGGAATCGGAGGACGGGTACAAAAAGGTCTGAAGAAAGTCCGCGTTTGCCGTAATATCCGGAATTTCCACCCAGCCGTAGCCTTTCGTATTGTCATCTTCCGTAAAGGTGCCGTTTCGCGGAATCTGCGCGGTCTGCATCTTGTAATTGGAAACCGTGCCCGCAATGCTGACCAGGTACGCAAGGTCCGTTGTGGAAAGGTCGGTCTGAATTTTAGGGGCGAAATCGTTGACCAGGCTGTTCAAATCCCCCCAGCCCATGGATTTCACCTTGCTGATCAAAAGCTCCATGACCTGGCGCTGGCGGCCGGTGCGCGCAAAATCGCTGTCCGCTTCGCGGATGCGGGCATAAATCAGCGCAACCTTGCCGTTCATGTGCACATTGGTGCCCGGCTGGATGGTGACCCAGTCCTTCCGCGGCCATTCGCGCCGGATCACGGCGTTCATGCCGCCGTTTCCGTTCGCTTCCAGATTGGAAACCGTCGGGATGTCGATTCCGCCCACCGCGTCGATCGCCTCGCGGAAACACTCGGTGTTGACGGTCACGTAGTTGTCGATATGAATGCGGTAGTTGTTCTGCAGCGTGGCGACCAGGCGCGACGGGTCGCCCTTCACTTCGTTCCCGTTCGCGTCCTTATGCGCGGGGATATAGGCCGCGTTCAGCTTGGCCTTGCCCTTCCCGGGGATTTCAATGAGCGTGTCGCGCAGAAAAGAGACGAGACGGATATGCTTGGTGCGGTTGTCGATCGACATCAGCATCATCGTGTCGGAACGGCCGTCGGTCCCGTTCTGCGGGTTGATGTCGATTCCAAGCAGAAGAATGTTTTTCACGTTCTTGTCGGTGACCGGCTGGTAACTGGGTGCTTCGGACGGCTGCTGCAGATATTGTGAGACGTTCAGCTTGACAGAGCGGTCGAGCTTGTTGGAAAGCGTGATTCCGTAAACGATGGCCCCGGCGGCTCCCAACAGGGTCAGGACGAGCAGTGAAATCAGGGCTTTTTTCAAAGTGCCGCCCTTTTTCCGCGTGAATTTTTTATTGGGCCTGCTGTTGCTGTAGATGTCTCGGTCGACATAATTGTAACGGTCGAATTCGCCCGCGGGGCGGGCCGCTTTTCCCCGGCCTGTTTTGTCGGTGTAGTGGCTTCCGGAACGCTTGTCCATATTGCACCTCGTCTGCTTATATCTCTAAATTATAATATAAAAACAGTATAATTTTAGAGCAAATACAAAGACATGTCAATGGTTATGTAAACTTTCGCCAAAATAAATTTTGTTGATTTTTGAGAAATATAAATTGCAGAGAAAAAGCTGCCGTCGCAAAACGAATGTGCGGCGGCAGCATAACGGATCTTTTCCAAAGCATCGCCCCAATCCGGAGGGCCTGCCGGTGTCCGCGCGGTGCGCGGACCGAATTTATTCCACTTTGCATTTTGACAAATGGTCGATCAGGTATTTGATATAATAGTCCTTCGCGGCTTCGGAGGTCTGGAAAAACAGATGTCTGCCCGTCAGATAGGAAAGGCTTGCGCTCCAGTCGCACGGGGGAAAGGATTCGGGGAAAATCTGGCTTACGATCCGAAGAATCGAGGCGCTGTTTTCCGGCAGGAGGAGATCCGAAGGATACCTGCATGACTTTTCTGCAATATAATCGATCAGTTTTTCACTCAAGTTTTTCCGCCTTTTCTTTCTCACAACAGTGAATCTGAACTCAATCTTAAAGTTCGCGATTTTTGAACTGATATTCTCCCTTGCTTCTTTTATGTTGTAAACTTGCGGAAGGAACTGTTTTTCATACTGGGAGACATCGGGAATTTTTTGTCAATCCAATCCCGGTGTTTTGATAAAAGTGTTTTTATATATTATAGTTACAGTTTTGCGCGAAGTCAACACAATGTGACAAAATTAAACAATTTATGTTACTTAAATCATAAAAAGAAAAAACGCAATCATATTTGAAAGATTTTACAATTTGTTTTAATTTTTTCAATCATATCTGTTATAATAATAAAATCAATCAGGAATCTTGTTGGCGGGGGAGATGCGGATATGAAAAAAAGCAGAAAGAACCGTGCGGATGCCAGGTCCTGGATGGTGCGAATCGTCGCCGGGGTCTGCGCGCTGCTGATCATCGGCTCTGTTTTCGCGGGCCTGCTTTAGCCGATAGACGGATTGTTTCCTTTTCTGATCTCACACGGCTTTCTTTGTCATAAAGGCAGCCCGGCCGCGGCCGGGCTGCCTTTATGACATTTTTGACAGATTGGTGTGTCAATTTTGGAAGCGCGAACATAAAATAAAACGGGAGCGGCGTTTATTCGGCAACGGCAAGAACACTCAGAACCGCGTTCTGCACCGCGGCGCCGGGTGTGATATCAATGACCGAATTGGTGGAAAGCTGTACGGAATAGGTGTAGAAGCCGGGCGCCACGTCTGGGTCAAAGAACTGGAAGCTGAAAGCCTCCGCCTCCAGAACGTCCACAACGGTGGAGAAGGTGTAGGTCGCGCCGACATTGACCGGCGCGCCGCCGTTCAGGGAGCGGGTGATTTCAAAATTGAGCGTGACGGAAATCCCGAGCGGAAGGTTGACAATGCTGGTGAAATTCAGTAGGTTGTTGGTTTTGCCCATGCCGGTTGTATCGATGGGAGTGGACACCACGTTCAGCGGCTCGGCAAACAGGGTGGTGATGATCGGGAGCGGTCCCACGCCGCCGCTGGAAGCATTGAGCGCCGCCTGACGCCTCGGCGGCTCGCGCCGTCCGTCCTGGTAATTCACCGGGGAAAACGGACTGCAATATTCAAATTGATTCATTCAAATCCTCCTACCTCATAGAATGGGGGCAAACTTCCCCCGCCATATACTATGCGGCGCACCCCGGGACGGTACGTGCCTTTCAAAGGATTTGCAAAAGCGGACAAGTTTTAATCCTTGCCCGCCTGAATAAAATCGATCGCATCGCTGAAGGGATGGAATATGATTCCGGTCACGCCTTCTGCGCTGGCATAATAGGTTTTGTCATAGTAAAGGGGATAGAACACGGCCTGGCTGCTCAAGATGGTTTCGGCGTCCATATAGCCGGAAAGAGCGGAGCTGCCTGTTTTCATGCGGGCCGCCGCCAGCGTGGTGTCGAAATCCGCGCTGGAAAACCGCGCCGGGTTTGACGTTTCGCCGCTGCGGAACAGGGAAAGCGTCCCGTAAGGGTCGCCGCTGTCCGGCTGGATCGGACAGACCGCCATTTGGTAATTCCCGGTTTTGATCCGCTGCGCCAGCGTGTCGTCATCCAGCGGCTCCATGCTGAAATAGCTGTTGAATTTGGAATTCCAGTCGGCGATCATCTGGTTGATGACCAGCTTTACGGACGAGTTGTCGGGGCACAGCACGCTGACGTTCTTCAAATCCTGGCCGGGAAGCTCCGCGAGCCCGGCGGAAAGCAGCGATGCCGCGCTGCTGCTCTGCTTCAGAAAGAAGGTGCGGTTTCCGATCAGCGACAGGTATTTGTTCCCATCCAGCGAAACGGAGGGGCAGATCACGCTGGACGCCGCGGTGGTGCCTTTGGGCAGAAGCTTCAGAAGCGCGCTGCGGTTGAGCGCCTGAACAAAGGCCGTGCGGACCTTCTGGTTTTTCATCAGCCCGGACTGTGTGTTGAAGCACAGACCCCAGGTGATATTCTGGAACGAGGTCAGCGTGCACCCGGCCGCTTCCGCGTCGTCGGCCTGGCTCGAAGTCAGGCCGATGGCGTCCACTTTTTTCGAGGTCAAAGCCGAAACCGGGTCGGTTATTTTGTTGTCCGTTCCCTCGATCGTCAGCTTCAGGGAAGAGGGCAGCGGCGTGCTGTTTCCCGTGTAGGTGTCGGAACGTGCCATGCTGATGCTCACATCGTGTTCCCAGCCGTATTTTCCGTCGATTTCAAACGGACCGTTGCCGAGCAGATATTTGTAATCCAGGCCGTACCGGCCGTCGGTCGACTTGAAAAAGGTTTCGTTGCAGGGCATGAATACCGCGAGCGCAGTCAGCGCGGGAAAATCCGGGTCGGCATATTCCAGCTCGACCACGAGGGTGTGGTCGTCTTTTGCGGAAACGCCGAGGCTGGCCGTGCCGAGCTGGCCGGAATGGATTTTCTCCGCGTTTTTAATGGCAAACAGGGGGGCGCAGGTTTTCGAGCCGGTGGCAGGGTCCAGCGCGCGCCGGAACGCATAGACGAAATCCTGCGCCGTCACCGGGGTTCCGTTTTTGTCCGCCCATTTCGCGTCTTGGCGAAGGGTAAAGGTGAATTCGGTCCGGCTGCTGTTGCTCACCCATTTTTCGGCAACGCCGGGGTAGGCTTCGCCCTTTGCGTCCAGACGCGCCAGCCCCTCGTACAGCGCTTCAATTGCAATCAGCGCGCCGCTGTCCGAGGCCACCTGCGGGTCCAGCGTTTTCGGTTCCTCGGAGATTTGGTACGTAAAATCCTTATTCGCGGTTTTGGGCAGCTTCTTTCCGCATGCGCAAAACGGCAGAAGCAGGCAAAGGCAAAGCAGCACGGCTCCCAGCTTTTTCATGGACAGAACAGTCACCTCGTTCGGCTTTTTTTTCATTGTATCATTTTTTATTTTGCAATGCAACGCGGAAAGACCCATGAGAAAATTTCAGGATGCGTTCGCTTTTGTGTTTATTATGCAGGGCAAGATTCGAAAAATTAACAATTGTCCCCTTTCTTATTTTGGTAAAATAAGTTATAATGATGAAAATCATCATGAAATGGAGGAAAGTACAGTGTCAAACAAGAACGCCAGGTTCTATCTTTGTAAACATTGCGGAAATTTAGTGGGGATGATTCACAACAGCGGTGTACCCATGATTTGCTGCGGCGAGCCCATGGTGGAGCTGGTGCCGAATACGACGGATGCCGCTCAGGAAAAGCATGTGCCCGTGGTGGAGGTTTCGGGGAGCACCGTAACCGTGAAAGTGGGAAGCGTGCCGCACCCCATGACCGAAGAGCATTGGATCCAGTGGATTTACCTGGAGACCAGTAAGGGCGGCCAGCGCAAGTCGCTGCTTCCGGGGGACAAGCCCGAAGCGGTGTTTCAGCTGGCGGATGACGAGGCGGTTGCCGCTTATGCG
>JAAYUL010000015.1 GCA_012517675.1 Clostridiales bacterium | reverse complement strand
CGGGAACCGTGAAAAGCGGCGGAGGAAAATCCTCCGCCGCTTTTCACGGTTTATTTGCTCAGAGCGTGCCGAGCGCCGTGCCCGGATAGTACCAGGAAAGGATCTGCTTGTAGTCCGAGCCCTGATTCGCCATGAACTGCGCGCCCACCTGGCTCATGCCGACCCCGTGCCCGTAACCTTTTACCGTGAAATTGAATTTTCCGTTCGCGTAGCTCACGGTAAAGTTGGCCGACCGAAGCCCGAATGCGCCGCGCGCGGCGGTTCCCGTCAGGGAAGCGCCCCCGATTTTGATCGACTCCACGGAGCCGGCCGCCGTCCGGACCGCCGCGCCCACCCATTTGGCGGCGTCCCCGGTCAGGTTTGCTTTCGGCGCGGCTTTCAGCGCGGCCGCCTTGAACTGGTCCGCCGTCAGGGTAACGCCGGTTTGAAACCCGCTCGCAAAGGCGTCGCCCGGGCTGGCGACCGAGACAAGGTAGCTGCGCTTTCCGCCCCACATCGCTTCGGCGGATTCGGTTTGTCCGGAGGAAATGGCGAAATAGGTGGCGTCGATCAGTTCCCCGCCGCATTTCAGCACCTGGCCGCACACGGCGTCGGCCGCTTTGGTCAGCATGGAGTAGTTTGTGCTGAAGCTGCCGCCCCAGCGCGCCTGCATCTGCTCTTTGGTCACGTAAATCTGCCATTTTTTCGTGTCGGCGGAAAAATCGGCGCCCTTCAGGGAGGAATCCGGCTTAAGCCTTTGCTGCTGCCGCAGGCGGCTGTAATAGGTGTATGCCGCGACGCCCTGTGCTTTCAGGGCTTCCGCCGGTGCGGCGGGGGACATTTCCGCGGCGATCGCGCCGTACAGGAATTCACGGTCGGCCACCGAAATCACTTTTCCGGAGGAAGAATCGTAAATTTTGAATCCGGCGCCCGTTTTCACGGCGGCCGGGGCGCTCGTTTCCGGCTCGGATTTTTTGGAGGCGGAGGAGGCCGCGCCGCTTGACGGCGACGGCGGGGAAGAGGAAGCTGCAACAGAGCGGCTTGCGGCTGCGGGAACCGCGGAAGAGGGCTTTACGATTGTTTTTCCGCCCAGTGAAAACAGCGGCACCAGAAGAAGAATCAGAAACAGCAGGATAATCAGCATGATTTTCCCTTTCATAAGACCACCTTTCTTCCGCATACAAGACCCGGAATCAGCGGAAAATTTTAAAATCCGGCATTTCGGGCGCAGTTTCGCCCCTTGCCTTGATTCGAAAACAAAAGTTACGGCTTGCGCAGACAATTATTCATAAAAGCATCGAAGTGTTTCCCACTGGATAAAATAGGCTGAAAAAATGAAATAATAGATTGATATTTATGCAAAAATAAAGCGAACGCCGCTCTGCTTTACTTGACTTTACCCATGCGGTGTTATAAAATAAATACCATGAATCTGCCGGAGGCAATCACGGGTGCTGCCGCTTGATGCAAAGAGCGGCGGCGCTCCGTGCTGTTTTACATAGGGGAAAGGTGTACCGAGATGGAAGAAAATGTAGCAAATCGTGACAAAACGGAGTTGGAATCTCTTTGCAATGAATTCCGTGCCAACAATCAGATCCCGTCTGAAAAATTTGAGCTTTATAAAGTAAAGCGCGGCCTGCGCAATCCGGACGGCACCGGCGTAATGGCGGGGCTGACCAGGATCTGCAACGTGCACGGCTACCTGATTGCGGACGGCGACCGCATTCCCGACGAGGGCAAGCTGACCTACCGCGGTATTGACATCAGGAATATTGTGGAAGGCTGCGTTTCGGAAAACCGCTTCGGGTATGAGGAGGTTGCCTGGCTTTTGCTGTTCGGCACGCTGCCGACCCGCAGCCAGCTGAAGAATTTCTGCGCGATTCTGAATGAATACCGCGAGCTTCCCGAGTATTTCGCAGAGGACATGATCATCAAGGCGCCCTCCAAAAACATTATGAACAAGCTGGCGCGGTCCGTTCTGGCGCTGTATTCCTATGACGACAACCCGGACGACACCTCGCTGGAAAACAATATGCGGCAGGCGATCCAGCTGATCGCGCGCATGCCCACGATCATGACGTATGCCTACCAGGTGAAGCGCCGTCATTTTGACCGTCAGAGCATGTATTTTCATCCGATCGACCCGAATCACTCCACCGCACAGTCGATTCTGAACGCCATCCGTCCCGACCGCATGTTTACCGACGAGGAAGCGAAGCTGCTGGACCTCTGCCTGATTCTGCACGCGGAGCACGGCGGCGGCAACAACTCCACGTTTACCGCGCGCGTTCTGTCCTCTACGGGCACCGATATTTATTCCGCGATCTCCGCGGCCATCGGTTCGCTGAAGGGCCCCAAGCACGGCGGCGCGAACCACCGCGTGATGATGATGATGAACGACGTGATGGAGCATGTGCATTGCTGGGAGGACGAGGACGAGCTGGAACGCTACCTGGAAAAAATCGTACGCCGGGAGGCCGGCGATCATTCCGGCCTGATTTACGGAATGGGGCATGCCGTTTACACGCTTTCGGACCCGAGGGCGGTCATCCTGAAGGAAAAAGCCAGAAAAATGGCTTCGGAACGCGGAATGCTGGACAAGTTCGATTTGTTTTGCAGGGTGGAAAATCTGTCGCCGCAGGTCTTCGCAAGGGTGAAGGGCGACTCCAAGGTCATTTCGGCAAACGTGGATTTTTATTCGGGTCTTGTCTATGAAATGCTGGGAATTCCGAGCGATCTTTACACGCCTCTGTTTGCCATTTCGCGGATTGCCGGCTGGTGCGCACACCGCATTGAGGAAATGGAAACCTGCGGCAGAATCATGCGCCCGGCCTACCGTTCCCTTTCCAAGAGCGAACCGTATGTTCTTCTGGACGAACGGGATTAAATTATGATAATGAGGGGAAGTACCTTGCAATGCTGAAAAAAAGCGCGTGGATTGTGCTTGCCGCCGCACTGCTGGCCGTGCTGCCGGTAAGATTTTATCAGGTCGTTTTTCTGAAGGGGGAAACGGGCGGAGCCTTTGCTTCCGCCGTGGTGCCCTGCGCTTTGGCGGCGGGCGCCGTCCTCCTTTTTGCGGTTGGTTTTCTGCTTGGCCGCGAAAAGCCGGAATACCGGCCGTTCCGCAGTCTGCCCGCGGCGCTGCTGAGCGTGCTGAGCGGCCTGGCTTTGGTGGTGCAGTCGCTTGTCAGTCTGGCGGTCGACGGGACCTCGCACCAATTCATTTATATGATTCTGTCCCTGCTCGGTATTCTGGCCGGCATGGTTTTAATTTTTACCGGGTACGGCTATTCCGTCGGGCGGAACGTGTTTGCCGGTCATCCGCTCGCGGCGCTCCTGCCGCCGCTGTGGGGGTGCTTCTGCCTGTTTTCCCTGTTCGTTGCCTATGTGGGGATCGTAAATGTCGCGCAGAATGTCTACAACACGCTTGCCGTGGTGTTCCTGCTGCTGTTCCTTTTCACGCAGGCAAAGCTGTTTGCGGGGGTGGAAAGCGGAAAGGCGGCGCAGCGGGTCCGGATGTTTGCCCTTCCCGCCGTTCTGTTCCTTTTCACAACGGGGATCCCCGGCTCCGCGGCTTCTCTGGCGGGGGTCCGGCAAAGCGGCTTTTTCCCGGCGGGGCTTTATTTTGTCAACGTGATCATGGCGTTTAACATTCTGGCGTTTCTTGCCGCCTACGGGAGCGCCCCGCGCGAGGCGGCGCCGAAGCATGCCGCGCCGAAGGAACCGGAACGGAAAGAGCCCCGGGATTTCGTTCCTCTGGAAACAACGGCGCCGGAACCCGCGGCGCGGCCGGAAGAGAAAAGCGAGTGGGACCGCTGCTGGGAACGGCTGACGGCGGCCTACGGAAGCCGCGAAATGTTTGTTCCGTGCGAATCGGATTCTTTTCCGTTAAAAAATGAAAAATGACAGTTAAAATTCTGTCAAACTGCTTGTAAAATGATTCGGAATGCGATAAAATAGAAAAAGAATCATTAAATTTCAGGAGGTATATGTTTTATGTCTATTAAAGTTGGAATCAATGGCTTTGGCCGCATCGGTCGCCTTGTGTTCCGCGCGGCGGTAGCACAGCCCGACACGTTCGAAATTGTCGGCATCAACGACCCCTTCATTGATGTTGACTACATGGTCTACATGGTTAAATTCGATACGATGCACGGTCATTTCGACGTCGACGTGAAGGCTGAAAACGGCAAGCTCGTCGTAAACGGCAGAACGATCAGCGTTTTCGCGGAAAAGGATCCTTCCCAGATTCCGTGGGGTTCCATCGGAGCTGATTACGTTGTGGAGTCCACCGGCGTTTTCTGCACCACGGAAAAAGCTTCCGCTCACCTTGCCGCCGGCGCCAAGAAGGTTGTCATTTCCGCTCCTGCAAAGGACAAGGAGACCCCGACCTTTGTCTGCGGCGTCACCCTCGACACCTACACCAAGGACATGAAGGTCGTTTCCAATGCTTCCTGCACCACGAACTGCCTGGCTCCGCTGGTTAAGGTTATCAACGATAAGTTCGGCATCGTCGAAGGCCTGATGACCACCGTTCACTCCACCACCGCCACCCAGAAGACGGTTGACGGACCTTCCAAGAAGGACTGGAGAGGCGGCCGCGCGGCAGCCGGAAACATTATTCCTTCTTCCACCGGCGCCGCAAAAGCCTGCGCGCTTGTGATTCCTGACGTAAAGGGCAAACTGACCGGCATGTCCATGCGTGTTCCCACCCTGGATGTTTCCGTTGTCGACCTGACCGTCAGCCTTGCGAAACCCACAACATACGAAGAGATCTGCGCCGCTGTGAAGGAAGCTTCCGAAAATGAAATGAAGGGTATTCTCGGCTATACCAACGAAGCCGTCGTTTCCTCCGACTTCCTCAGCGATTCCCGCACCTCCATCTTCGACGAGAAAGCCGGCATCATGCTGAACGACCACTTTGTCAAGCTTATTTCCTGGTACGACAACGAGTGGGGCTACAGCAACAAGGTTCTGGACCTCATCAAGCACATGAACTGTGTTGACAACCAGTAATAAAACGTAACCATCTGAATGAAAACGCCTCCGCTTTTTGCGGAGGCGTTTTTGGCATCGGCATCGGGTCCAAAACGGCAGGACCCTGCCGGGCCCGGCACGTTGTCTGCTTTTTTGCTTTCAGCTTTCCGCGGGCTCGGGCCGGGCAGGCGCGCTTTTCAGCCGGCTCTTGATTTCAGCGGTGATCCACAGGACGAAAGGCAGAAAGACTTCAAAAACAGTTGAGTAAACCGTGAAATAGGGGAAAAAATCGAAGATGTCGATCGTGTTTTTAAAAGCCGGAATTGCCAGCGCGATGATCAGCATGATGCATGGAGCTACCATTGTTTTCTGGTTGGGCGCGTGAAGCACCTTGGTCAGGCCGAGCGAAGCGGTGTAAACGCAGACGCTGATTTTCACCAGCCCCGCAATCATCAGGTCAATTCCGATCAGGACCTCGATGCGCGAGAAAAAATCACCGACGGTCAGAACGCTGACCGCCGCATAGGAAGGAAAATAATACAGAGAGGTTACGGTCGGACCTAAAATCAGCACATTGCGCAGAATGGCGATCAGACCGACAATGAGAAATCCGATCAGAGCGATCAGGTAGATTTTTTTTGGGCTTTCCTTTTTTGGAACCGCTGAGAAAAAGGACAGGCAGAGGATGGATTCTCCGAGCGAAAGCATGCAGATGCTGAATCCGCCTCCAACCAGAGTTGTCAGGTCCGTTTCCATCACGGGTTTCAGATTTTCAAAATTCATGTCCTTAATGCCGATGAAAAAGGTGGCGGCAACGGAAAGCCAGATAATATTCCATAAAAATTTTGAGGTTCTGCCGACATTCTCGGGACCATTGGTGACGGACCAGTACGCAATCAGTAAAATCAGCGCAATCGTAAGCGTCTGGGGTGTTTCAGGCATGCTGAGCGCCTGTATAAACTCGCCGAACACGCGCGTCACCAGAGAGGACAGATGAATGGCAAAGAAAATAAAAAACAGGGAGCATACGGCGCCGAGGATCTTCCCAAAGGTCTCATAAATCATTTCAAATAAATTTTTTTCAGGGTAAATTTGAATCAGCCTGGTGTGGATCCACAGCAGAGGAAGAAAAAAAACAGCTGCCAGCAGAAAAGCGATCCAGCTGTCCGGTCCCATATTTCTGTAGTTCCCCAAAAGAACCAGGCTGCCCGACCAGAACATGGCAAGGATACAGCGCATGTGTTTTCCTGAAATGGAGTGGTTTGTCAACTTGTTTTCCTCATTTCACATATGGAGGGTGTTTTTTAAAATCTGAATGATCGGCTGGTTAATGCTCGGAAAGGAAAATCCGGCCGCGGACATAATGTTCATGGTTAGAGTCGCAATGAAAACAGGAATAAAAATCCACAGCGACTTTTTATCTTTTTTCCGGATGTCGGGAATCAGGTCGGTAAAAATCAGCAGGACATAAAACCCGATGTAAATAATGAAGGATTCATCCATTCTGATCGACCGCCTTGTTGTTTCCGCGCGCGGTCGCGGAGCCCTGAATTATCATTTGAGGTTCGACCGTGAATTCGACGGAGGTGAATTTGTGATTCCAGTCGTTTTTTACTTTGTTCCAATAAACCGGCGTGTTTTCGTGCAGTTCCTTTCCAAATCCGAAAATATCGCTTTCATAGTCGCTCTGCACCCGCTTGATCACGTCGGTGATCCCTTCCCGAAGCGTTTTTTCCGCGCACTGCTGAACTTCGGAAAGACCTGCCTGTGTGATCAGATCTTTTACCGACTGGTTTTCCCCAAATTCGGACTTGGTATGGATGCTGATCTGCATGCTGATCCTGCTTCCCGCTGTTTGAGAGGAAAGCGTCGTGTGGCTGCCTAAAATCTCAAGGCTGACATTTTTTTTCGATCCGTTGACCGCGGTCAGAAGGAGCCCTCCTTTTATTTCGTTTCTAACATAAAGAAAATATTGGGTTTCTTCCGGGTCCAGGGACCCGACCATCTTATCGTCCCGGAACACGGCGGTGCCGTCCACCATCGGCACTTTTCCCGATTTGCTGCTGTTGATTTCGACAAACGGCAGGGTCAGCGACATGCCCGGCTGGTGGAGCATGGAATACGCGTCGAAAATCGGGACCCTGTGGGCTTTCGCCAGGTAAATCGAGTCCTGCTCCAACACTTTGGCCAGTTCCAGCCCGATCAGCTGTGAGCTTTGCGACTCGTGCTGCAGGATTTCCCCGGCTGTTTTTTCTTTGGAAATCAGGGGCAGCAGCGTCAACCGGAGCTCAGCGTCGCGAAGGATGAAATCGAACAGGGCGCAGATGCCTTTCCGCGCAAGGTCCTGATTGACGATCACGGTTTTGCAGGAGCTGAAATACAGCTTTTTCTGGCTGATTGCGGTCGCGTTGCGGATCGCGTCAAAAATCGTGTCCCCTTCGGTTTCCATGGTTTTGGACGGCTGCGCTTGGCTTGTGGCGTCCAGAAATTCAAAGGTGAGGTGATAGGAGTGGCCCTGCGTGCCCGGGTCGATGGCGAAGGCGGAAACCATGTTCAGGGAATCCAGCTCCCGGTAATTCCAGCAGCCGCTGAGGAACGGCAGGCAAAGAGTGAGCAGAAAAACGCAGAGCAGCTTCCGGCATTTCATGAAACATTCCCCCCCGAAGATTTTCGGGTGCGGTTGGGCGAAAGGAATTTCGGCCTTTTATCCATCATAAACCACGGTGCGCGACTGCTGAAATCCTTTTTGTCCTGCGTGGTGGTGGAATAGGCGCTGTTCATGATCGGAATCCCGAAGGAGGATACGCTGTAAAGGTGGACCATCAATCCGAGCATGCCGAACATATAGCCGTACAGCCCCAGGGAAGACGCCATGACCAGCAAACCAAAGCGCAGAAGGATGCTGGTTCCCTTAATGCGCGGGACCATCAGGCCCGCGATGCCGGTGAGTGCGACGATGATGATCATGGGAGCGCTTACGATTTTTGCCTGAACGGCCGCCTGCCCGATGACCAGCGCGCCCACAATGCTCAGGGCCTGCCCCATCATCCCGGGCATTCTGGCGCCCGATTCCCGCAGCATTTCAAAGACGACGAGCATCAGCATGGCCTCCACCACCGTGGGGAAAGGAACGCCGTTGCGCGCCATGGAAATGCTGATGACCAGGGAGGTGGGGAGCATTTCCTGATGAAAGGTGGTCAGGGCCACGTAAATCGCCGGAACGCTGGTTGAAATAAAAAAGGCGAGCAGGCGGAGCAGACGGCCGATGGACGCAAAGTAGTAATTGACGTAATAGTCCTCATCGCTTTGGAAATGCTCGATAAACAGGTGGGGCACGGTCAGCACGACCGGCGTGCCGTCCAGAAACAGCGCGACCCGCCCTTCCAGAAGCTTGGCCGCGATCACATCCGGCTTTTCGGTACTGCCGATGGTTTTGATCGGGGAATAGGGGGCGTCCCGGATAAATTCATTAATATAGTTTACGTCGAGGGTTCCGTCGATGGAAAAAGCGTTCAGCCGTTTTTTCAGCTCTTCCAGAACATCCCGGTTGACCAGCCCGTCCAGGTAGCAGACGCACCCTTTGGTCTGCGACCGGGTGCCGAAGGTCTGAAATTCCATTTTCAGGTCGGGGGTCCTCAGCCTGCGGCGCACCAGGCTCAGGTTTGTCATCAGGGCTTCGCAGAATCCTTCGCGCGGCCCCCGGAGGATTTTTTCGTTTTCCGGTTCGGAAATGGAGCGCGTGTTCCAGCCCTTGGTGTTCAGGATCAGGGCCTCGCAGAAGCCTTCGGTGAACAGCGCGGAATCGCCGTAGACGATGGCCTGAATGACCTGATTGATGTCCTGTGTTTTCTCCACGCTGTCGGAAAGCGTGACCTGCGCCGCAATGACGTCCACCAGGTCGGCCGGCGCCCTGCCGCTTTTCGCGGGCGCGAATTCGAGCAGCGGCCGGATGATGTCCTCGTTCGTGAGCTTGTTGTTGACCATGCCGTCGCAGTAGATCAGGGCATAGCGCAGCTTCGGCTCGGCCCGGGTCTCCAGCCTGCGGACGATCAGCGTATTATCGTTCCGGAAAATATTCTGAATTTTTGTAATGTTGTCTTCCAGGTTTCTGGTGAACAGGTTGCCGCCCCAGCTTTCCGTGCCCGCACCGGTCGTTTCCATATAATCACTTCCTGTTGTTTTGTACCGCGATTTCCTTGTTAATATCTGCCACCGGCGCGGTTTTATGCGTGACGCGTGCAAAGGTTTTTGAAAGAACGCGGAAAAATAAGATCGCACCGGACTTCCCTTTTTGGGAAAACCGGTGCGCCGGATCACTGCTTTTTATATTTCATTTTCGTGGCCATGCCGCCGCGGATGTGCCGCTGAGCTTTGTTGATTTCCAGGATCTGCTTGACCTGCCGGTAAAGCTGCGGGTCCACGTATTTCAGGCGCTGCGCCACGTCCTTATGTACGGTGCTTTTACTCACGCCGAACTTCTTCGCCGCACCCCGCACGGTGGTGCGGTTTTGAATGATGTACTCGCCGAGCTCCACAGCGCGCTCCTCAACTATACCTTTCACTTTTCCACCCTCCAAACAAATCCGATTGCTAAATTACTATGCTTGAACAGGCAAAAATAGTACAGCTGGCGTCTGCCCGGCGTATGAGTTAAAACATTTTGCTTAAACATTTGCCGTTTTGCAGCGGAAGTGTTGGTTGATATGTTTGTTCGTTTTCTATTGACATAATATCTTTGGGGTCATATAATAGGCTTAATGGAAATTAAGGGACATTTAGGGAGAAATAAAATGGGGAAGTATCAAAGATCCCGAAAGAAAAACGGTTCGGGAAATGCTTTTATGCGGTTTTTTCGCACAAAAGGCGGAAAAATCACATTGGTCGTTTTTTCCGTCCTCTTTCTTTTGGTCGGTTCGGGCATGTGCTTTGTCGACGGCCTCTTTTCCGGCTTTAACCATGTTGACAGAAACAGCTTCGGGGTCGACAGCGGTTTCAACGTGAACGAAGAGGATGAAAGCGTCGATCCCAATCTTCCGGTCAACAACGACCCGAGCGCCATGCAGTTCGGTTCCGGCAGCATCATCAGCGACAGCAATATTCTGAATATTCTGCTGATCGGCAGCGATACGCGCGGAAACGAGAAATACGGGCGTTCCGATTCCATGATGATTGTTTCCATCAATAAGAAAACCAAGCAGGTAAAGCTCACGTCGCTGCTGAGGGACATGTATGTCAAAATCGACGGGCTCCAGGACAACCGGATCAATGTCGCTTACGGCCACGGCGGCCCGAAGCTTCTTGCCGACACGATCGAAAAGAATTTCAGGGTCAAGCTGGACAACTATGTCATGGTGGATTTTGAATCCTTTAAAAAGCTGATCAACATGGTCGGCGGCGTGCAGATTACCCTGACGCAGGCGGAAGCAAATGAAATCAATAATCACCCGGGGACTTATTTTACCAACGGGGAGACGCAGCGCGTGAAAGCGGGGCTGAATACGCTCAACGGAGCGGGAGCGCTCGCCTACTCCAGAATACGGCATATCGACAGCGATTTTAACCGCACCCAGCGGCAGCGCACGGTGATTGAAGCGCTGTTAAAATCCATGAAAAGCTCCAGCGCAGGGACCATTTGGAGCGTTGTGAGTGAAATGAGACAGTATGTACAGACCGACCTGACCAACAGCCAGTTGTTCGATCTTTCCATGAATTCGCTTTCCTATCTTAGCAATCCGCTTCAGCAGCTGTCGATTCTGGCCAGCGGGGCGTATCAAAGCGAAAACATCAGGGGAATGGCTGTTTTGGTGCCGAACATTGAAAAAAACAAGGCATTGATTTGGAAATTCATTTATAACCGTTGATTTTTGAATTTTGAAATTTTTTAATGCTTAAGGGGAGTGCAGGACGAATATGGATTACGGCAATACGGCGCGCCGGAAAAAGAACGTGGAAATGGAAAATACCCTTCGGGTCTATGAAACTTATTGCCCGACACGCGGGCAAAAGCATTATGTCCCTCTGAAAAGGTTTTTCGATATCATCCTTTCGGGAACCATGCTGGTACTGCTGTCACCCATTTTCTTTCTTTCCGCGGCTGCGATCAAGCTGGATTCTCACGGCCCTGTTTTGTTCCGCCAAAAACGGGTGGGACGGAACGGCAGAAAAATCATCGTCTATAAATTTCGGTCGATGGATCTTTCCGCGCCGAAAAACCGGTCTACCGCATCCCTGCGCGATTCCGAAAAATATATTACCAGAGTGGGGAGAATTCTGAGGAAAACAAGCCTGGATGAAATCCCCCAGCTGATCAATATCCTCAGGGGCGATATGAGCATTATCGGCCCGCGGCCGTTGATTCCTCAGGAAAACGACGTCCACGAAATGCGGTATCAGAACGGCGTGTATTTCCTTCGCCCCGGCCTGACCGGACTGGCTCAGGTCAACGGAAGGGACTTGGTCAGCCCCGAGGAAAAGGTCCGCTATGACACGGAATATCTTCACACGTTTTCCTGGCGGAAAGACATCAGCATCTTTTTTGAAACGATTTGCAAGGTCTTTCGCCGCGACGGTGTGGTCGAGGGCAGCGAGCAGGTTGCCCCGGAGTCCTTTGAGCAGGCGGAAGCCACAGAGCCCGCGGATGCCAAGGAACAGAAGCGGCCGTGTGTTTCCACAGGCGGTCTGGAATAACTGAGCCTTTATCAAAAACGGAGCGGAGCTTTTTGAACCGCTGAAATAGAGCGGCGGAACACATCCAACCATGTGTTCCGCCGTTTTTTATGTGGTTTTCCGCGAGTTCGGGAAGCCACTTTATTTGAGCCGCCGGATGGCTTCTTTCGTCTTGACCAAAGACCTCCGTGTGGCGGAGATGTCGTGTTTGGCAAGCCCCAGGTACAGCAGGTCGGTGACGATGAGGGAAGCGTTTCGGGAGGCGATTGCGCCCAGGCGCAGGTCGCGTTCCGACGAGGGAATGTAGAGGAGAATATCCGCGAGCTTGATCAGCGGGCTTTTTTTGAACTGGGTGACCGCAATGGTTGCGGCGCCCAGTTCTTTTGCGAGCGCCATGGCGGTGTTGACTTCATGTGTTTTTCCGCTGTAGCTTACCGCAATGGCGGCGTCCCTGTCCGTCATATGGGCGGCCGTCGCAAGCTGGTCGTGAAAATCGCTGTGGTAAACCGCGCGGCGGTTGATGCGGGAAAGCTTCTGCATCAGGTCCGTGCAAACGATTCCGGACCCGCTGATGCCAAACAGATAGACCGTATTGCAGTTCAAAAGCACCTGCACGGCTTTTTCCAGCGATTCCGCGTTGATCAGCTGATAAGCCTGGTTTTGCAGCATGGTGTTCAGATTTTTTGCTTTTTTCAATACCGTCTGCATGCTGTCCTGTTCCTGTATGATGTCGTCAAAATTAGCGACTTCCGTTTTTTCATCCTTGGCAAGGTCCACCTTCATTGCGGTAAAGCCGCTGTAGCCGAGCTTTTTGGAAAACCGGATAACCGCCGCGGGGGACACGCCCACCCGTTCCCCGAGCACCTGCGCGGAATTGAGCGTCACCTCGTTGATATGTTCCAGAATATATTCCGCCAGTTTTTTTTCCGTGTCGGTGTAGCTGGCATTCCCCTCGTGAATTTTGTAAATGCAGCTCATATCAGACTTCTCCTCCATGCGTTTTCCCGGCGGCGGCTTCTGGTTCAATTTTGTTCTTTCAGCGAACGGATTGCGCGTGAAATGTTTCCCTGATTCTGCTTGAGTATGGATTCGCATTCCGGGCACGAACGCCCGGTCAATGCCATGCAGATGGCGATTTTTACATTTTCTCCGCTTTCCGTCAGGTATTTTGCGGCCTCGTCGTAGCCGCATCCGCTGCTTTGCATGATGATCCCCTTTGCCCGTTCCACCAGTTTCAGATTGGTCGGCTGTACGTCCACCATCAGGTTTTTATACACCTTTCCATATTTTATCATAACCGACGTGGAGATCATATTCAAGATTAATTTTTGCGCTGTGCCCGATTTCATTCGGGTTGAGCCTGTGACGACCTCGGGCCCGACGAGAACTTCGATTTTGGAGTCCGCGTGGCCGGAAATTTCGGCGTGCCGCACGCAGCTGATTGCTCCGGTGTAGGCGCCGGTTTCCCTGGCGTAGTCAAGGCCGCCAATGACATAAGGCGTTCTTCCGCTTGCCGCAAGGCCGACCACGGTGTCGTTTTGATTCAGCGAAAGGTTTTTCAGGTCGGACCGCGCCAGCCCGGCGTCGTCTTCGGCGCCCTCTTTTGCCCGAAGAAGGGCGTCGTACCCGCCTGCAATCAGTCCCTGAATCAGTCCCGGGTCCACACCGTAGGTGGGCGGGCATTCGCTGGCGTCCAGAACCCCCAGGCGGCCGGAGGTTCCCGCGCCGATGTAAATCAGTCTGCCTCCCCGCATCATCCTGCGGTAAATTTCGTCGATCAGGACCGCAACCTCAGGCAGAACTTTTTCGACGGCAACGGCGACCTTTCGGTCTTCTTCGTTGATCAGGCGCAGCATATCCATGGTTTCCATCGTATCAATATTCATGCTGCTTTCATTTCTCTGCTCCGTATCCAAAGTGTTCAGATTAATTTGCACTTTCATAATCCCCTTCCAAAGCGACAGACACTCTGTTATTATTATAGCCTTGTCAAAATAATAATTCAATAAAAATAAAGAAATAGTAAAATAAATAATCAATTTATTTTTTAATAAATTCCATATGGATCACTTTATTATTTAAGGCGAATTTTTTAAATTATTCTGTAAATATTGTAAAATGATGGAATTAAACAATGAAATCGCTTTAAAATGAATAAAAATATTATGTATTATATATAAAATAACAAGAGCGGCTACTAATTGCTAATTAAAATAATATTTCATAAAATTTTTAATAATTATGAAATATTATTGACATATCATTTTGCATCTGTATAATAGGTATCAGAGTGAGGAGAACACAGAATGCGGAAACGGGAGAGATACGGACCGAAGCACAACGGTGATCCTTACAGGGATGAGAAAGGGGTATGGATATGGATTATCAGAAAACCGCACGCGAAATTCTGCAGACGCTGGGCGGAAAAGAAAATGTGACCGCGAATGCCACCTGCATGACACGCCTTCGCGTGGGCGTTGCAGACCAGGGAAAAGTCGACATTGCCGCCTTGAAAAGGGTGGAAGGGGTGCTCGGTGTTGTGGATTCCGAAACCGTTCAGATTGTACTTGGCCCCGGAACGGTCAATAAGGTTGGCGCGCAGTTCTCGGCGCTGACCGGCCTGGCGCTGGGCGCGGAAGAAGCCGAAGGCAACGCGGCGTCGCTCGCACGGGAAAACAAGGCGGCCAACAAGGCGAAGCATAACGGGCCGGTCCAGCGGTTCCTCAAGCGCATCGCCAATATTTTTGTTCCGCTGCTGCCCGGTATTATTGCCGCCGGTTTGATCAACGGCGTGTGCAACGTGATCAATGTTTCCACGAACGGCGCGCTGAGCGGCGAGTGGTGGTATGAGTGCATTCGCACCATGGGCTGGGCTTTGTTCGCTTACCTGCCGCTTCTGGTCGGCATGAACGCCGCCAAGGAATTCAAAGGCTCCGCCGTGCTCGGCGCGATTGCGGGCGCCATGTCCATTGCGAACCCGGCGATGCCGCTGCTGACCCAGGTCAATAAAGCGGACGTTCTTCTGCCGCTGACCAACAAGGTGTTCAACCCTTCCGCGGGCGGCTTGCTTGCGGCTTTGATCGCGGGTATTTTCTTCGCCTATCTGGAAAGATGGATCCGCAATTGGATGCCGACGATTCTCGATACCTTCTTTACGCCGCTCCTTACCGTGATTTTCGGCGGAATCATTGCGCTGATCGTGCTGCAGCCTCTGGGAGCGTGGCTGACCTCCGGCATTTACTTCGTGCTGAATTTTGTTTATAATACAATGGGCGCGGTCGGCGGCTATATCCTTTCCGCCGGTTTCCTGCCGCTTGTTTCGGTTGGACTGCATCAGGCCCTGACCCCGATTCATGTCATGCTCAACAACCCGAACGGCCCGACACACGGCATCAATTACCTGCTGCCCATTCTGATGATGGCCGGCGGCGGCCAGGTCGGCGCGGGCTTTGCCCTCTATATGAAGACAAAGAACAAAAAGCTCAAGAGGCTCACCCGGGACTCTCTCCCGGTCGGAATTCTCGGAGTCGGCGAGCCGATGATGTACGCGGTCACGCTTCCGCTCGGCAAGCCGTTTGTCACCGCCTGCCTTGGCGCCGGCTTCGGCGGCGTTCTGGCGGCGCTGTTCCACCTTGGCGCGGTTTCGCAGGGTGTTTCCGGACTGTTCGGCCTGCTGATCATGGTGCCGGGCACACAGCTGCTTTATGCAATCGCAATGCTCGGCGCTTACGCCGGCGGCTTCGTTCTGACCTACTTCTTCGGCGTGGATGAAGACCGCATTAATGAAGTGTACGGCGAAAACGAAAAATAATAAATCCGGTTTTGATCAACCGATTCTCTCCGGCCTTTTGGCCGGGGAGAATTTTTATCCGGACAATCTCAGCCGCGCATGCGGCGGAATGGAGTGATTATGAGCCAGTATGGAATTTCCCTGTATCTTGGGAGCGGGTATGAAACAAACAGGCGGGTGGTGGAAAAAGCGGCGGATGCGGGCGCGAACTACGCCTTTACCTCGCTGCATATTCCGGAGGAAAGCGTGTCGGACTACGCGGCGGAAGTCAACCGGCTTCTGGATTTATGCGGGAGAAACGGGCTCTCGCTGATTGTGGACATCGGCCCCCGGACCGTGGAAAAGCTGGGGTACCGCCATATTTCCGACCTGAAGCAGACCGCCGTCACGCATCTGCGTGTGGATTACGGATTTTCCTTTGAGCAGATCATCGCGCTTTCCGAAGATTTCAATATCGTGTTCAACGCCAGTACCCTTCTGGAGCCGGACATCCGGGAGCTGCGCAGGCTGGGGGCGGATTTCAGCCGTTTCAGCGCCTGCCACAATTTTTATCCGAAGCCGCTCACCGGGCTGTCGCTGAAAAAGACGAGGGCGGTCAACGAAAACCTGCGCCGCCTGGGCATGACGACCATGGCGTTTGTTCCGGGAGACGGCGTTCTGCGCGGACCGCTGCGCGAAGGCCTGCCGACGGTGGAGGAGCACCGGGGCGGCGATGTTCTGCTGAACCTGCTGCAGCTTGAAAAAGAATGTCTGACGGACGTTTGTCTGGTGGGCGACATCGACCTCAGCGACGCGGGCTGGCGCGCGGTAAAAGAGCTTTCGCAGGGCTGTGTCGGCCTGAAAGCGGAAATCCGGCCGGAATACGGATATATCAGGGAGACGGTCCACCACGACCGGCCCGATTCCAGCGATTATGTGATCCGTTCGCAGGAATCGCGGGGCTATGCGGCCCAGGGAAGGCTGTTTGCGGCCGAGCCCGTGCGCCTCAGGCCGAAGGGAAGTATTTCCGTTGGGAACGAAACCTATCTGCGTTATTCCGGCGAGCTGGAAATCGCCCGTGTCGATTTGCAGCCGGAAAGCAGGGTGAATATTGTCGGACATGTGGAGGAGTCCTGCCTGAAATACCTGCCTTACATTGCGGACGGAATGGGATTCCGGTTTGAATGACGGGTATTTTCCGAAAATGTAACGGCGGGGAAAGAACGCGCCCTGAAACGGCTTTTACGGCCGTTTCAGGGCGCTGTGCTTATTTACGCCGGTTTTGGAAGGCGAAACGCGGGAGCGAGCGGGGGCGCGCAAATCATGCGGCCAAGCATGGCCGGGCGCTCCGAACAATTCCGGCAGGCGGGAATCAAACAGGCGGCTCTCTGTTTTTCAGCAGGCTTTTCAGCCGGTCCATTTCCTGCCGCCTGAGCGGTATGCTGGCTTCGCGGTTCATGGTTTGCGTTTCCAGCAGCTCGCTGCGCACGATGGGGATTTCCTTCGGCGCGTTGATGCAGAGCTTCGCGCGGTCCCCGTTGATCTCCGAAAGGATGATTTCAATATTGTCCCCGATCCGAATGGATTCGGAAACTTTTCGGCTGATTACAAGCATCCGGCATCCTCCTGCTTTCGGTCCGCAAACAGCTTATACCGGATCGGGTAATCCGAGTCCTCCAGAATAATCTGCCGTGCCTGGTTGGTGTTGATATTGATGACCAGGGGAGCTTTCAGGTTGACGACGGATTCGGAAAGCTCCGGCTTGATGACCGCGATCACAAGAAAGCAGAGGCTGGAAAAATCCGTTTCCCCCAAACCGGCAAGGTCCGCTTTGGAAAGCTCCGGGCGGTAGTCCGGCACAATGGTAAAGGGGTCGATCACGATGAACGACGGCACCTCCGCATCCGCGGCCTGCAGGCTCCAGATCACATTGCTGTCGTCCTCATGGTATATCAATCCGGGCATCGGGTTCTCACAATCAGCAGGCCTAAGTCTGCTCCTGTTCCCTTCTGCGCCTGATGATTTCCCGCTGCTGTTCAAACAGAAATTGGCAGAGCAGGT
>JAAYUL010000003.1 GCA_012517675.1 Clostridiales bacterium | reverse complement strand
TACCCGAATTCGCCGCTCTTCTTGAAAATGTGCGACGAGCTGGGCCTTTACGCCGTCGCGGAAGCGGACATGGAGTCCCACGGAGGGATCGACCTTTACAAGGCGGAGCAGTATGAAATCGGAAAACTCGCGGTCCATCCTCTGTTCGCGGACGCGATCCTGCGCCGCGTTCAGCGCAGCGTGATCCGCGACAAAAACAGGCCGTGCGTTTTATTCTGGTCGCTTGGCAACGAATCGGGCTACGGCGACAATTTTGTCCGGGCGGCCCAATGGGTGAAACAGTACGACGCTTCCCGCCTGCTGCATTATGAAAGCAGCATTTATCCGTATCCGAACGCAAACAACGACATTTCCGCGCTGGATGTGATGAGCAGGATGTACGCGTCCACCGGGGAGATTCGGGAGTACTTCGAACAGCCCCGGAAGAAGCCGTTCATCCAGTGCGAGTTCTGCCACGCCATGGGCAACGGGCCCGGCGACCTGGAGGATTATTTCGAACAGATTTACCAATACGACGGATTTGTCGGGGGTCTGGTCTGGGAGTGGTGCGACCACGCCGTGTATGCCGGGAAAACGCCGGAAGGGAAGAAAAAGTTCCTTTACGGCGGCGATTTCGGCGACTTCCCGAATGAAGGGAACTTCTGCGTGGACGGGCTGGTGTCGCCGGACCGCGTTCCGGGGAACGGGCTGCGGGAGTATAAAAATGTCATCCGGCCGGTTCGGATGCGGGCGTCCGACCCCAAAGAGGGGACGTATGTTATCCGGAACTGCCTCGACTTTACGAACCTTCGGGATGATGTCGAAATCCGCTGGGAGCTTACGCGCAACGGAGAGGTGGTTCAGACCGGAGCTTTGCCGGAGCAGGACGTGCCGCCGCATGAAGAGAAGCGGGTGGACGTCGCTTATTGCCTGCCGCAGGACGGAAGGTGCCTGATCCGGTTCCTGTATCTGCAAAAGCAGGACGCTCCTTACGCAAAGGCGCTTTCGGAGCTTGGATTTGACCAGTTTGAGCTGCCGGTCCGGGGAAGCTTTTCCGCGAAAGCCGCGCCCGAAGAGGGCGGGCTGGAGGTTTCGGAGGACGAGACGACCGTCCGCATTGACGGCGAAGGGTTCCAATACGAATTTTCCAAGCCGGAGGGCGTTTTCACACGGCTGAATTTTCAGGCGGCGGAGCTGCTGGAAAAGCCGATGGAATACAATATTTGGCGCGCTCCGACGGACAACGACCGGAATATCCGGCTCGAGTGGGAAAAAGCGGGATTCGACCGGACCTGCGTGAAGGTGTACCGGACGGAAGTCCGCAGGACCGAGCGGGGGATTTCCGTGCGCTGCGAGCTGTCGCTCACGCCGGTTTACCTGCAGCCCGTGCTGCATGTCCGCGCGGAGTACACGGTAACGCCCGGCGGCCGGCTGGAAGTTTCTCTCGAAGGCAAAAAAGACGATTCCATGCCGAGCCTGCCGCGGTTCGGGGTGCGGCTGTTCCTGCCGGAACGGTTTGACCGGCTGCGCTATTTCGGCTTCGGCCCGCAGGAAAGCTACACGGATAAGCACAGGGCCTCTTACCTGGGCCTGTTTGAATCCGACGTCGCGACCCAGCATGTCGACTATATCAAACCGCAGGAGAACGGGTCGCACTTCGGCTGCGAATATCTGGAGCTTGCCGGCCCGGAAGCAGCCGTCGCGGTGACGGCGGATGCGCCCTTCAGCTTTAACGCTTCCCCTTACACGCAGGAGGAGCTGACGAAGAAAAAGCATAATTTTGAGCTGGAAAAAGCCGGATGCACCGTTCTGTGCGTGGATTATAAGCAAAACGGGATCGGTTCGAACAGCTGCGGGCCTGAGCTGCTGAAGCAATACCGCTTCGACGAAACCTCGTTTGCGTTCCGCTTTACCGTAACGCCCCAAAACAGGCCCTGAATCCTTTCAAGAATATTTCAGAATTGGAGGATGGCAATGGACAAATTTATTTTAAATATCGTACACCGCCCGGAAATGGTTCCGGAATACGCGGAAAAAGTGACGGGTCAGGGAAAAGAAGAGGACATCTCCCGCAAAGGCCTGCTGACGGAATCGCTTGATATTTTCAAGCTGCAGCAGCAGATCGCCCATGAAAACGGGTTCAAGACGACCATTCAGATGACGTATTCCAGCCTGTTCAATGAGGAAGCCGTTGCGCTTGCGAAGGAACATCACGAAAAATACGGAGATGAAATCGCCCTCAGCTTTCTGGGCCTTCCGTGCAAGGAGTTCCGGGAAAAATATAAGACGCGCGATTTCTGCATCTGGATGTTTTCCATGGAGGATAAGAAGTCTATCGTCGACGACGTGTTCGGGAAGTTTTACGAATGCTTCGGGTTTTATCCCCTTTCCACCGGCTCCTATTACATGGACGCCGACCTGATCCGCTACATCAAGGAAAAATACCCGGCGGTGAAATGCGCGGTCGCCACCTGCTGGGAAGAGGGGCCGAAGGCTTACCACACCTGCAACAATTCCTGGTACACGCTGTTCGACGGCGGCCCGTGGAACCCCTGGATTCCCTCGCGGCAGAACACGCACGCACCGGCGGCGAACGAAGAGGAGGACAGCGGCATTGTCGCCATTCCGCACCTTTCGCGCGACCTGCTGGCCTGCTTCGACGGGAACGGCTCCAATTTCGGCACCCATCCGCAGAACGTTCTGCGCGGCATGATCTACAAGGACGGGAAGTATCCCTATCTGTACAACCTGATCGACCAGTACCGTTCCCTGAAAAAATACAACCGCGGCTACGCTTACAATATGATGTTTGTCGGACCCGGCTGGATGAACAAAATGGGGCGGTGGGAAGCACCCTATGAGCTGCTTGTGCAAAGCTACCGCGACGGGATGGCCTATTATGCCGAGCTGCGCGACAGGGGCGAGCTGGACGACATGACCATGGGCGAGTTCGCGGATTTTTACCGCTCCTGCCACACCTACCGGCAGCCGGAGTGCGCGCTTTGGAAAGATATTCTGTACGGCTCGCAGAAGCAGTACTTCTGGTACGCGGACCCGTACCTGCGCACCTGCGTGGACATGAACCAGGGCGGGGCGCTGATCGACCTGCGCCCGTACGTGGCCAAGCTGGAATGGCCGGTGGGAATCGGCACGCCCCATGTGCAGGACGCCTCGTATCCGTTTTTGATCCAATCCAATTACCGCGCGGGCTTCTTTACCCACTACGCCGGAGAAGGCACCGTCAAAAGCTGTAAATTCTCGTACAACGGGGAAGAGGTCGACCTTTGCCTCTGCCGCACCAAGGCGCGCTTTTCCGAAGAGGGAAATACGCGCGTCCTGACGCTTGACCCGGTCGAAATTGAGTTCAGCGGCCTGACGGTCCGCCTGCAGACCGTTTTTGAATTTGAAGAGGGAAGCTCCCGCATCAAAATCAGACGCAAGGTTCTGAACATGAGCGATCCGACCCGTAAAATTTCCTTTGACGAATACATGACGGCATGCTACGGAACCACGGAATACCCGGAAGACATGACGGAGGTCCGCCTTTCCGTTTGCGGGGACGACGAAAAAGAGCTTCGGTACGCCTACCGTGACCGCTGCATTTCTTCCGAAAACGGAAAAAGCGCAAAAGCGCTGATCCCGGCGATCCATACCATGGCAAGCGTGACGACCAAAATGAAAAACGCGCAGAGCTACGCCCGCGAAGGCTATGCGTTTTCCCCCATGTTTACGCTGGGGCTGCGCGGCACATTGGGCGACGGAGAGGAGGCGGTATCATGGCTCAATCTGGAAAAGGCAGATTAAACTATCGCTGCCCGTCCTGCTTTATGCGGGATCTGGATATCGACATGTTTTACGACAAGGAGAAAAAGGAGTATTACTGCATCCGCTGCGCGTTTACGGGCAGCGAGGAGGATGTGCTCCGGTTGAACGAAACGGCGCGCTTCCGCTACAAGAACATGTTGGACCGCATCACGGACTTCGACTGAATCCGGGGAGCATAAAACTAAAGACGAGAAAAGCCGACACGTTTTATCCGTGCCGGCTTTTCATTTTATCGGTCTGCTGTCAGGCGTTGGGATGCTTGTCTTTCCGGTATTCCGAAGGGGATATTCCGCACTTTTTTTTAAAAACCCTCCAAAAATAACCGGAGTCGTTAAAGCCGACGTTAAAAGCGATTTCTTCTATTGAAAATCCCGAGGTATCCAGCAATTGCTTTGCTATTTTGATTCTGAAATCATTGACATATTGCATCGGGGTTTGGTTGAACTTTTTTAAAAAAATACGGTTCAAATAAGACGGGCTGACGGATACCATCGAGGTCAACTGGTGAATATGAATCTCTTTTGAAAAATTTTTATGGATAAAGCTTGTCGCCACATCGACAATATCGGTATTTTCAATAAAAGATGCGCTGAAATAACGAATCATATTCAAAAAGATCGACTGAAGATAAGCGTCGACCAGCTTTGGAGATTTGATTTTGCTGATTCGACATTCCGAATAGACATGTTCAAAAAGCCACCGCAGCGCTCCGTCCCGATCTGTTATTTTAAACGATGAGTTTATATTAACGGATGAATTGATTTCAATTCCAAATGCGATCACATCCTGCTGCAAATCGGGCACAAGAAATTCCTGGTGCTCCACATGGGGCGGGTATACGATGATGTCGTACATGGAAACACTGATGCTCTTATCGTCAAATTCTATTCTGGTTTTCCCTTCCAGAAAACAGATTAATTCCATATAGTTGTGACTGTGCTTTTCAAAATTCCACAGCCTGCTTTTTTCATTCATGTGTTCACAAAATACTATATTTAGTTTTTGCAAATTGATGGAGCTCAGATAATTATAGACGTCTGCGTCTTTCATGGGGTTGCCTCCCAATCTTGTAGGTATCGATTGCATTTCAATTTTCTCCCGTATTGTTTGGAATCATGCATTATTATTCCAATATTTCACATGTATTTTTATTGAAATATTTGTGATTTTAATGTATAGCAGAGAGCCCATCTTTGTCAAGCACTTTTGATCCCGATGGTGGCTTTTGCCGTTTTTAAAAAATTATTCTGTTGGCGTCCGCATTATATAAGTTCAGTTTTGTCTATAAAGTTGGATGTAGCGTCTATTCAGAAATAAAGCCGTCCATGCTATTATTTTATTAAACTAATACAAATAAGGAGGCAATACAAATGAAAAAAGTGTTTATTTGTGGAGAATCATGGATCGGTTATACGCTTCATATTAAAGGGGCCGATTCCTTTTCCACCACCGGCTACAAAGAAAATGTAAGGTGGTTGAAAAACGCTTTGGAACTGGCCGGCTATGAAATAACCTACATGCCGATTCATGTGGCACTCTCTGAATTTCCCGACACCGTTGAGAAGCTGAAGGAATATGACATGGTTATTCTGTCGGATATCGGTTCCAGCACGCTTCTCATGACGACGCCTTCCTTTACAGAGGGCAAAAAAGCTCCGAACCGCTGCGAGGCGATCCGGCAGTATGTGATGGAGGGCGGATCGTTCCTCATGATCGGCGGATTCCTTTCCTTCACGGGCATTGAGGGAAAAGCAAGGTATGGCATGACCGCTATTGCCGATATCCTGCCGGTCAAGCTTTTGCCGTATGACGACCGTGAGGAACGGTCGGACGGATGCACGGTGGAACTGATGGAGCCGGAACATCCCGTCCTCAAGGGCATCGAAGGCGAATGGCCGTATCTGGTGGGCTTCAATAAAACCGTTGAAGATGCCTCCAGAGGAAAGGTCCTGGCGAAAATCAACGGGTATCCCTTTATTGCCGTGGGCGAGTTCGGAAAAGGCAAGAGCGCGGTATACACATCCGACTGCGCTCCGCATTGGGCTTCTCCGGAATTCCTTGCATGGAAAGGGTACAACATGATTTGGAAAAATCTTGCGGATTGGCTGACTCAAAAATAAGTGCGCAATTGTTTGCACAAAAAGCGCGTTCCCGAACTCGGGAACGCGCTTTTTGCGGTTTAATTCATTGAACATGCAAATGCCAAGGCGGCGGAAGCGGGAAGGGGGCCGGTGCGGACCGGCTGCTTTATTCCCCCTGCACCTGGATAAAATAATGGCGCATCTGCGGGCCGTCAAATTCCGCGAAAAAAATGTCCTGTGCCATTCCGCACTGAATTTCGCCGTCCTGAATCGGGAAAACGGCGTGGTTTCCGCACAGCATGGATTTCAGATGGCCGGGCGCGTTTCCGCCGGTCGCGCCGTAGCTCGGCAGAAAATGGGAATGCGCATAGTCGTGTACGGTCGGAATCATCTGTTCCAGGGTCGCTTCAATATCGGTGTACAGGCATTTCAGGTTTTCGTTCACCATAATGCTGGACGTGGTATGCGCGGTAATAATGAATACCACGCCGTTTTGAATGCCGCTTTCTTTTACAAAGTCGACCACGGCGTCCTTTACGGAGATCAGCTGGAATTCGTTTTCCGTCATCAGATCCAGTTTTTTCATTTTAACCATTGCATTTTTCCTCCAGATTCAGAAATTTCATGGCATTTCCGCCGAGGATTTTTTCTTTTGTCTCCGGCCGCCAGTCGATGGACTCGAGGCCCCGCTTGATGCGGGCCGTGCGGAAGCGCGGATTGTTGGAGCCGAACATGATTTTATCCGCAAGGTTGTTGTCCACCCAGAGCCTTCCCAGCTGCCTGGTGAACACGTCGCTGAAAAACTGCTCCGGCGAATCCATGTAGAGCATGGCGGTGTCCGCGTAGACGTTCGGGTATTTCAGGATCATCGCGGCGGTTTCAAAGATCCACGGCCAGCCAAAATGGGCCAGGCACATCCGCAGCTCGGGGTAGCGCACCGCCACGCTTTCAAATTCAAGCGGACGCGCGTACTTCATCAGGCAGTCCGTATCCCAGGACATTCCCGCGTGGAACAGGATGGGCTTGTTGTATTCCAGGCATTTCTTATAAATTTTGTCCATGATGGGGTCGGAAGGATAAAATTCCTGCTTGGAAGGATTCAGCTTGAGGCCCATCAGCTTCAGGTCCCGGAACGCGTGGTCCAGCACCTCCGCGGCGTCCTCCCGGCGCGGGTCGACGCTGGCGAAGCCGTAGAACAGGTCGGGGGCGATGTCGACCATTTTGCGTATTTCTTCATTGGTGACAACGCAGCCGCCCTGTTTTGTCGTCAGGTCCAGCGGAAGGAGCACCAGCTTGTCCACGCCGGCAAACTTCATTTGCGTGCGGGTCAGCTCCACCGGGAATGTGGACATCAGGTCCCAGCCCATTTCCTTTTTCCGGAACGCGATTTCCTCCTTGTCTTCCGAGATTTTCTCATAAAATCCGGGATGCACATGCATATCGATGACCATACTCATAAATCAAACAACCTTTCAGAAAAATTTGTTAACCTTTGACAGAACCGGCGGTCAGACCTTCTATAATATATTTCTGCATAAAGATAAAGATTAGGAGAATCGGCAGAATTGTAATCATGCCAAATGCCATGGCCTGGCTCCATGCGGTCCCGTAGCGCCCGATCGCGTTGTAAATTCCCACGGTCACAGGCCATTTTGTGGAGTCGTTGATGTAGGTCAGGCTGTAGATCAGGTCGCTGTAGGCAAACAGGAAGGAGAATACAAAAGAGACCGCGATGCCGCCCGAACATATGGGCAGCATAATCCGCACAAACGACTGGAACGACGTGCAGCCGTCAATTCTGGCCGCTTCGTCAATTTCCTTTGACACGCTTAAAAAGTAAGTCCGCATCATGAGAACACAGAAGGGAATGCCGAGCGTGGCGTCCGCGAAAATAGACGCGCCGTAAGTATTATACAGACCGATGCTCTTGAAAATGAGGAAGTTGGGAACCAGCGTGGCAACCTGGGGCAGCATCTGGGAAATCAGGAACAGCAGAAGGATCACCTTTTTGCCGTGAATGCGGAACCGCGCGAGGCCGTAGGCGGCCAGAATGGACAGCGACGCGGCCAGGACCATCGTGACGCAGGAGATGAACATGCTGTTCCCCAGGCCCTGGAAGATGTCGAACACGTTGGAGGTGAGCTGTGCGGTATAGGCCTGCAGGGATGGATTTACAGGGAAAAACTGCGGCGGGCTGAGGAAGATGTCGACTTCTTTTTTGAACGAGGCCGTAATCATCCAGTACAGGGGGAAAATCATCACGACGAAAAGAAGAATGGCAACAAGGTTGAGAAAGAACGCCGAAATCTTTTTCTGTTTGGTATAATTGGCCATGTCACATCACCTCGTCTTTGCCCATCATCTTAATATAGAGCAGGCCGACCGCCAGCAGAATCAGAAGCAGAATATTGGAAATCGTCGCGCCCTGTGAAAAGTTGTAAGTGACAAACGAATATTTGTAGGAATAGAGCGTCATCAGCTGCGTGCTGTCCACGGGACCGCCGGCGGTCATGACATACACCAGCTCATAGCAGCGGAACGTGTAGACAATGCCGAGCACCAGCGACGCCTGAATGGAGGTCTTTATGTTGGGTATCGTGATAAAAATCAGCCGCTGGAACGCGTTCGCGCCGTCCATCCTTGCGCTCTCATAAAAATCCTTGGGCACGTTGGAAAGGCCCGTCGACAAAAGGATCATAAAAAACGGAATGCCGCACCAGATATTTGCGACAATAATGGAAACCACGGCGGTCTTGGGCTGGTTCAGCCATCCGATTCGGTCCTTGATCAGGCCGAGCGCCAGCAGCGCCTCGTTGATAATGCCGCCCTTTGTGGCGAAGAAAAACTTCCAGAGAATGGCGTTCACGGTCGCGGGAATGATGTAGGGGACCATCATGATTGCCTTCATCAGCTGAAAAGGCCGCGTGTTTTTTTTGAAGATCATTGCGAGAAGAAATCCGAAAAAGAACTGGAACACAATGCAGGCAATGGTGAAAATCACGGTGACCGTCAGGGAATTCAAAAACTCCTTGCTTTGCAGAACGGAAATGTAATTGGCGAGTCCGACAAAGGCTTTGTCCTCCGACAAAAGAGTCGAGACGGTCACGTCCTGCAGGCTGATAATGGTGTTGTAAATAACGGGGAAGAAAATAAACAAAAACATGAAAAGCAGCGCCGGAAGAATATAGAAGTATCCAACTCGATCGCCCTTTAGAACTTTTTTCATCAATCAACAACTCCTCCGACAGACATCATGCGCCAGCCGTTCTGGCGCATGATATCGGCTTTCTGTTTATTTTGAGGATGCGGCAGACAGTGCTTTGTCAATTTCCGCCTGGCCGTTCACAAGGGCCTCGCTGACGGAAACCTGGCCGGAGAGCGCCTGCTGAATCGCCGTCTGGTATCCGGTCGAAACGCTGGGCCAATAGCTGACCACGTCGCGCGCTTTGGTGTTCGGGATCATTTTGATGAACGGGGACCATGCGTCCGTGGTGTACCTTGAGTCGGTCAGGGTATCCTGGCTGGCGGTGAAGTGGTCGATGTAATACGTCCACTGGCTGATGCGG
>JAAYUL010000002.1 GCA_012517675.1 Clostridiales bacterium | reverse complement strand
GATGATGGAAGTAAAAATGGAACCTTTTATTGATGAACACCTGGTACACCAGCGCAATCGTCAGTTCCACACCCCTGGCAATCAGCGTGCCGAGCGCGGCTCCGGCCACGCCCATGGCCGGCATGCCCCACAGGCCGAAAATAAAAATCGAGTTCAGCACGACGTTGACCAGGAAGGAAGTCATGCTGGTGACCAGCGAGATCCTTACATTTTCCATGCTGCGCTGAACGGCAAGGTAAATGACCGTGACCGCACTGAACAGATAGGAGGGCGCGACAAAATGCAGGTAGCTGACGCCGCCCGCAATTACGCCCGGGTCCTTGGTATAAAGCGTCATAAACTCTTTTGAAAAAATAAGACCGATCCCCGTGAAAACAACGGCGATGGAAAGGGAGAACCGCAGGGTGATTCCCATGATCTTGCTGATCGTTTTGCGGTCGCCCTTTCCCCAGTACTGGGCGCAGAGCACAATGGTCCCGCCGGAAAGGCCGAACAGCGCGAAGGTAAAAATAAAGAAAAGCTGGTTCGCCAGCGCCGAGGCGGAAATCGCCGTTTCCCCCAGCCGGCCGAGCATAACGGTGTCCGTCATGGCGACCCCGACGGAAATCAGGTTTTGCATCGCAAGAGGAAACGCAATTTTCTTCAGCGAGCGATAAAATTCTTTTTCCCGGATAATGTTTAACATCTCTTCCTCCAGTCAGGTACACAGGTAAAAGCAATCGGGTGGATCTATTAAGAATCGTCAGAGAAAGCGGTTGCGGGCGGCCCAAAAAGCCCGCCGTCACAGGAGCGCTCCCGAACCGGCCGGGCCCTGAAAAAAGCCTCCCGGCGCAGTCCTGATCCTGCGGCGGAAGACTTTTGTTCCGAATCCCCGTTTTAACAATGGGCGCCCCGAAATCTGTCCTTATTGCATCGGAATATAATCATGGTCCACGGTAATCACGCAATAATAGGCGTGATTCATGCCGCGGATCTCATCCGTGATTTTTTTAACCAGTTCGTCATCCTTGAGCGAAAAGCCAAAGGGGATGCACACGTCAAAAATCAGGTTGGAATGTGTGGTGCCCCATACCACGCGAAAGTCGTGCATGGTAATTTCGGGAGAAATGCCCCCCAGAATTTTCATGACCTTGTCTCTCAGTTCATTGGTGCGCTTGTCGTCGGTCACGATCGGATCGAGATGAATCACCATGTGAATGCCTTTTTCCACCAGAAAATCCCGCTCGATATTGTCGATAATATCATGGCTCACCATAATGTCCTGCGCCGCGGAAACCTCACAGTGTGCGGAGGCAAAGCAGCGCCCCGGGCCGTAATTATGCACGTTCAGGTCGTGCATGCCGAGAATCCCCTTATAGCTCATGATTTTACCGTAAATCTCATCCACCAGCTCGCGGGAGGGCGTCAAACCCAGAAGGGGATTGCTGGTTTCAATGATCAGCCGCACGCCGGAAACAAGGATAAACACGGCGACCAAAAGGCCCATATAGCCGTCCAGGTTAAAACCGGTCAGCGCGGTAATGACAATGCCGATCAGAATCGCGCCGGTGGCAAAAACGTCATTGCGGCTGTCCGCCGCGGTCGCGGCGATCGCGGTGGAACGGATCATCTTCCCCACTTTGCGGTAAAAAAGGCTCTGCCAGATTTTAATCAGAATCGCCGTGATCAGGACGGCAATCGTCAGCCAGCTGAACTCCGTTTTTTCGGGACTGATGATTTTTCCAAACGCGCTGCGCACCAGCTGAAGCCCCAGCACCAAAACGGAGAAGGCGACCATCAGGCCGGAAATATATTCAATCCGCGCGTGCCCGTAAGGGTGCTCCCGGTCGGCCGGTTTGCCGGCCAGATGGAACCCCACCAGGGTGACAATGGAGGACGCGGAATCGGACAGGTTGTTGACCGCGTCCGCCACAATGGCGATGCTGTGGAAAACAAGCCCCGCCGCCAGCTTTAAAGCAACGAGCAGCAGATTGGTGACAATGCCCACCAATCCCGAAACCGTTCCGTACTGTTCCCGGACCTTGACATTGGAAGTATTCGGATAATCCGCAATAAAATGCCGAATAATAAAATTAGTCATAACGCACCTCAAACAGGCTTCCGCGTGACAGCTGTTCCGCTTAAAAGGACCCGGCCGCCCGCGCGCAGGGCTGTGGCGGCTCTCCTCCTATCATCGGGATGAATGCTGATTCTGTCCATGCGGGCCTCCATTATCAGAATAGGGAACTGCAGCCGCAGTTCCCCAACATTTATTATGAACGATAGAAAAAGCATACCACAAAATCGAAATCGAATCAAAACATATTTTTTTTGCGGAGAAAAAAGTACGCCACGCCCATACTGCCAAGCGAAAGCACGACCGGAAACCAGAAATTCGCAAACGGCAGCCCCGTGACATTCATTCCATACATGCCGGTGATCACCGTCGGGATGGAGATCAGAAGGGTAATGGAAGCCAGAACCTTCATGACGATATTGAGGTTGTTGGAAATGACCGACGCGAAGGCGTCCATGGTTCCGGACAGAATATTCAGATAAATGTTGGACATTTCGATCGCCTGCTTAACCTCGATCAAAACATCCTCCAGCAGATCCTGGTCTTCGTCGTAGAGCTTGATGACACGGCCGCGCATGATTTTTTCAATGGTAATTTCATTTGCTTTGAGCGAAGAGGAAAAATAAACCAGAGATTTTTCAATGTCCAAAAGCTGAATCAGCTCGGAATTCTTCATCGACTTGCGCAGCTCTTTTTCAACAAAATTGCTGATTTTATCGATCTGCTTCAAATACTGCAAATACTTGGAAGCGATCCGGAGCATCAGATTCAGAATAAAACGTGTTTTCAGATTGGTCTGCACGCCTTTTACAACATCCTCCGAAAACTCGTTGATCACCGCGCTTTCCCGGATGGAAACGGTAATCACGTTTTTTTCGGTCAGAATGATCCCGAGCGGCATCGTGGTATACGTGATGTTTTTCCCCGATTTTTCCACCATGGGAACGTCGATAATGACCAGCGTGCTGTTGTCTTCATTGTCGATATGGGAAGATTCCTCTTCATCCATTGCCGCGCGGAAAAAATCCGGTTCAATGCCGAAATCCCGAATCAGGCTGTCGATCTCTTCGTCGTTCGGGGCGACACAGTTGATCCAGCAGCCGGGTTCACAGGCCGGAATCGGAGAGATGTGGCCGTTGATGGTTTTGTAGTAGGACAGCATTGCGCTCATCTCCTTGTTTCAATTTGCAGAAGTTTCGACTGTAAGGGTCAGGATTCACAATGCCACCTCCAATATTCCGAATTTGCAACTTTCATTATTCCATCAGTTATTATAACACAATACAACGAGATTACAAGAGCAGCAGAGGCATTTCAGGCAATATTCCCTGAAATTCGTCTGAAAAAGCGCTACATTGTTTATTTTGAGCAAATTTGGGATTTTTCGGCACCAAAAGCGCACAGAAAAAAGGCGAATGCACACGCATCCGCCTCAGACTGCCGAAAAATTGAAAAGCCGCGCCGCAAGGCTGCCCGCCTGAAAAGGAACCGTTCCGTTATTTGCGGCTGAATATCGACATAATGTCCGTAAAATCCTCATCGTCAATGGAAGTGTGATGCTGGGCCGGCGCCGCCTGCGCCTCTTTCTTGTCCTGCTTCTGGTTCGACATTGCCGGCATCTCGTCGGCCTGCGCCTGTCCGCTGGACGAAAAACCGGTCGCGATGACCGTAACGCTCATCTCATCGTCCATATTTTCATCAAACGCCGCGCCCCAGATAATATTGGCGTCCTCGTGTGCCTGAGAAGCGATCATGGAAGACGCGGTTTCGATCTCATCCAGGCCAATGTCGGGAGAAGAAGTGATGTTGACAATGACGCCCTTGGCGCCGTTGATCGCGGTTTCCAGAAGAGGGCTGGAAATCGCCATGTTCGCGGCCGCCTCCGCCTTGTCTTTTCCGGAAGCCCGTCCCACGCCCATGTGTGCGTAGCCCGCGTCCTTCATAACGGCGGTCACGTCCGCAAAATCGAGGTTGACAAGACCCGGCAGCTTGATCAGGTCGGAAATGCTCTGAACGCCCTGCCGCAGCACGTCGTCCGCAATGGAAAACGCGTTGATCAGGGTAATCCTCTGCTCGCTGACCAGCTTCAGCCGCTCATTCGGAATGACCACAAGGGAGTCCACATGCTCCCGCAGAGAGGAAATGCCGCCCTCGGCCTGTTCCATGCGGCGGCGGCCCTCAAAATCAAACGGCTTGGTTACGATTCCGACGGTCAGAACGCCCATGTCGCGCGCAATTTCGGCCACGATCGGCGCCGCGCCGGTGCCCGTGCCGCCGCCCATGCCGGCGGTGATGAACACCATGTCGCTCCCGCGGATTGCCGCGGCGATGGCTTCCCTGCTTTCATCGGCGGCCTTCTGCCCCATTTCGGGCTTGGAGCCGGCGCCCTTGCCGTGGGTCACCTTTTCCCCGATTTGAATTTTCTGTGTCGCCTTGGAGCGGTAAAGAGCCTGCTTGTCCGTATTGACGCTGATGAATTCAACGCCCTGCACACCCATGGTCACCATGCGGTCAATCGCGTTTCCGCCGCCACCGCCGACGCCAATCACCTTGATTTGAACAATATTGTCAAAGTCGTTGTCGATTTCAAAAGGCATATGCCGTTCCCCCTTGTATGTATGTAAGCTTACGCTTTATGATCGTATTAACATGCTTTCTGTTTTTACCATATAGGTATAATCTATCACGTTTTCGAAACGATTTCAATCAAATTTTTGGAAAAAACAAATTTCATTTAAATTTGCCCAATATTTAACGCTGTGAGCTGCTGCTCTGCGAAGTTTTGCCGGAAGACGGGGAGCTGGAAGAATAATCCGGCAGAAAAAACGCCTTGTTGTCCTCCGAAACGACGGAAAGGTTCAGGGACCCTTTTTCGTTCGCCTTGATCCCCTTCTGGTCTAAAATGCATTTGGCAAATCGGAGCTTGTACACAAAATCGGAAGCGGAGCCGAGATTCATCACAATACGATTATCGTACACAATCTGAATTTTATAAGACTGTGTAAAGTCCATCTCCGTGATTTTTTCAAATTTTGTTTCCTCAATCGCGGAAGTCAGGCTTTCATATACGCTTTTCTGCGAAGAATCCGCGAATGTGACCGTTTTGCCGGGCTCGGCTTTGGAAAGCTTGATTCCCTTGATCACGGCACAGCTCTTTGGCTGCTGAGCCGCCAGCTCCAGCACCTTTCCGTTCGCATCGATCACCGCGTATTTTCCGCCGTACGATACGGCGCCGGCCGGGTTCGCCTCCTGCACGGTGATGACGATCCGCGCGGGAATCCGGCGGGAAACCGAAACCGAATCAAGATAAGGCAGCTTCTGTTCAATATTCAGCGCCGCCTGACCGGTTTTCGCCAGAAACAGATTTTCGCCGGTCGTAATCTTCGCGGCGCTGATGATCTGCTGGGAGGAATAGCGGGATGTCCCTTCCACCTGTATGGTCTCGATTTTGAAAAGCACCGTCAGAGAAAGGACCACGGCGGCGGTCACAACCGCAAGAAAGGTAAACAGGTAAAAGCAAAGGAACGCGCGCCTGCGTCTTCGGCGCCGCAGCGCGGCGCGGCGGGCCCTTGAGGCATACTTCATGCCCGGCCCGGTTCCGCCGCCCGAACGGCGTGGAACCGGGCGATATTCTCCGCTTGCCCTGTCGTATTCGCGGGGCACCGAAGGCATGCGCCCTTCTTTTTCCATCCTGTTCATTTCCTTTCCCTTGGCTGCCTGCCGGAATTAAACCCGCCGGACATCCGCGCCCAGCGCGGCCAGCCTTTGTTCAATATTTTCATAACCGCGGTCCAAATGCTTCAGCCCCGTGATTTCGGTGTCGCCCTGCGCGGCAAGGCCCGCGACGACCAGCGCCGCCCCGCCCCGAAGATCCGCGGCCTCCACCGGCGCGCCGGAAAGCCGTTCCACGCCCTCCACGACCGCCACGCGCCCCTCCACCTTAATGCCGGCCCCAAGGCGCAGAAGCTCGCCCACATGCTTGTATCGGCTCTCAAAGATGTTTTCCACAAAAATGCTGGTTCCGGAAGCCAGCGTCGTCATAGCCATGACCGGAGCCTGCGCGTCGGTCGGGAATCCCGGGTACGGCATGGTCCGGACGCTTTTCAGCCGGTTCAGCCTTTTCGGCGCCGAAATCATGATTTTTCGCTCCATCACGTCGAGCTTGCAGCCGGCTTCCTCAAACAGAGGGATGACCGGGGCGAGGTGCCCGGGAATCACGTCCGCAATGGTCAGGGTGCTCCCGGTAATCGCGGCGGCCGCCAGATAAGTGGCTGCCGTAATCCGGTCCGGAATAACGCGGTGCTCGCACCCGTGAAGGTGTTTTACGCCTTCAATGACGATCGTGCCCTCTCCGGCGCCCCGGATACTGGCGCCGCACTTGTTGAGAAAATCGGCCAGATCGACAATCTCCGGCTCGCGCGCGGCATTGCCGATCATGGTGACGCCGTTTGCGCGGCTTGCCGCGATCATGATGTTTTCGGTCGCGCCCACGCTTGGGAACGACAGGTTGATGCCCGCTCCCCTGATTTCCTCCGGCACACTGCAGTCCAGACAGCCGTGGTCCTCGTCGATTGCCACACCCATTTTGCGCAGCGCGGAAAGGTGAAGGTCAATCGGCCTTGGGCCGAGCTCGCAGCCGCCGGGAAAAGAAAGGGTCGCCCGGTTCATACGGCCGATAATGGCCCCCAAAAAAATAATGGAGGAACGCATTTCGCGCATCAGCAGGTCGGGGATATCGGAATTTCCGGCGTCCGTCGGGTCAATGAAAACATCGCTTCCGGAACGCGTCACGCGGCAGCCCAGGTGGCGCAGGATTTTCAGGGACGTGTCCACGTCCGACAGATTCGGGCAGTTATGTAGCACGCACCGGCTTTCGCACAGCAGTGCGGCGGCCATCAGCGGCAGGGTGCTGTTTTTCGCTCCGTGAATCGCAATTTCGCCTTCCAAATGATTCGGTCCGTGAATAAACAGTTTTGACATGGTAACACCCCCACATTTCTAAATATATACTATGCGGAGGCGGGAACCGCTGTGATTCCGTCATTTGGAATCGGCCAAAACCTCTTGGATGATCCTGTAAATCCTTTCATTGGAATCTTTGATCGCCATGTTTGCCGCGTTTTCCGCGAGCGTTTCAATCGTCTTCTTCTCACGGAACAGTTCGTCGACCTTGGCGCAGAGCGACGCGCCGGAAAGGTCCTTTTCCTCCAGAATCGCGGCGGCGCCGCGGCTGACCATGGCCATTGCGTTGTGGTACTGGTGGTTTTCCGCCACATTGGGGGATGGAATCAGGATGGCCGCCCTGCCCTGCGCCTGAAGCTCGCTGAGCGTAATGGCGCCCGCGCGGCAAATGACAAGGTCCGCCGCGGCAAGGCATTCCGGCATGTTGTTGATGTATTCCCTGACATCGATCTCGCGGTGTTGGGAAAGATCAACGCCTTTTTCCTTCAGAAGCTCCGGCAGCCACTTGCCGTACTGGCCGTAGCCGTGAATATGCTGAAAGCGGCCGTCTTTTGCCGATTTAGCCAAAAGCGCCGCCACGGCCTCGTTGATTTTCCGCGCGCCGAGGCTGCCGCCGAACGACAGGATCAACGGGCGCCCGTCAAGCCCCAGCGACTTTCTGGCCTGCTCGCGCCGCGCGCGCAGCACGGCGGGACGGACGGGGTTTCCGGTCAGCACACAGCGCGCCGCCGGGTCCATGTATTTCTGCGCGTCGGCAACCGCAAGCATGGTTTTGTCGGCGTGCCTGGAAAGCATTTTGTTGGTCATTCCGGGGAATGCGTTCTGCTCATGGATCACGGACGGGATTTTGAGCCGTATCGCCTCGCGGATGACCGGCCCGGCCACATAGCCGCCCGTCCCAACGCAAAGATCCGGCCGGAATTCCCGGATGATCTTTTTTGCCTCCCGGCTGGAGGTGAAAATATAAAGGACGGTTTTCACGTTTTTTTTGATGTTTTTCCAGCTCAGCTTCCGCTGAAACCCGGAAATGGTGATGCTTTTGAATTCGAATCCGGCGGCCGGCACAAGGCGCTCCTCCATGCCGCCCTTCGCGCCGATATAAAGGATCTGCGCGTCCGGTTCTTTTTCCCTTAAATATCCCGCGATGGCCAGCGCCGGGTTGATGTGCCCCGCCGTGCCGCCGCCCGCAAACAAAACTCTCATGTTCCTACCCCTTCTTTTTTGCCGCTATGTCTTCTCAATGGTCGACGTTCGTGAAATAGAAAGCACAACCCCCATTTCGGCCAGCAGAATCACCAGCGAAGTGCCGCCATAGCTGAAAAACGGCAGGCTGATCCCGGTGTTCGGAATGGTGTTCGTCACCACGGCGATATTCAGGACCACCTGCAGCCCCACCTGAACCACAAGGCCGATGCCGAGCAGCATGCCGAATTTGTCCTTGGCCTTGAGCGAAATGGTGATTCCGCGCCAGACCAGCATGGCAAACAGAATAATAATGATCAGCGCGCCGATAAAGCCGAGCTCCTCGCAGACAATGGCAAAAATAAAGTCGTTCTGCGGCTCGGGCAGATAAAGGTACTTCTGCCGCGACTGCCCGAGCCCCAGCCCGAGCAGCCCGCCCGAGCCGATGGCGTAAAGCGACTGGCGCGTCTGCCAGGTGTCTGCCATCAGTTCTTTGCTCGCCGTGGAAAACGGATCGAGCCACGCGGTGATGCGGTCGTTCGCATATCCGAATTTCTGTGTGAAAATGACCAGGTATGCAACCGCGGCGGCGGCAGCGCTGAACGCAATGGCAAACCAGCGCAGCCGGATTCCGCCGATGAACAGCATGACCCCCGCGAGAACCACCAGAATGATGGTGGCGGAAACGTGCGGCTCCAGAATCAGCAAGCCGGCGGCTCCGCCCAGAATGAGAAGATAGGGTAAAACGCCGTACCGAAACGTATTCATCCGGTGAAAATTCAGGGAAATCAAATGCGCAAAAACGACAATGATGCCAAACTTGGCCACTTCGGAAGGCTGGAACTGGCCGAGCGGCCCCAGGCTGATCCAGCGGTGCACCCCGCTGATTCTGGGTGTAAACAGCACCAGCACCAGCGTCATATAAGAAAAAATCAGGATCGGAACCGCCAGCTTATGAAAATGATGGTAATCAAAATAGGAAACGGCGATCATGGCGGCCACGCCAAGAACCGCGAACGCCGCCTGCCGGCTGATGAAATAGTAGCTGCTGCCGTGGCGGTAATAGGCGTTCGCGTAGCTTGCGGAAAACAGCATGACCAGCCCGATGACAAGAAGGGTCAGTGTGAGGAACAAAAACGGCAGGTCCATGCCGGAGCGCACGGAAAAAAGGCGGAATTTCTTTGCGATTTTCCCGGTGATATTCGGTTTTTTTTGCGTATTGCGCTGTTCTTTTCTTTCTGGGGGGCGCGTTTTTCCCCCAACCGCCCTGTTCGCCATGCAATCTCCCTCTTTTCCGCATTGCTTCCGTAAAAGACCCGGCCCCTCCGGGGCATTTATGTACGGCAGCCGTTATAAAGCCACAAATAAAATGACAAATTTTCCGCTTTCCTCTCAGGTACCGTAAACCACCCAAAGAGTGGCGGCGGCGCCGGCCAGCATGGTGACCAGGCTGAAAACGGCGCAGATTTTCACTTCATTCCATCCGCACATTTCAAAATGGTGATGGATCGGGCTCATTTTAAACAGCCGCTTGCCGTGCGTCGCCTTGAAATAGCTGACCTGAAGCACGACCGACAGAATTTCGCAGATATAAATAATGCCGAGCGGCAAAATCAGGATCGGCCGGTTCAGCCCGAACCCAAGCGCGCAGACCAGGCCGCCGAGAAACAGAGAACCCGTGTCGCCCATGAAGACCTTGGCAGGATTGAAATTCCAGACCAGAAAGCCGAGGCACGCGCCTGCGGTCGCCGCCGCGAGAATCCCGATTCCCGACACGCCGAGCGCCCCCGCAATAATCAGGAAAAAGACGCTGACAAAAAATGTGACGGAGGCATTCAGGCCGTCGATCCCGTCTGTAAAATTCACGGCATTCACCATGCCGACAATCAATAAAAGCGATAAAATCCAATACCAGACGCCCAGATGAAAGCTGCCGACAAGCGGAATGATCAGGATGCTGCTGCCGCCCGCAATATAAAGGGAATACAGGTACCCGCCCGCGACAAGAAACTGAAGCACCAGCTTCTGCCTGACATTCAAGCCCAGATTGCGTTTTTTCACCACTTTGATATAATCGTCGAAAAAGCCGACCGCGCCGAACCCCAACGCCATCAGAAGGCCGCCGGTAATTTTGGTGCGCATCATCGACTCCAGCGAGCTTCGGCCCGCGGTATGATAGTACATCGGTACGCAGACCGCCGCCGCGACGAGAATGCCGGCGATAAACATAAAGCCGCCCATGGTGGGAGTGCCGTTCTTTTTTTGGTGCCATTTGGGGCCGACCTCCCGTATGGTCTGACCAAAATTAATTTTATGCAGAAACGGAACCATCCATTTCCCAAGAAGGGCCGTCACCCCAAACGCCAGAGCCGCCGCCGCCATCGTCCACACTGAATTCATAAGTTTATCTTCCACCTTTATTTTGATTGTTTTCAGGGAAGCTGAAAAAAATTTTATGCGACAGGACCGCCGCCGGCTTGGCGTTTTTTTGGCGCCCGTGCCGGTTAGAGTCACAAATTGATTATACCACAGCCTGAACTGATTTTCATTTTATATTTTTGTAACTGTTCAGAGCTTTTAATACTTCCGCAAAAGGATTTCCTCAGGCGACCGCGGCGGCCGCGGCGGCCAAAGCGCTTTTGACGCACTTTTCGTTGCAGTCGGCAAGCCGGACGCGCCCGATGACCCCCACGCCGACGATTTCAAAGGTTGTGACGCCGTCCTTTTCGCGCACATTGCGGGCGGTGAAATCCGCGCTGTCGTTCCCCACCGAATAGGTCAGCGGATGAAGCTGCGCGATCTGGGGCATGGCGGAAAAATCATAATCGGCAACGCAGGTTTCGAATTTCTCCGCCTGCGAAGCGTCCGAAGGCCCGCTCAGGAGCAGCACGGCAAGACGGGACGATCCGGGCTCCTCTTCTCCGAGAAAAATGGCGCGGCAGCATCGGCCGCATTCTGAAAGAATCCATCGAAGGATGGAGATAGTATGCCCGTTTTTTCCACAGACCGCTATCAATTTGTCAACGGAATTAAAATCTGCCATTCTTAATCAATCCTTTCAAAAGAACTATTGCACCTGATCTTTTTCAATAAAGCCGACGGTCACAACCGTGCCTTTGGAAACCTTGGTCCCCTCCGCAACGCTCTGGGAGTTGGACACCGGGTTGGTGCTTCCCGTCAGCGCCGCGCCCGTAATGCTGATGTTGATGCCCGCGTCGGCGGCGGCCTTGTTGACCTGCGAAAGCGACATGCCCGTCAGCTTGGGAACGGTCGCCGTCTTATCGGAGCTTGCCTCGTCGGTAAACAGCGCCACGGTCCCGTTTTTCGGAATGGATTTGCCGGGTTCCGGCACCTGCGAAACCACTTTGCTTCCGCTGCCGTAGACCTTGGAAAGCAGCTTGCTCTTGGTCAGGGCGTTTTTTGCTTCCGCAACGGATTTGCCCACGACATTCGGCGCCTCGGTATCCATTTTTTCCAGCTCGCCTTCGGTGTACTGCGGCTGCACGCCAAGGTACGGCAAAATTTCCTCCATGGTTTTCGCGAAAACAGGCCCCGCCACGGCGCTGCCGTAGTAGCTGTCGCCACGCGGCTCGTCGTAGTACACCAGCATGATGTACTGCGGGTCGTCCGCGGGGGCAAAGCCGCAGTAGGAAGCGATGTAGGCATCTTTTCCGGTCTTGTTCTTCACTTCCGTCTTCTGGGAGGTACCGGTCTTACCGCCGATGCGGTAACCGGGGATGTAGCCGTTCTTCGCGGTCCCGGTGGTCGCGTTCTGTTTCAGAATGGCGGCCATGCGCTTTGAAACATCCGTGGAAATCACCTGGCGCTTCACGCTGGTTCCGACCTCTTTTACAATATTGCCGCTGTCGTCGACAATCTGGCTGACCACGTGAGGGGTCACCAGGTAACCGCCGTTCGCAACCGCCGCGGCCGCCGTGATCATCTGAATCGGCGTGATGCTGAAGCTCTGGCCGAACGCGGAGGTCGCCAGCTCGACGGGGTTCAGCTGATCCGGAGTATAGTACATGCTGGAGTAGTCCCGCGGTTCGCCGGGCAGGTCGATGCCCGTGCGGGCGGTAAAGCCGAACGCCTGAAAATATTTGAAGAAATTATTCGCGCCCAGCCGCAGGCCGATCGTCATAAAAACCGGGTTGCAGGAATTGCAGAGGCCCTGCACAAAAGTCTCATCCCCATGGCCGCCCCTTTTCCAGCAGTGGATCGTGGTTCCGGCCACCGTCAGGCTTCCGGTGCAGTTAAAGTGGCTGTTTTCCGTCACCACGCCCTCTTCCAACCCCGCAGAGCCCGTGATCATTTTAAAAACGGAGCCGGGGTGGTAGGTGTCGCTGATCATCTTGTTCCGCCACTGCTTTTGAAGGGCGGTGTTCAGCGCGGCGGTCCGTTCCGCGCCCTCCGGCATGGCCGCGATTTTCGCCGCCTCCGTCTTATCCGTTACCGTAAAGGGGTCGTTCGGGTCAAAGTCGTCCTTGACCGCCATGGCAATGATCGCGCCCGTGTTCACATTCATCACGATCGCGCCGCCGCGTTCCGCGACCTTGTTTTTCACAAGGCCTTCCTCCAGGTTTTCCTCCACAAAATGCTGCACCACCTCATCGATGGTCAGCACCAGGCTGTCGCCGTCCTGCGCGTCGACCTTCTGCTCGTACTGGAACGGCATGTCGGTTCCGATGGCGTTTTTCGCGGTGACCAGCTTTCCGGACGTTCCGGTCAGGTAGCTGTCGTACTGCTGCTCCACGCCCGCAAGGCCCTGGCTGTCGGAACCGACAAAGCCCAGAACGGTGGACGCAAAATCGCCGTAGGGATAGTACCGCTTGTAATCCTCAATCAGGCGGATGCCGTTGCCGATTTTGTTGTCCTGCTTGAATTTCAGGACTTCGTCCTTGACGTCCGTTTCCACCTTGCGCTTGAGCTCGTCGTAATAGGTCTTTTTATAGCTTCGCTTGATGATGTCGCTTTTATCCATATCAAGAATTTTTGCAAGACCCGTCGCAATCAGTTCGCGGTTTTTGTCGGTGATAAATGCCGGCTCCAAAACCACCTTCCAGACGCTGGCGCTTTTGGCCAGCTCCTTCATATTGCAGTCGTAAATCGTCCCGCGCTGGGCGCTCAGCGTCGTGTTTTGCAGCTGCTGGTCCACGGCCCGCGTGGAAAGGTCCGCCGCTTCAAAAATCTGGAGACGGACCAGACTGAACACAATGGCGCCGAACCCGATGACGATCATTCCGATCAGTACAATAATCGTCCGGTGCCACATTCTGATTGTTGTTCCCTTTGCCATTTTTCTTCCTCCAAGTCAGCATACGCGCAATCTACAAAAATGAGAGTTAAGATCAGCTCTCAACTCACCGTTTTTTTGCATACGAACCCCATACACCATATTGGGGTAGTAATACTTATTTACCGTCTTTGTCGATTATGACAGAAACTGCATGATGGAATCCCATACGGAAGAAAGCCAATTCTTTCCGGCGCCCTTTTGAACCACCTGGGTCTTGTCCCCTTTGGAAAGCTCGATGGGCTGCACCTGACTCTGTTCGATTTTCGTCATGCCCAGAGTGCTCTTGGCATAATTCTCCACGGCCTGCAGGCTCATTTGGGAATCGGATTTCATTTTCAGCTGCGTGTAGACGCTCTGGCTTTCCGTGAGCGTTTTGGTCTGCTGATTGATCTGCTCGGTCAGTTCGGTCAATTGGACCTGCCCGTACACGATCGTGCTTACAACGCCGACAATGACAGCCATGGCAAAAAAGCCAAAAACCGCTCTGATCGGGTTGAGCCTGCTCCGGCGGTTTTCCTCCAGCCTTTCTTTGGGAAGCTTTATGACATTATCTTTTTTCCTCGGCTCTTCCTGCTGCCGTTTCGGTTCAAACAAGCTGAAATCATAAGCTTCATTGCTGCTGCGCGCTGCCATCGTAATCCACTCCCTGTTTCTTTATTCGGTCGACTGCTCCGTTTATTGTAGCCGTTATAATTTAACACAGACCCGGAGCCTTGCGCTCCGGCTGCGGGGATTTTGCTCCAGCTCCTCTTCGGTGGGCGAAAGCCCCCTTTTGTAAAGCAGCCTGGCCCGCGGCTTTTTCCCGCACACACAAACCGGAAAATCCGGCGGGCAGGTGCAGCCCGTGCACCATTGAGCCATTTTCTGTTTGACGATCCTGTCCTCCAGCGAATGAAACGTGATCACCGCAAGCCTGCCGCCCGGCTTCAGGATGGAGAACGCGGCCTCCAGCCCCTGGGAAAGCCTGTCCAACTCCCCGTTGACCTCGATGCGGAGCGCCTGAAAGGTTTTGCGGGCTGGATGCCCCGGCTCGCGCCTGACCGCCGCCGGAACGGACGATTTGACGATTTCCGCAAGCTGAAGCGTCGTTTCGATCGGCGCCGTTTCGCGCGCCTTCACAATCCCCCTGGCAATGCTTCTTGCGTTTTTGTCCTCTCCGTAGCGGCTGATGATCCGTGCAAGCTCCTGCCAGCTCAGCTGGTTGACCAGATCTTTGGCGGAAACGCCCGTCCGGCTCATGCGCATATCGAGCGGGGCGTCATGATGGTAGGAAAAGCCGCGCTCGGGGTTGTCCAGCTGATAGGAGGAAACGCCGATGTCGAGAAGAACGCCGTCCACCGGGACCAGATCGAGCTTTGCGGCCACCTCCGCCATTTCGGAGAAATTGGCCTGACGTATGACGGAGCACGGGTAATCTTTCAGCCGTTCGGTCACCACGCGGATCGCGTCGGGGTCCTGATCGATGGAAAGCAGCTTTCCGTCCGTCAGCTTTTCGAGGATCGCGCGGGAATGGCCGCCGCCGCCGGCGGTTCCGTCTATATAAACGCCGTCCGTTCGGATATCAAGGCTGTTGATCGCCTCGTCGAACAGAACCGGCTTGTGGGAAAATTCCATGGTACCACCGCCCGCCGTCAAATTTCAAGCAAATCCATCGCTTCGGCGATGCTGTCTTCCGTCAAAGTGGAATTGAATTGATTCCAGCTTTCGGTATCCCAGATCTCGGCCCTGCTGGAAGCGCCGATCACCGACACGCCGCGGCTGAGGTGCGCGTATTCGCGCAGCGGCTGCGGGATCAGGATGCGGCCCTGCTTGTCCGGTTCCACTTCGGCGGCGCCGGAAAAGAAAAAGCGCTGCAGGCTTCGCGATTTGGAGATCGGCATTGCGGTGATTTTGTTCTGCAGCCGTTCCCATTCCG
>JAAYUL010000001.1 GCA_012517675.1 Clostridiales bacterium | reverse complement strand
TTGATAAAGCCTTTGATTATCTGGTTCCCTCTGCGCTTGCGGACAGGGCGCTTCCCGGCTGCCGGGTCCTTGTTCCGTTCGGCGCCGCCAACGGCCACCGGCAGGGAATTATTCTTGCACTGGAGCAGCAGCAGGAGAAACCGGGTCAAATAAAGTCGGTTCTGGCGGTGCTTGACAAGGCGCCGCTTCTTTCAAGTCGGGGGATCCAACTGGTTTACTGGCTGAAGGAGCATTACTTCTGCACGCTTTTTGAAGCGGCGAAGCTCCTTCTGCCGACCGGAATTAATCTGAAAATTAAAACGGAGTATGCGCCGGCGCGTGTATTGGAAGAAATTTGCACCGATTCTCTCAGTGAAACCGAACGGCAGATCGTTCTGCTTCTTTCCCGGCGGAAGGAACCGATGGAACGGGACAAGCTGCTGAAAACACTGGGCCTTGCCGCTGATTCTCCCGTGCCGGAAAAGCTCTGCCGGGACGGCATCCTGAAAAAAAGCAGCGGCGCGGTGCGCAATGTCGGCGACGCCGCCATGAAGATGGTGCGCCGCACGGAGTGCGAGACCCCCCCGAAGATGACGGCGAAGCAGAGCAGCGTGTACCGTGTGCTGAACGACGTCGGCAGCGCTTCCCTGAAAGAGCTTTGTTATTTTTCCGGCGTCACGCCCGTTGTGGTAAACGCGCTGGTCCAAAAGGGGCTCGCGGAATACTATGAATGCGAGGTGTACCGCAATCCGTACGGTTCGGTGCAGAATCCGGATCAGGCCGAAGAGATCGCGCTTTCCGAGGAGCAGCAGCGCGCGTTCCACAGCCTTTGCGGGCAATACCGTTCCGGGGGCGGCGTATCCCTTCTTTACGGCGTGACCGGCAGCGGAAAGACTTCTGTTTTTATGCGTTTGATCGACGAAGTCAAAAAAGACGGACGCGATATTATTGTCATGGTGCCGGAAATTTCACTGACCCCGCAGATCATCGCGTTATTCCACCGGCGTTACGGGCGCAGTGTAGCCGTGTTCCACAGCGGCCTTTCCCTTGCGGAGCGGCTGGACGAATGGAAGCGCGTCCGCAGCGGAGAAGCGCGAATCGCGGTCGGTACCCGTTCTGCGGTGTTTGCTCCGTTTTCCAACCTCGGGCTGATTGTTATGGACGAAGAGCAGGAAAGCACCTATAAGTCCGAGTCCTCGCCGCGCTACCATGCGCGGGAAGTCGCAAAGTTCCGCTGCGCGCAGAACCGGGCGCTGCTCGTTCTTGCTTCGGCCACGCCGTCCATGGAGTCCTTCTATCTGGCGCAGTCGGGCCGGTACAGCCTGAATGTGCTGCCGGAACGCTACGGGGAGGCTAAATTGCCCCAGGTAACGGTGGCGGACATGAACCTGGAGCTCGCAAAAGGCAATACCACCATTTTCAGCACGCCCCTGCTGGAAGCGCTGGAAGAGAATTTGAAAAATAAGAAACAATCCATTGTTTTGCTCAACCGCAGGGGGTATAATACATTTGTTTCCTGCAAATCCTGCGGCCATGTGGTCACCTGCCCCAATTGCAGCATCTCCCTTACCTATCATTCGGCCAATCAACGGCTGATGTGCCACTACTGCGGGTATTCCGTGCCGTTTACAAAGGAATGCCCCGTCTGCCATGAGAACAGCGTGCATTACGCCGGGTTCGGCACGCAGCGCGCGGAGCAGCAGCTTCAGGAAATTTTTCCGGAAGCGCGTATTTTGCGGCTGGATACCGACTCCACCATGGCGCGGTTCGCATATGAAAAAAAACTGCGCCGCTTTTTCGAAGGCGCGTATGATGTGATTGTCGGAACGCAGATGGTGGCCAAGGGCCTCGATTTTGAAAACGTCACCCTGGTGGGCGTGCTTTCCGCCGATCAGGCGCTTTACAGCGACGATTTCCGCAGCTACGAGCATGCCTTTGACCTGCTGACGCAGGTCGTGGGCCGCTCCGGGCGGGGAAAATATGCGGGCCGGGCGATTATTCAGACCTTTACGCCGGAAAACCGGGTGATCGGCCTGGCGGCCAATCAGGATTACACGCGGTTTTATCAGGAGGAAATCGGCACGCGCAGGGCGATGCTTTACCCGCCGTTTTCAGACATCTGCATGATCGGATTTGTCGGCACGGACGAGGATCTGGTAAGGCGGGCCAGCCTTTCCTTTCTTCGGATGCTCAGCGAGCTGGCGGCAAAGGAATATGCGGAACAGCCGCTGCGCGTATTAAAGCCGTCCCCCGCATTAATCAGCAAGGTCAGCAATAAATATAGGTATAAAATGATTATAAAATGCCGCAGCACCAGAAAATTCCGCGAAATGATTTCAAGGCTGCTGATTCAATTTTCCGCAAAGCGTGAATTTTCCCGCGTTACGGCGTTTGCAGATATCAATCCAGACACAATTTTGTAAACCGGAGGTATAATCACGATGGCGATCAGAAACATTATAAAGGTAGGCGACCCGATTCTGAATAAGGTTTGCCGCCCTGTTGAAAAATTCGATAAAAGGCTTGCCCAGCTTCTTGACGACATGGCGGAAACCATGAAGGAATCCGACGGGGTGGGGCTTGCCGCGCCGCAGGTCGGAATTTTGAGAAGAGCTGTGGTCATTGATATCGGCGAAGGCCCCGTGGCTCTGGTGAATCCTGTCTTTCTGGAACAGAGCGGGGAGCAGGAATGCGTGGAAGGCTGCCTGTCCCTTCCGGGCCAGTACGGCATCACCAAACGGCCGAAGCATGTGAAGGTGCGCGCGCAGAACCGCAGCGGGGAATTCTTTGAAATCGAGGGCGAGGATCTCCTTTCAACGGTCTGCTGCCATGAAACGGACCATCTGAACGGAATTATCTTCACGTCCCATGTAATCCGTATGCTGGACAGGGAAGAATTGGAACAACAAAAATAACAGGGCGGGTGATCACCATGCGCATTGTTTTTATGGGTACTCCGGATTTTGCGGTGCCCTCCTTAAAGAGTCTGATTGAGGCGGGGCATGAGGTGTGCGGCGTGTTTACACAGCCGGACAAACCAAAGGGCAGGGGATATGCCCTGACCCCGCCGCCGGTCAAGGTGCTGGCCGCGGAACGGGGGATTCCGGTTTATCAGCCCGCCACGCTCCGGAAGGAAGAGGCGGTGGAGCTGGTGCGGGCGTTACAGCCGGAGCTGATCGCAGTGGTGGCATACGGAAAAATTCTTCCGAAAGCCATTCTGGATATCCCCGGCTTTGGATGTGTCAACGTACACGGCTCTCTTTTGCCGAAATACCGCGGCGCGGCGCCGATTCAATGGAGCGTGATCAACGGCGACAGGTACGCCGGGGTAACCACCATGTTTATGGCGGAAGGACTGGACACGGGCGACATGCTGCTTTCGCAGAGCACCGAAATCGGCCCGGACGAAACCTCAGGCGAGCTGTACGGCCGGCTGTCTGAAATGGGCGCGCGGCTCCTTGTGAAAACCGTACAGGCCCTGCGGGACCAAACGGACCAAAGAATTCCGCAGAACGACGCCGACTCGTCTTACGCGCCGATGCTGACCAAGGAATTGGCCCGCATCGACTGGACAAAACCGGCGCAGGGCATTCACAATCTGGTGCGGGGGCTTTCCCCGTGGCCGGTTGCGTTCACCGCCTTTCACAATAAAAAGCTGAAAATACACAAAACCGCGCTTTGCCCCTGCGGGAGCGGGGAGCCGGGAAAGGCGGCGGAATCCGACGGCCGCTTTGTGGTGTCCTGCGGCGGCGGTTCCGCTCTGGAGCTGCTGGAAGTGCAGCTGCAGGGCGGGAAAAAAATGAGCGGGCGCGATTTTTTGCGCGGGCATCCCGTCGGGGAAAATACGGTTCTTCAATGACCATATCGTGGAGGTGTTACCATGGGCTTTTATTATTTCGACTATACATATTTTATCTATATGCTTCCCGCGATCATCGTCACGATGATCGCGCAGGTTAAGGTTCAGTCCGCGTTCCGCAAATATTCCCGGGTCGGCACGCTGAACCGCATGACGGGCGCGCAGGCGGCGAACGCGGTTGCGCGCAGCGGCGGCGCTTACGGCGTTCAGGTGCAGAGGGTCGAGGGAAACCTGACGGACAACTTTGACCCGCGGAACAATACCATCAGCCTTTCCGAAAACGTGTATTCCGCCTCCACCATCGCCGCGGTGGGCGTTGCCGCGCACGAGGCGGGCCATGCCATCCAGCACGCGCAGGGATATTTCCCGAATAAAATCAGGACCGCGCTGGTCCCGGTGACGAATATTGGTTCCCGCCTTGCGATTCCGATTGTCATTGTCGGGCTGATTCTGCCGCTGCAGTATGATTTCGTGGTCTACGCCGGCATTGCCCTGTACAGCCTTGCGGTGCTGTTTCAGCTGGTAACGCTTCCGGTCGAGTTTAACGCCAGCTTCCGCGCCATCCGCGCGCTGGGCGATTCGGGGATTTTGTACCCGGATGAGCTGGAAGGCGCGAAGAAAGTGCTCACCGCCGCGGCGATGACCTACCTTGCCGCCAGCTTTGCCGCGATTATGACGCTGCTGCGGCTTTTGACCATTGCGGGGAACAGGCGGGGCAGGGACTGATGAACAACGCACGTTCCGCCGCGCTTTCCGCGCTGCTCCATGTGGATGTGGACGAAGGCTACTCCAATATCGTGCTGGATAAAACCCTTGCTTCGCTTTCCCTTGACGCGCGCGACAAGGCCCTTGCTGCCGCAATTTTTTACGGGGTGCTGGAACGCCGCATCACGCTCGATTATGTCATCTCCCGTTTTTCGTCCGTTTCGATTGACAAGATTTCCCCGACGGTGCTTGAGATTCTCCGCATGGGCGCGTACCAGATTCTGTATATGGAAAAAATTCCGCAGTCCGCAGCGGTGAACGAGTCGGTGACCCTTGCCAAGGAAAACCATGCCGGCCGGGCTTCCGGGTTTGTCAACGCAGTGCTTCGTTCCCTGACCCGCCGGCCCGAAAAGGCCGCTCCCCCGGACGAAACGGCGCAGCCGCTCCTTTCTTTGAGTGTGAAATATTCCTTCCCGGAATGGCTCATTTCCCTTTGGCAGAAGGCATATGGCAAAGAATGCACGCTCTCTCTGCTGGAAAGCTGTGTCGACCGCCCGCCGGTGTTTGCCCGGGTGAATAATACGCTGATTTCCGAGGAAAACTTATTGGAAAGACTTGCCGGTGAAGAAATTTCAGCCAGGGCGGTTCCCTGGCTGAAAAATGCGGTGGAGCTGGAAAATACCGGCGCGGTCGGCGATTCCCTCAGCTTTCGGGACGGTCTGTTTCACATTCAGGATTTATCCTCCCAGCTGTGCTGTGCGGTGCTCAGCCCGGTTCCCGGCTGCCGCCTGATCGATGTTTGCGCCGCGCCGGGCGGAAAATCGTTCACCTTGGCGGAAATGATGGAAAACAGGGGGGAGCTGCTCGCGTTCGACCAGTACAAGGGGAAAGTACGGCTGATCCGGCAGGGCGCGCGGCGGCTGAAGCTTTCCGCCGTTCAGGCGGAGATGCGCGACGCCCTGAACCCCGCGCGGGAGCTGGAGCCGGCCGACCGCGTCTTGTGCGACGCGCCATGCTCCGGGCTTGGGATTATTCGCAGAAAACCAGAAATCCGGTATAAAAATCCGTCGGCACTTGACAGCCTGCCGGATTTGCAGTACCGTATTCTTTGTAAATCATCCGAATTGGTAAAATCAGGTGGAATCCTGGTGTATTCCACCTGCACGTTGAACCCAAAGGAAAACGGCGAAGTGGCTGAAAAATTCGCGGAACATCACGGTGATTTTCTTCCGCAGCCGGTCTCGCTTCCGGCGCCGATGATCCGCGTATTGCGGGAGCCGGAAAATCAGTTCACCATGATGCCGCACGCGCATGGGACCGACGGCTTTTTTGTTGCCGCTTTCCGGAAAAAACAGGAGTGAAACGCTTGAATCCGCAGGATATCAAATCCATGACTCTGGCCGAAATACAGGCGGACTTTTCAAAAACCGGTCTGCCTGCCTTCCGCGCGCGCCAGGTCTTCCACTGGCTGCACCGGGGGGCAGCGTCGTTCGATGAAATGACCGACCAGTCACTCGCGTTCCGCAGCACGCTTTCCGAACAATATTACATAGCCGGTGCCGCGGTGGAAAAAAAACAGAAATCCAAATTGGACGGAACCGTTAAATACCTGTTCCGCCTCCATGACGGCGAGCTTGTGGAAAGCGTCGTGATGGATTACCATCACGGCCGCACGATCTGCATTTCCACACAGGTCGGCTGTAAAATGAACTGTGCGTTCTGCGCCACGGGCAAAAGCGGGTTTTCACGGAATCTTGCCCCGTCCGAAATGCTTGCTCAAATTCAGGCGGCGCAGGCGGATCTCGGCACCCGCATCTCCAATGTGGTGATGATGGGCATGGGGGAGCCGCTGGACAATTACGAAAATGTCCTGCGCTTTCTGGAGCTGGTTTCCTCAAGCGAGGGGATGAATATCGGAATGCGTCATATTTCGCTTTCGACCTGCGGGATTGTGGATAAAATATATGACCTTGCGGAAAAGAAGCTGCAGCTGACGCTTTCCATTTCCCTGCATGCGCCCAACGATGAAATCCGTTCCCGCACCATGCCGGTCAACCGGCGGTGGGGGGTGGGGGAGCTTTTGAAAGCCTGCCGTTATTATGGGGAAATAACCGGCCGGCGCATTTCGTTCGAATACGCCATGATCAGCGGCGTGAACGACAGCGACGCCTGCGCTAAAGAGCTGGCCGGGCGTCTGAAAGGAACGCTGAGCCATGTCAACCTGATTCCGGTGAACAATGTGACCGGCGCGGGCTTTCAGAAAAGCTCTGCGGACCGGCTCAAACGGTTCAGCGCGATCCTTTCGGAAAAGGGGATACCCGTAACGGTGCGGAGAACGCTTGGTTCGGATATCGATGCTTCCTGCGGTCAGCTCAGGCGCAGGTACAATAAGGAGGTGGACAGCGTTGAGAGTCTTCAGTAAAACCGACATCGGCCTTGTTCGGCACACCAATCAGGACGCGTGCAGGACCGGGCTTTTTCCCGGCGGTTGCGCATGGGCTGTGGTCTGTGACGGTATGGGCGGGGTGAACGGCGGCAATATTGCAAGCGAAATCGCGGTGGAATCCATTTCTCAGCAGCTGATTTCCTCCTTCCGGGAGGGCATGCCGCACAGCGCCGTGCGCAACCTGATCTTATCCGCCATTATGAACGCCAACCTTGAGGTCCACGACAAAGCAATGGAGGACAGCGAGCTTTCCGGCATGGGAACCACGGTCGTAACAGCTGTGGTCTGCGGCGGAGTGGCGCACGTTGCGCACGCGGGGGACAGCCGGGCCTACCTGATTTCAAAGGGGGAAATCAGGCAAATCACCACCGACCATTCCATGGTGCAGGAAATGGTGGCAAAGGGAGACCTTACCGAGCAGCAGGCCAGGCGTCACCCGCAGAAAAACATCATAACGCGCGCGCTCGGCGTGGAGGAATCCATTCAGACGGATTACTGTGAGCATCCGTTTGCGCTTGGAGACCTGCTCCTGCTTTGCACCGATGGACTGACAAATTATATCGATGCGGAAACAATTGCCGCGCTTGCTAAACAAGTGGAGTCGCAGGAGCTTGCCCTGAGGCTGATCGAAATGGCAAAAGAGGAAGGCGGAGGCGACAACATCACCGTTGCGGTTGTGGAAAACGAACTTTTGACAGGAGTTGATATGTGTGGATAAATACACCGGCAAGAGGCTCGACGGACGGTATGAGATTCATGAACTGATCGGCGTTGGCGGAATGGCGCTTGTTTACCGCGCATACGACACGATTGACGACCGGACAGTGGCGATTAAAATCATGAAGGATGAATTCCTTGGAAACGAAGAATTCATCCGGCGTTTTAAAAATGAGTCAAAAGCAATCGCGGTGCTTTCCCATCCCAACATTGTAAAGGTATACGACGTAAGCTTCGGCGATCGGATTCAGTATATTGTGGAAGAATATATTGACGGCATTACGCTGAAGGAATATTTGGACCAGCAAAAGGAAATCAAGTGGAAAGAAGCAATCCATTTCACGGTTCAGATTCTGCGCGCGCTGCAGCATGCTCATGAAAAGGGCGTGGTTCACCGCGATATCAAGCCGCAGAACATCATGCTGCTGCAGGACGGCACCATCAAGGTGACGGATTTCGGCATTGCCCGCTTTTCCCGCAGCGAAACGAGGACGATGACGGACAAAGCCATCGGCTCGGTCCACTATATTGCCCCCGAACAGGCCAGAGGCGACATTACGGATGAAAAGGCAGACCTGTATTCCGTCGGCGTCATGCTGTATGAGATGCTGACGGGACGGCTGCCGTTTGAGGCGGACAACGCGGTATCGGTCGCCATTATGCAGCTGCAGGCCGACCCGAAGCCGCCGAGAGAGATTAACCCCGCGATTCCGGAGGGCCTGGAGCAGATCACGCTGAAAGCCATGCAGAAAAATCCGGCGCAGCGTTACCAGTCCGCCGCGCAAATGCTGAACGACATCGAGGAATTCCGCCGGAACCCGAGCATCAGCTTCCAATACAAATATTTTGTGGATGAAAACCCGACCAAATACGTGGACGCCATCAACAGCGTGAAAAATGCGGAGTCTGCCGCCTACAACGACAACTATGAGTACGAAGAGGATCTGGACACCTCCAAACCGAAGAAAAAGAAATCCGTTGCAATCATCGCCGGCATTGCGGCCGCGTTTTTGATTGTCGCCATCGGTTTTGGGGTTGCCGCCCTGATTCGCAGCTTCAACGCGCAGCCAAGCGATGTTTCACTCCCGAATTTTGTCGGAAAAACGCTGACGAACGTTCAAAAGCAGTATAGTTCCCAGTTTACCTTTGAAACGGAAACAAAATACGATTCCAGCCAGGATGCCGGCATTATATTGAGCCAGACGCCGAAAGCGGGGACCACGGTCAAGGCAAATTCCAAGGTGACCCTTGTGGTCAACGGCGGCGGGGAACCGGTCGTTGTGCCGGACCTTTCCAATAAAACGCAGGAAGAAGCGGAAAGCGAATTGCTGAAGCTTGATCTTCCTTATAAAATTGAGCCGGTGCAGGATGATACGGTGAAGAAAGGCTATGTGAAAAGCACGAATCCGCCGCAGGGCACGCAGGCCGTGAAGGGGACCACGCTGATTACGGTTTATGTCAGCAGCGGGTCATCCGATGAGCAGGTGAATGTTCCTTCGGTATTCGGCATGACTTTATCGGACGCTAAAACGCAGATTTTGGCTAAGGGTCTGACCGTTGGGACGGTAACCTCCAAGGATGACAGCGGAAAACCGAAGGATACGGTTCTGGAGACCGACCCGCTGCCCGGGGTACCCCTCGCAAAAGGTTCAGTGGTTAACCTTGTGGTCAGTTCCGGAAAATATTCCGAACGGACGGCGGAAGTGGTGGTTCAGCTTCCGAGTGTAAGCAACGAGGTCACTTTGAACGCTTATCTTGGCAATGAACCCATGAAAAACTATACCGATGTTTCATTAAAGCCGGTTTATAACCCCGACTACACCATTTTGGTCACGGGTACCAGTGGGAAAAAGACCATAACCGTGGAGCTGGACGGCAACAAATATGCGGTCTATACCGTCAATTTTGATTCGGCAACGCCTGTCGTCACCAAAACCGCGGGCTATGAATATGAGCCGCCCGCCAGCAGCAGTTCCTCCTCCGCAAGCTCGGCCAGCATCACTCCGGCTCCGTCCGTCACACAGTGAACGGCCTATGAGTGAAATGCATCAGGGAAGAATTATCAAAGGAATCGGCGGTTTCTATTATGTGGAAGCCGCCGGTATGGTATATGAGTGCAGGGCAAGGGGGCTTTTCCGGAAAAATAAAATATCGCCGATGACCGGGGACACGGTCCGGATTCAGGCGGAAAAGGACGGCACGGGCTACATAGAAGAAATCATGCCCAGAAAAAACTTTCTGGTGCGGCCGCCTGTCTCCAATATCGACCAGCTGATGATTGTGGTCTCCGTGTGCGATCCCGCGCCGAATTTCTTTGTGATCGACAAGACCATTGCCGCCGCGGAGGACAAGCGGATCGAACCGATCCTGGTCATTTCCAAGACCGACCTGCAAAGCGGCGGGCAGATTGAAGAAATTTACCGAAAGGCCGGATTCCTCTGCTTTTCAGTTTCCTCCGCCACGGGAGACGGCGTGGAAGCGGTACGCCCGCGGCTTGCCGGGAAAATCACTGCGTTTACCGGGAACTCCGGCGTCGGAAAGTCTTCGCTGCTGAACCGCATCGCCCCCGGATTGAATCTGGAAACGGGGGAGATCAGTTATAAACTGGGCAGGGGGCGCCACACGACCCGCCAGGTCGAACTGATCCGTCTCGGGGAAAACACCTATGTTGCCGATACGCCGGGCTTTTCCTCCATACAGATCGAGCGGTACGACCTTGTCCGGAAAGAAGATCTTCAGTACTGCTTCCGCGAGTTTGAACCGTACCGGAACCATTGCCGGTTTACTTCCTGCTCTCATGTGTGTGAAAAGGGCTGCGCGGTCATTCGGGCGGTGGAAGAAGGCAAAATCAGCCGCTCAAGGCATGACAGCTATGCGGCGATGTATGCGGAAGTCAAAGAAATAAAGGAATGGAATCTGAAATGAAAAGATGCGTGATTATCGGATCGGCTTCGTGCAGGGAGTCTGATTTTACCGGAGAATTCGACCGGAAAAATTCTTTTGTCGTCTGTGCCGACGGCGGGCTGGATTCCGCTTTGCGGTACGGTGTTACGCCGGACCTGGTGGTGGGCGATTTTGATTCGGCGCAGAGCGCGCCGCCGGAAAATGTGGAAACGATACGCCTGAAGCGGGAAAAAGACGACACCGATACCATGGCGGCCGTAAAAATCGCCATTCGCCGCGGCTTTCGCGATTTTTTACTGCTGGGCGTTTTGGGCGGCCGGATTGACCACTCCATTGCCAATCTTTACATCCTTCAGTTTCTGGCGGGGCAGGGCTGCCGCGCCATGATTTCCGGCGACGGCTGCCGCGTTTTCCTCCTGAACGGGGGAAGGCTTACCCTGAGCGGGATTGTCGGCGCCACTGTTTCGGTTTTTCCCTTTGGCGTTTCCTCCTGCACGGTATCTTACGAAGGGCTGAAGTATCCTTTGACCGAAACGCGGCTTTGCGCGTCCCAGCCGATCGGGGTCAGCAATGTCGTTGTGGATGAAAATGCAAAAATAACCGTGCACGGCGGCAATGCGCTGATCATCGTGCTGGAGAATGTCTGACGGAATTTGTCCGTCTGCCGTGGAACCGTTTTTTCGTTGGCCGGGATACGATCTTGTATCCCGGCCCTTTTCCTTTTCGGCAGAAAATACCCTGTGGTTACGCTTTTACAAACTTCTTATTTTCATCGCACAAAAATATCACACCTGAATATTATGAAATTAGAGTTATGGAGGCGGCGGCCCTGAAGGAAAGGTGATGGTTCGGATGCGGTGCCAAAGGAACAACAAATGGTGTTTTCCGGGTTCCTATGCGATTGTGTTCGGGCTTGGGCTGATTTTCTCCTGTTTTTGTCCGCCGGGCCTGATGCTGTTTATTGCGGCCTGTATTATTGTCGGATTGGGTATTGCGTTGCTGCGATGCAGAACATAATTAGGGGGTTTTGTCATGAAGGTTGTTGTTTTTAAAAGTCCGAAATTTTTAGGCTTTTTACTCCGCACTTTTTTCAATATCAAAAAGGAAGCGTAAACAGAGCATGCCGGCCGCAACCGCGGCCGGCATTTTTTATTGAAATCCATAGCATAAAAGGTACAAGGTTGGAATAACAATTAGGTAGAAACAGGAAAAGGAGAGAACCTTTATGGATTATATGCTTGACCGCGAGGCGTTGGCTGCCAGCGAGCTGATCTATGACGGCTGCCAGGAACAGCCTGTTGACCTTGACGTCAGCCTGCCCGACTATTGTCCGGATATTCAGCGCATTTTAAAATGCCAGGTTTATCCCCGCATCTTATCGAAGGGAATCACAGGGGATAGGCTGGAACTGGAGGGCAGCTATACTGTCAAGGTTTTTTATCTTGATTCGGCGGGCACCTTTGTACGCTGCTGCGACAGCAGCGATACCTTCAGTGTTTCCATTCCCTTAAAGCAAAGTGCGGAAAACGCACAGATTATCGCGTTTCCCCGCGTGGAATATATCAACTGCCGGGCCACCAGCCCCCGCCGCCTTGACATCCACGGGGCTTTTTCCGTCTGTGCGCGTGTTATGGCACAAACGGAAAGCGAAGTGGTGAGCGGTATTGAAGGCGATGATGTGGAACAGAAGAAAGACACCCTTACCGTCAACCGCATGGTCGGTCTGGGCCGGCAGCAGTTCAGTGTGGACGAAGTGCTGGAGCTTGGTCAGGGGAAGCCCACGGCGGACAATATCATGCGCACGGATGCGTTTGTCGCCGTTCAGGATTTTAAAGTGATTCCGAACAAAATCATGGCGAAGGGCGAGGTGTATGTCAGGCTTCTGTATTCCTCCGGCGAAAGTGATTTCAATTTGGAGGCGATGGAGTACGCGGTTCCGTTTACACAGATGGTGGACTGCGACGGCGCGACGGAGGACTGCATGTGCGACCTGAAAATCAGCGTGATCGGGGTCGACATTCAGATCAAAAACGATTATTCCGGCGACAAAATCTTTTTTGACGCGCAGATCAAGCTTTTTGCGGACGCCGCCGCCTACCTGCCTTCGGAAGTTACCATTGTGACCGATGCGTATTCCAAAAAATACGATATGAATATCGAGAGCAAACAAAAAAGCATGGATAACCTGGTACAGTGCGTCTGTGACAATTACGTGCTGAAAACATCGCTGAGCACCGAGGACACCACCGTAACAAAAGTGCTGGATATCTGGAATGAAATGAGTACGGTTTCCGCCTCATGCGAAAACGACCAGCTTGTTTTTAAAGGGAAAATCAATCTGTGTGTGTTGGCGCTCAACGAGGAAAGCAGGCCGTTCTATTTTGAACGCATGGCGGATTTTGAGTATGCAAAGCCGTATACGGCCCCGGCAGGGAACCTGCGCTGCTCCGCCGAAGTCTGTGTCGGGGGAATCAGCTACCGCATTATGGGTGCGGGGCTTGAGGTAAAGGCGGAATTGAAGCTGTGCGCCAACGTTTCCGTTCAGCAGACGTTCAAAATGATTACGGAAGTAACGGCGGATGAAACCAAGCCGAGGGCACGGGATCAATCCGCGGCGCTGAGCATTTACTATGCGGACGCCGGGGAAACCATTTGGAATATTGCAAGGACCTACTGCACCTCCGCGGATGCGATCCGGCTGGAAAACGACTTTTCCGGCGATTCCGTTGAGAACAGGAGGATGCTGCTGATTCCCATGTAATTTTCTGAAAACAAAACAATATTTCTCTGCCTGAGGGGGAGGTAAAATGGAAGAACGCAATATTTACAGCGATATTTCGCAGCGCACCAACGGGGATATCTATATCGGCGTGGTCGGCCCGGTCCGGACCGGGAAATCCACCTTCATCAAGAAGTTTATGGATTTGATCGTTGTCCCGAACATGGACTCCACCTACCGCCGCGACCGCGCGATTGATGAGATGCCCCAGTCCGCCGCCGGACGCACCATTATGACAACCGAGCCGAAATTTGTGCCGGAGCAGGCGGTAACGGTTCATGTGGACGACAGCGCGACTTTTTCCGTCCGCCTGATCGACTGCGTGGGCTATATTGTTCCCAGCGCGCTCGGCTACATAGAAAACGATATGCCGCGCATGGTGATGACGCCCTGGTACGACGAGCCGATACCGTTTAACATGGCCGCCGAAATCGGAACGAAAAAAGTCATTACGGAGCATTCCACCATCGGCCTTTTGATTACCACGGACGGCAGCATCAGCGACATTCCCCGCGCGGAATACGAGGAAGCGGAAGAGCGTGTCGTTAAAGAGCTGCAGGAGATTCAAAAGCCGTTTATCGTTCTTTTGAACTGTGTCAACCCCGCTTCCGGGGAATCGGTTTCCATGGCTGAAAATTTACAGAAGCGCTACGGCGTTCCGGTCCTTCCGGTCAACTGTCTGGAAATGGACGAAACGGAGATCCGCGAGATTCTGGCCAAGGTCCTGTTTGAATTCCCGGTGAAAGAAATAAAAGTGGATATGCCCCACTGGATTTCCACCCTGGAAAAGGACCACTGGCTGCGTTCGGCAGTTTACGGAACCATACAGCAATCCGCCGCGCAGATATCGAAAATCCGCGACGTCGACAGGATTGTGGACGACGTTCAGAAATGCGAATATGTCCGCGGGGCAAAAACCACTTCGATCGAGCTGGGTTCCGGCCATGCAAGAATCTCCGTCCTGCTCGACCAGAATCTGTTTTATAAAATCCTGGGCGAGAAAACCGGAATTGAAATCAATGACGAAGGAACGCTGCTCGACACGGTTCTCAGTCTTGCGCAGACCAAAAAAGAGTATGACAAAATCAGGCAGGCGTATCAGGATGTTCAGGAAACCGGCTACGGCATTGTTATGCCGGGAATCGAGGAGCTTTCGCTGGAGGAACCCGAAATCATCAAGCAGGGCGGAAAGTACGGCATTCGTCTGAAAGCCGCCGCACCCTCCATTCACATGATGAAAACGCGGATTACAACGGAGCTTACGCCGATCGTCGGTTCCGAGGCGCAGTCGCAGGAGCTTGTCATGTATCTGCTCAAGGAGTTCGAGGCGGACCCCGCGAAAATCTGGGAATCCAATATTTTCGGTAAAAACCTGCACGAGCTTGTCAACGAAGGGCTCCATAACAAGCTGTACCGGATGCCGGGCGACGCGCGCGACAAGGTGCGCGAAACGATTGAGCGCATCATCAACGACGGGTGCAACGGCCTGATCTGTATTATCCTGTAACAAGAAAATAAACCGGAAAAGCCGCGGTGAAAGCCGCGGCTTTTTTGTCTGCTTTGGCGGGTTTCCCAAACGTTTTGCCGGTTGGAGAACGACAATCCGCGCACCTGCGCGCGTGAGATGAAAAACTGGAGCAAAGGGGATCACCGTTACCATACAAGCAGAGCCGATCAGCATGTATATCTCATTGGTGATCGGCTCTGTATTTTTGGCGTCTGGTTTGTTGATTACTGACCCTGTTCCATAATAAAACTTTCCTCAAAGTTGCTTGTTTGCGTTTTGTTTCACAATAGGGCGAAGCATCCCTTATTTTTCTTTCAACGATTCCTTCTCTTTTGAATCATCAAGGTCTTGTGCTTTCATCTTGTCTAATTCCGCTTTTTGCTTCTTTTTGTACTTTTCTCTGCTGGTAATCCATCCTTCCCATAGGACGAGATTCAAAAAAAGAAAAATTATAAAAGATGTAAGGCGAAAGGCGATCCGTCCAGTGGCCAAAATATAAATACTGGCTGCCAAAACCAACAGAGGGATGATACCGCCCCAAATCGGATTTTTTAATCTGGCGCAGTAGGCTTCAACAACACAACTGATTGCAGCGATTCCAATGCTGATAAGAAAACTTCTATCCATAATAAAACTATCTCTCCTTTTCCTTTTTATATTTTTCAATAATAATTTTTGCTGTTTCCAAATCAATACGGGAATCAACCGCTAATCCTTTAATAAAAGCCTGGAAAGGTTCATCCTCTTCCTGGTCGCTCATTTCTATTTTTTGTATGAGCTTGTCTAACCTCAACCGGACGGTAGGGTAAGATACCCTGTATAAATTCGCGATCTCTTTTAGAGAACCTGATTTTAAAACAAAATTTTTCAGGAAAGTCGCATCTTCCTGTTCTAAGGCAAGTATCCACTGTGGGATTTTATCAATGTCCAATTTATCCCTTCTTTCATAAATAACTTAATAATATTTATTATATACTAAATATTATTTAAGTCAATAGAAAAATAAAATAAATTATATTGATATACAGATAAGGCAAGGAACTGTTATTCTGCATATTTAGGATTGCACGAAACAAAAATAGCGACGCGGCCTACAAGGCTTGGGTCCGAAGTAGCGACGGAGCAAAAACAGGTTCCCGTTCGACCGGAGCAACGGCGGAATACCGGTTGTTTTATTGAAAATTATGCCTGAAAAATGAACGGTATGTCTTTTTGGGATTGATAATAATACAACCAGCATTTATAATATGGTTGTAGGATTTATGCTGCAAGAAAAGGAAGTGTCTGTTTTATGTTCGCAATAGTGGAAAAGCGTGTATTGAACGACTCCATGACATTGATGTCCATCGATGCGCCGTTCATTGCCAAAAAAGCGCAGGCGGGGCAGTTTATTATTCTCCGTGTAAATGAATTCGGCGAGAGAATCCCGCTCACAATCGCGGATTATGACCGGGAAAAGGGCACGGTGACCATCATCTATCAGAAGGTGGGAAAAACCACGATGCTTCTGGATCAGCTGAATGTCGGCGATGCCATTCTGGACTTTATCGGTCCCCTCGGAAAAGCCTCCGAACTGGAGGGCTACCGCAATGTAGCCGTCATCGGCGGCGGCGCGGGCTGCGCGATTGCGTACCCGCAGGCGAAAGCACTGCACCGGCTCGGCGCGAAAGTCGACATGATCGTGGGCTTCCGCAATCAGGATATTGTGATTCTGGAGGATGAAATGCGGGCGGCCAGCGACCGTCTGATCATTATGACGGATGACGGCTCCAACGGCAATAAGGGCTTTGTCACCGACGCGCTGAAAAAGAATCTGGAAGACGGGAAAAAGTACGATCTTGTTGTTGCGATCGGCCCGCTGGTCATGATGCGCGCCGTATGCAATTTGACAAAGGAATACGGAATCAAAACTATCGTCAGCATGAATCCGATTATGATTGACGGCACGGGCATGTGCGGCGGCTGCAGACTGACGGTCGGCGGAAAAACCAAATTTGCCTGTGTGGACGGCCCGGATTTTGACGGCCATGAAGTCGATTTCGACGAAGCAATCAAAAGGTCGCGCACCTATGCCGAACAGGAACGGGAGGCCGCGCGCGATTTTAACTGCCATTTGATGGAGGGTGCGAAGAATGCCTAACATGTCGATGAAAAAGACGCCGATGCCTGAACAGGATCCCAACGTCCGCAATAAAAACTTTGACGAGGTCGCGCTTGGCTACACGGAGGAAATGGCGCTGGAAGAAGCGCAGCGCTGCCTGCAATGTAAAAATCACCCCTGTGTGAGCGGGTGCCCCGTCGGCGTCCATATTCCGGAATTTATCGGGCTGATCGCCAAGGGAGATTTCGCGGGCGCCTACCGCGAAATCAAGCTGACCAATTCTCTTCCCGCTGTCTGCGGCCGTGTTTGCCCGCAGGAAAGCCAGTGCGAGCACAACTGTGTGCGCGGAATCAAAGGCGAACCCGTCGGCATCGGCCGTTTGGAGCGGTTTGCCGCGGACTGGTACATGAAAAACGGAAAACAGGAGGAAACGCGCGCGGAATCGAACGGCCACAAGGTGACGGTCGTGGGTGCCGGCCCTGCCGGCCTGACCTGCGCGGGCGACCTGGCGGGTCTCGGCTATGCCGTCACGATTTTTGAAGCTCTTCACACCGCGGGCGGCGTTCTGATGTACGGGATTCCGCAGTTCCGTCTTCCGAAGGAAATCGTTCAGAAGGAAGTGGACGCGCTGAAGGCCAAGGGTGTTGCCATTGACACCGACATGGTGATCGGCAGGGTTTTTTCCATAGACGAGCTGTTTGATATGGGGTTTGAAGCCATCTTTGTCGGGTCCGGCGCCGGTCTTCCCAGCTTCATGAATATTCCCGGCGAGAGTTTGGTGGGAACTTATTCCGCGAATGAATTCCTTACCCGGGTGAATTTGATGAAGGCTTACCGGGACGAATACGACACCCCGATTCTCCGCCCGAAGAACGTCGCGGTGGTCGGCGGAGGCAACGTTGCCATGGACGCCGCGCGGACAGCCAAGCGGCTGGGCGCGGAAAACGTCTATATCGTCTACCGCCGCGCGGAGGAACAGATGCCCGCCCGTAAAGAGGAAATCCACCACGCAAAGGAAGAAGGCATTATCTTCAACCTGCTGCGCAACCCCGTGGCGATTCATGGGGATGAGAGCGGACGTGTGAAGTCCATTGAGTGCGTAAAAATGCAGCTTGGCGAACCGGATGCTTCCGGCAGGCGCAGGCCGGTGGCGATAGACGGGTCGCACTTTGAGATTCCGGTCGACTGCGTGATTATGGCGATCGGCAATTCCCCGAATCCGCTGCTTCACTCGACCACCAAAGGGCTGGACACGAACAGCCGCGGCTGCATTATTGTCAATGAAAAAACCATGGAAACCACCAGAAAGGGAGTTTATGCCGCGGGCGATGCCGTCAGCGGCGCGGCGACCGTCATTCTGGCCATGGGCGGCGGGAAGGAAGCAGCCCGCTCCATCGACGAATACATCAGATCCAAATAATTTCTCCGACCGCCGCTTTTGCGGCGGTTGTTTTTTGTTTGTCCGGTTCTCTTCTTCCGCGTGATTTCATATGAATTAAAGACCGGACATTCATTTTCAGGAGGAATTACCATGAAGGACAACAAGGATAAAGACTACGATGATAAAAACTGTGAGGATCAGGATTTCGAGCAGGAAACGGACGAGGAGCTGCTGCAAAATTACAGGAGAAAGGCAGCCAGCACAAAGCTGCTGACGATTATTCAGATCACCGTGTGCGCCGTAGTCGTGATCACCATTCTGATGCTTCGGGTTTTCGGCGGCAAGGCATATCAAACCGTCCGGGATTGGTACATTCAGTACGCCTACCAGACGATTATTCCGGACGAGACCATCAGCCAGATCAAAACAACAGTCATTTCTCTGTTCCCGGTTTCCTCGCAGGCCGCTTCTTCCACGGCCTCCCAGGCAGCGGGGACAAAGTCGCAAGGTGCGCCGTCCTCCGCGGTTTCTCAGGGCGCGTCCGGAGCCGCGTCCGCAAAAAGCGCTTCTTCCGCGGCTGCTCCTTCATCCGGCAGCGGACCGGCATCATCCAAATCGACGGGTTCGGCTCCGGCAGTGGAGTCGCAGAAGCTGATTGACGGATGATCTTTTCCGTAAAAAACTGTAAAATCACAGTCAGCTTTTTGTTTTTTGCCGTGCTGGCGCTTTTTTTGATAGAAGACAGGAGCGGGTCCGCGCTTCCCGTTTTTTCGGCCGCCGCTTTGCATGAATCCGGGCATCTAGGCGCTCTGCGCTGCTTCGGCGCCGGGCTTTCCGAAATCCGCTTTACGCCGTTCGGCATCGACATGGTCAAATCCGGCGGCACAAAACGAAGCTATGGGAAGGACGCCTTGATTTCTCTGGCGGGACCCGCGGCCAATCTTGCCGCCGTGCCGCTTTGCCTGGCTTTTCCCTGCGGGACGGCGCAGAAATTCCTTTTGGCCAACTGTGTTTTTGCGGGCTTTAATCTGCTCCCCGTCGAACCGCTTGACGGGGGGCAGGCGCTGTATTCCCTGCTGTGCATGAAACTTCCGGAAAACCGGGCGGCCGGGGTGGTGTCCGTCATTTCGTTTGCGGTGCTGACGCCGCTGGCCGCTCTGTGTTTTGTGGCGCTGTTCCGGTCGCCGTGGAACATTTCCCTTCTGGTTGTGAGCGGATATCTGATGCTTTTGCTGCTTCTGAAACGGGAACGGTACGATTGATTTGCATTCTTTTCCCGCGGGCGGTATAATAAAATCCATATAAACTGCTCGGAGGAACTCAATGATCAGTAAAACAATAGAAAAACTGCTTTCAAAGGTGCAGAAGCCGGGCCGCTATGTTGGCGGGGAACTGAACAGCGTGATCAAAAGCAAAGAGGACGTGGAAATCCGTTTCGCGTTTTGCTTTCCGGATATTTACGAGGTGGGAATGTCCCACCTCGGCATGAAGATTCTTTACAGCCAGCTCAACACGGTGCCGTACATCTGGTGTGAACGCGTATTCGCTCCCTGGGCGGACATGGAAGAGCAGATGCGCCGCTGTCAGGTGCCGCTGTATGCCCTGGAAAGCGGCGACAGCCTGGCGGATTTCGACATCATCGGCTTTACGCTGCAGTATGAGCTGAGCTATACCAATATTCTGAATATGCTCGACCTTGCCGGGGTTCCGCTGAAGGCGTGTGATCGGCATTCCCTTTCCCGGCTTGTTGTCGCGGGCGGGCCGTGCGCGTGCAACCCGGAGCCGCTGGCAGACTTTTTCGACCTGTTTTTTATTGGAGAAGGGGAAGAGGTCGACCTTGAAGTCCTTGCACTTTACCGGGAATTCAAGAAAAAAGGCGGGACCAAGCAGAATTTTCTGCAGGCCGCCGCGCAGATTCCGGGTGTCTATGTGCCGTCCCTTTACACGGTTGAATATCGGGAAGACGGAACCATACGGGAGATGCGCCCCCAATGCGGCGCGCCGAAAACCGTAAAGAAGCGTCTGATGCCTGATCTGGACAAAAGCTATTTTCCCGACCGGTTTGTCGTTCCCGCGATTGAAATCGTGCATGACCGTGCCGTGGCGGAGGTCCTGCGCGGCTGTATCCGCGGCTGCCGGTTTTGTCAGGCGGGGTTTCTGTACCGCCCGTTCCGGGAAAAGTCCGTGGATGTAATCAACAAACAGTGTTTTGACCTGTGCGAGAATACCGGATACGATGAAATATCGCTTTCTTCCCTGAGCACGAGCGATTATTCGGATATTTACGGCCTGCTGGACAAGCTCCACACCTGGACGCCGGAACAGAAAATCGGCGTTTCGCTTCCTTCCCTGCGGGTCGACAATTTTTCGACCGAGCTGATGTCCAAAATCAAATCGGTGCGCCGGAGCGGGCTAACCTTCGCGCCGGAGGCGGGCACCCAGCGTCTGCGCGACGTCATCAATAAAAACGTGACGGAAGAGGAGCTTCTGAAAACGGTGAACACCGCGTTTGCCGGCGGGTGGACCACCATCAAGCTGTATTTTATGATCGGCCTGCCGACCGAAACCATGGAGGACGTGGAGGGGATCGCAAATCTGGGGCAGGCGGTTGTCGACGCGTTTTACAGCAATCCGGACAAGCCGAAGGGGAGAAGCGTAAAGGTGTCCGTCAGCACGGCTTCTTTTGTCCCCAAGCCGTTCACCCCGTTCCAGTGGGAACCGCAGGACACCATGGAAATGCTGCGGGAAAAACAGCGTCACCTGGTCCGCACGGTCAAAACGAGGAAAATAGAGCTCAGCTGGCACGACGCCGAAACCAGCTTTCTGGAAGCCGTGTTTGCGCGCGGCGACCGGCGGCTTGGCGCCGTCTTGCTGAAAGCGTGGGAAAACGGATGCAAAATGGACGGTTGGAAAGACTTTTTCTCCCTTTCCAAATGGCTGGAGCAATTCAGGGCTTGTGGAATTGACCCGGAATTTTACGCCAACCGCAGGAGAAGCCCGGATGAGGTCCTGCCCTGGGACCATCTGGATTACGGTGTGACAAAGTCTTTCCTGATCGAGGAGTGGAAACGCGCGCGGGAAAACCGGACCACGCCGAATTGCAGGGAAAAATGCTCCGCGTGTGGCGCGGCCTGTTTCAAAGGGGGAATCTGCGTTGAAAACCGTTAGGGTCTGGTTCCGCAAAACCGGAACGGCGCGCTTTATTTCCCATTTGGATTTGAACCGATGCATGGCAAGGGCGATTCATAAAGCAAAAATCCCGCTTTGGTATACGGAAGGGTTCAATCCGCATGCGTTTCTCACCTTTGCGCTGCCGCTGTCGCTTGGAATCAGCGGCGAACGGGAAAGTATGGACATGAAGCTGGAGGACAACGCCCTATCGGACGCGGAGCTGATGGAACGGATGAACGCCGGTCTGCCGCCGGACATCCGGGTTTACGCCGTGACCGAGCCGGTCATGAAGCCAGGGCAGATCACCGCGGCCTCCTACCGCATTTCGCTGGAAGTGGAAAATATGGATGCCGAACAGGCCGCCGGCCGGATTGCGGAGCTGTTTCGCTCGGAAACGCTGGTCGTTTCCAAACACACGAAAAGCGGCTGGAGCGATTTTGATCTTGCGCCGTACCTTGGGAACATCGAAGTTTCCGCCGCAAAAACCACGGTGGAAATCAGTTCGGTTCTGCCCGCGGGGAGCAGTCTGAATATCAATCCCACGCTGTTGACGGATGCGGTCGGGAAGTATCTGCATCTGGAATTTTACGCGAAGATCAGACGGACCTGCCTTTACGGCGAAAGCCAAAAAATATTCGAATAAATGACGAAAAAACTTGCACCTTGCTCCGCCTTGTGGTATGATATATAGGCATTTGGATACCGTCGGTTTTTCCGGTGGGGTTCAATGCCCGGTTTGACCGTGACATTGAAGCGGACAGTCCTCTGCCTCAGGGCATGAATGTCTGGATATTTAGGAGGATTTTTCATGGACGCATTAAAATTGATTGCTCAGGATTCTGTTAAGGAAGAAATGCCGAAGTTCGAAATCGGTGATACCGTTCGAATCAATGTAAACATCAGAGAAGGCGAAAGAGAAAGAATTCAGGTTTTTGAAGGCACCGTCATTGCCCGCAAGGGGAGCGGCGTTTCCGAAACCTTTACGGTTCGCCGTGTGTCCTACGGCGTTGGTGTTGAAAGAGTATTCCCGATTCATTCCCCCAACGTGAAGGGCGTTGAAATTGTCCGCAAAGGCCGCGTGCGCAGAGCAAAGCTCTATTACCTGCGCGACAGGGTCGGCAAGGCGGCCAAGGTCAAGGAACAAATCAGATAATCGGCAGCGCGTTTGAAAGGGACATGTATGTGTCCCTTTTTTGCTATTGCGGGACTGCGGCGGAAAACCCGTGCCGCGGGCCTGTTCCTTTCAAGATCTCCGAAGAGGTGATGTTCGTTGGCTCAGCATGCTGATGCGCCCGTCCGCCCGTCCGGGCAGGAGCCCGGCAGCCGGATGGCGGCCGGCTGCTTTGATTGGATGGAGGCTTTGATTCCGTCCATCATTGCGGTTCTGGTCCTGTTCACATTTTTATTTCGGATTGTTACGGTGAACGGCACGTCGATGCTGCCGAATCTGCAGGAAGGGGACCGGCTTTTTGTCTCCTGCACGTATACCTCGCTTTCCCGCGGGGATATTATTGTCATCGACGCAAAAGCTACCACGCTGGGCAATGTGCTTGTCAAGCGGGTGATTGCAACCGAGGGGCAGACAGTTGATATCAATTTTAAGACCGGCACGGTTTACGTGGACGGCGCCGCACTGGACGAATCGGCATACCTTGTAAACGGAATCACCACGAATCAGTACGATGTGAAGTTCCCGCAAAAGGTTCCGTCCGGCTGTGTGTTTGTTCTTGGCGACAACCGAACCGTTTCGGAAGACAGCCGCTTTCAGGCGGTCGGTATGATTCAGAAGCGCTATATTATTGGGAAAGTAAAATGGATTTTAACTCCGTTTTCAAAGTTTGGGAAAATATAAAAGCAGGGGTTTTTCGGGCTTTGCCGGGACCGGTTCGGCAGACGGCTGAAAAGGATTTGACAGGCGGCCCGTAGGAACAGAAGGAGATGGTTCTCCGTTGATATCAGAAGAAAATAAGTATCAAAATACAAATGAGATAGATGAAGTCCGTCCGAAAGACCGTTCGTCCAACGGAACGGTAACCAATTGCTTTGAATGGGTGGAGGCGCTGATCACCTCGCTGGTTGTGGTGGTGATGCTGTTTACCTTTCTGTTCCGGATTGTGAACGTCAGCGGGCCCTCCATGCAGCCGAATCTCGAGTCGGGGGACCGCGTTGTGCTGCAAAGCTATTTTTACCACCCGCAGCGCGGCGACGTGGTTGTCATTACCCATGCGGAACAACTTGACGAGCCGATTATCAAACGCGTGATCGCGCTGGAAAATCAGGTGGTCAACATCGACTTTCAGACCGGCACGGTTTCCGTGGACGGCGTCACGCTGGATGAATCCGCTTACATACAGAACGGTATTACGACCCAGCGTTCCGACTATTCCTTTCCGCTCACCGTTCCGAAGGGGCATGTTTTTGTGCTGGGCGACAACCGCAAGGTTTCAAACGACAGCCGCTATAAGGACATCGGCATGATCGATGTGAATAATATTCTGGGGAAAGCGGAATTTGTGGTATTTCCGTTCGGCAGAATCGGAAAAATAAAATGAAGTAACCGTTAGATTGGAATCATAAACATGAGTGAAGCGCAATCCATACAGTGGTTTCCGGGCCACATGACAAAAACAAAGCGGCAGATTGAAAAAAGTCTCAGGCTGGTGGACGCCGCCGCCGAAATTATCGACGCCAGAATTCCGGTCAGCAGCCGGAACCCGATTTTAAACAACCTGATTCAGAACAAGCCGCGTGTCATCCTGATGAATAAATGCGATATGGCGGACCCCGTTCAGACCGCCCGCTGGGTCGAATTTTACCGTTCCCGGGGGATTCCCGCCCTTCCGATCGACTGCAAAACGGGGAAAAACCTGAACGGCTTTATTCCTCTGGTCCGGAATGTTTTAAGCGAGCAGATTGCCCGGTGGGAGTCAAAAGGGATGGTCGGCCGTCCGATCCGGGTGATGGTGGTCGGAATTCCAAACGTGGGAAAATCGTCGCTGATTAACCGGCTTTCGAAAAACAGCAAGGCAAATGTGGAAGACCGACCCGGCGTGACGCGCTCCAACCAGTGGTTCACCATTGGAAAGGGGTTTGAGTTGCTCGACACCCCGGGCGTTCTGTGGCCGAAGTTCGACGATAAGAACGTGGGGGAGCGGCTTGCGTTTACCGGCGCGGTAAAAGACGAGGTTGTGGATACCGAGGGGCTTGCCGCGCGCCTGCTGGAGGTTCTGCGCGACCGCTACCCCGCCGCGCTTCGGCAGAGATATAAACTGGAAGAAATCGAGGGCCTAAAGGGCTACGAGCTGCTTGAAATGATCGGAAAAAAACGCGGCATGCTGATTTCGGGCGGTGAAATTGATACGGAGCGCGCTTCCATTATGGTGCTCGATGAATTCAGGGGTGCAAAAATCGGAAGAATCACGCTGGAACAGGTTGGGGAATCAAATGGATTGGCTGGACTATGAAAACAAAGCGAGAGAAAAGGGGTACCGGGCGGTCTGCGGCATCGACGAAGCCGGGCGCGGCCCGCTGGCCGGCCCCGTGTTTGCCGCCGCGGTGATTTTACCCGCTGGTATTTACATAGAGGGAATCAACGATTCCAAAAAGCTCAGCGAAAAAAAGCGGGAGGAACTGTTCGGCGTCATTCAGGAAAAAGCGATCGGTTGGTCGGTCGGCTTTGCCACGGAGCGGGAAATCGACGAGATCAATATTTTGCAGGCGACATTCCTTGCCATGAAGCGGGCGTTTGACGGACTGGAAGTGCGTCCCGATTATGCGCTGGTGGACGGCAACCGAATGCCGCCTCTCGACGTGCCGGTGCAGACGGTGGTCCGGGGAGACTCGCTTTCCGAGAGCATCGCGGCGGCCTCCATCCTTGCGAAGGTGAGCCGGGACCGGCTGATGCTTGAAATTGATCGGCTGTACCCCGAGTACCGGTTTGCAAAGCACAAAGGCTACGGAACGGCGCTGCACAGGGAAATGCTTTTGCAGTACGGCCCCTGCCCGGTGCACAGAAGGACCTTCCTGAAAAAGATTTTGGGGGATGCTGCAATTGAGCGGTAACTGCGGCGCGGCGGGGGAGGATTTCGCGGCGTCGCTCCTGCGCCGGAAGGGCTATGAGATTCTGTGCAGAAATTATCACTCCCGCTATGGCGAGATCGACATTATCGCGCGAAATTCGGAATACCTTGTTTTTGCGGAGGTAAAAACCCGCGATGAAAACTATCAGGTCAGCCCGCTGGAGGCGGTGACGGCAGGCAAGCAGAAAAAGATTTACAAAACAGCGCTGTTGTACCTGCAATCAAACCCGACGCCGCTTCAGCCTCGGTTTGACGTGATTGCCATTGTAATGAAGCCGGACCGCCGCACCGTTGGCTCGGCGGAACACATTGAAAACGCTTTTACGCGGGGAGGATATTATTGAACTATTTTGATCTGCACTGCGATACCATATCGGAATGTTACGGGAAAGGCCAGCCGCTTTACAACGGAAACCTGCGGATCTCCCTTGAGCGCGGGCGGAAATATTCACCCTGGTTCCAGTGCTTTGCCCTTTGGATCAGCGACGATAAGCGGGGACGGGATGCCATGGATTCCTTTGACGCCCTTCTGGACTGTTTTCACCGGGAAATGGAGAAAAATGCCGATGCGGTGGTTTTTTGCAGAACCGCGGCGGATTTGAAGGCCGTGCGGGAGCAGAAGAAAACCGGCGCGATCCTTACGGTGGAAGGCGGCGCGGCGGCGGGCGGCAGCCTTGACCGGCTGAAATACATGGCCGACTGCGGCGTAAAGGTGATTACATTGACATGGAATGCCTCCGGCGATTTCGGCGACGGCGCGGGGGTTCCTTCCCCCAAGGGAATTACGGAGTTCGGCAGGCTTGCCGTAAAGGAAATGGAGCGCCTCCATATCGCGGTGGATGTTTCGCACGCAAGTGAGAAGCTGTTTTACGACGTCGCCGCGTGTACGGAAAAACCGTTCATCGCGACCCACTCCAACGCGCGGGCGCTTTGCGATCATCCCAGAAATTTAACCGACGAACAGTTTCAGGTCATCCGTGACCGGGGCGGGCTGGTCGGCGTCACCTTTGTCCCAAAATTCCTGAACGCTTCCGGTAAGGCCGGGATCGACGACGTGATCCGCCATATCGACCATTTCCTTTCGCTCGGAGGGGAAAAATGCCTTGCGTTCGGCAGCGATTTTGACGGCGCCGATGTGCCTGGGGGAATAACGGGGATCGAGTCCGTAGAAGCGATAGCGGAGCGGATGCTTCGGCACAACTACCGGGAATCCCTTGTGAATGCCCTGTTATTTGAAAATGCGTATCAGTTTTTCCTTTCCCTTTAATGTGATTCATGTTATATTATATTCAGTTGGATACGGGATGGATGGGTGAAAACCGCTGCGGAACCGGCTTTTCCGCTTTTGGCATCCTGTGTAAAGCGAAGGAGGAAATACCGTGAATTATAAATCGACAAGAGACAATGGCGTCAGTGTGACCGCGGCACAGGCAATCGCGCAGGGAATTTGCGGCGACGGGGGCCTGTTTGTTCCGGAAAAACTGCCCCGTTTTTCTTATTCGGATCTTTGCGGCATGCAGCATCTCGGTTATGCGGAGCGTGCCGAACGGATTCTGACCGCGTTTCTCACCGATTTTACGCCGGAGGAAATCAGGGACTGCGTTGTCAAAGCCTATACGGGCGGCAAATTTGACAATGACAACCCGGCTCCGTTTACTTATCTGCAAAACGGCAAGGTTAATATGTATATGCTGGAGCTTTGGCACGGGCCGACCTGCGCATTTAAGGATATGGCGCTGCAGCTCCTTCCGCATCTGCTGACGAAATCCCTGCAAAAAATCAAATCGGGGAAAACCGCCGTCATTCTGGTCGCCACCTCAGGGGATACCGGCAAGGCCGCGCTGGAGGGCTTCAAGGATGTCGAAGGCACCAAAATTCTTGTGTTTTACCCGGAAAACGGTGTCAGCCCCATGCAGAAACGCCAGATGGACACACAGGAGGGCGGCAATGTTTCCGTCTGCGCCATTGAGGGCAATTTCGACGACGCGCAGACCGGTGTGAAAAAGCTGTTTACCGACCGGGAGCTCAACCGCCTGCTGGAACAAAACGGCATGATGTTCTCCAGCGCGAATTCCATCAACTGGGGCCGCCTCCTGCCGCAGATCGTGTATTACTTTTCCGTGTACTGCGATCTGATGGCGCACGGCGAAATCGACCGGGAGGGCGAGGAAATCAATATCGTTGTCCCGACCGGGAATTTCGGCAATATCCTTGCGGCTTATTATGCGAAAAAGATGGGGCTGCCGGTGAAAAAGCTGATCTGCGCTTCCAACGCGAACAATGTGCTCACCGAGTTTTTGAACACCGGCGTTTACAACCGCAGCAGGCCGTTCCACACAACGATTTCTCCCTCCATGGACATTTTGATCTCCAGTAATCTGGAGCGCCTGCTTTATGATTTGACCGGCGGCGACAGCGCAAAGGTCGCGGGCTGGATGAAGGAACTTGCCGTTTCCGGAAAATACCGGGTGGACGACGCGGTCCTGGCGCGTGTGCAAGAACAATTTTTCTCGGGCTTCTGTGACGACGAGGCGACAAAGGCGACGATCAAAGAAATCCACAATACGGAAAATTATGTCTGTGACACGCATACCGCGGTCGCCGTCAACGTATATCATCAATATGTGGCTCAAACCGATGATACCGAAACCCCAACGGTCGTCGTTTCCACCGCAAGCCCTTATAAATTTGCGGGCAGCGTTTTAAACGCCATCACCGGGGATGCCAGCGCGGCTTCCGATTTTGACAAGGTCAAGGAGCTTTCCGTTGTGACCGGTACGCCGATCCCCGCCCCGATTGCAGGGCTGGAAAGCAAGCCGGTTCGGTTTTGCGGCCGCTGCACCGCGGCAGCCATGCAGGACACGGTGCTGCAAATAACCGGAATCGCGCGGAAGTAAGAGGAACCGCCATGTCAATGTATGCAATTGCCGATCTGCACCTTTCGCTTGGCGCGGACAAACCGATGGACGTGTTTGAAGGCTGGCAGGGTTATACGCAGAAGCTGGAAAAAAACTGGCGCGCCATTGTGAAGAACGAGGATACGGTCGTCATTGCCGGCGACGTGTCGTGGGCGATGAAGCTGGAGAATACGGCGGCCGATTTCGCGTTTCTCCATGCACTGCCCGGCGAAAAGCTGATTCTGAAGGGAAACCATGATTATTGGTGGACCACGAAAAAGAAGATGGACGCTTACCTTGCCCAAAACGGATTTCACACGCTGCATATCATTCACAACAACGCGGTCGTTGTTGGAAACGCGGCGGTGTGCGGAACGCGCGGCTGGCTTTACAACGCCGAAACGGAGGAAGACAAAAAAATAGTGAACCGCGAGGTCGGCCGGCTGAACGCCTCCATCGACGACGCGGTGCGGCAGGGCGCGGAACCCATTGTGTTTCTGCATTATCCGCCCGTTTACGACGGGGTTCAGTGCCGAGAAATTCTTGGTACCTTAAAAGAAAGAAAAATCACACGTTGCTATTTTGGCCATATTCACGGCAGCCAGGCCGCGCGACGGGCAATGACGGGGGAGTACGAAGGCATTGAAATGCACTTGGTTTCCTGCGATTTCGTCGGGTTTACGCCGGTTTTGGTTCGGTGAACAAATTATTAATATTTCAACGAAAATATAGAATAACAGCGTAGCGTGTGATATAATACTTTGAGATAATTTGCATTTTTGCAGGAGGAATAAAAATGAGTTTAAAATCAACGACCAAGGTAGAGACCAACCGCTATCAGCTGGAAGTGGAGGTTGACGCCGAAGTTTTTGAAAAAGCAATCAATCAGGCGTATCATAAAGAGATTAAGAAAATTTCCATTCCGGGCTTCCGCAAGGGCAAGGCGCCCCGCGCTTTTGTTGAAAAGTATTACGGCGAGAAGGTCTTTTACGAGGATGCCATCAACGCCGTGTATCCGGATGCGCTGGACGCGGCGATCAATGAAGCGAAGCTGGAAATGATTGAAGATAAAATAGATTTTGATCTCGTTTCCGCCGGTAAAGAAGGAATTGTTTTCAAAGCGACCATCACCACAAAACCGGAAGTCGAAATCGAAGGCTACAAGGGCCTTCCCGCGGTGAAAAAAACCGTTGAAGTGACGGAGGACGAAATCGACGCGGAAGTCAAAAAGGTTCAGGAACGCAACTCCAGAATGGTAACCGTGGAAGACCGCGCCGCGCAGAACGGCGACATCACCGTCATTGATTTTGACGGTTATGTGGACGGCGAGCCTTTTTCAGGCGGAAAAGCGGACAATTACAGTCTGACTTTGGGCGCCGGCCAGTTTATTCCCGGTTTTGAGGAGCAGGTCGTGGGCCACAAGTCCGGCGAAGAGTTTGACGTAAACGTCAAATTCCCCGAAGATTATCAGGCGAAAGAGCTGGCGGACAAAGACGCTGTCTTTAAAATCAAGCTCCATGAAATCAAAATGAAAGAGCTGCCGGAGGTCGACGACGACTTCGTGAAGGATGTCAGTGAGTTCGATACCCTTGACCAGTACCGGGCAGACATCCGGAAAAAGCTGGAGGAGGCCAAGGAAAAGCAGGCGAAGGACGATGTGGAAAACCAGCTGATCGACCAGCTGATTGAAAAGCTGAAAGCGGAAATTCCGGAAGCCATGTTTGAAAACAGGATCAATGAGGATATCCGCGAGTTCGGTTACCGCCTGCAGTCCCAGGGGCTTGACTTTGAAACCTACCTGAAATACACGGGCATGGACAAGGATTCCATCCGCAGCCAGTTCCGTCCCCAGGCGGAGCGCCAGGTGAAGGTTCGCCTTGCGTTTGAAAAGATCGCCGAGCTGGAGGGGATCAAGCCTTCCGACGAGGAAATTGAAGAAGAGTACGCAAAGCTTGCAAAAAGCTACGAAATCGACGCAGACAAGGTGAAAACCTTTATTCCGAAAGACGCGCTTGAAAAAGACATCGCGGTGGAAAAGGCCATTAATCTTGTGCGTGACACCGCAGTAGTTGCTGAAGGCGGAAAAGACGCTGAATAATGCATATCATTCCTGCCAATCATCAGATTACTGTCAGTTTTTTATTGGAGGTACTTCAGAATGAGTTTAGTCCCTTATGTCATTGAACAAACAAACCGCGGCGAACGCTCTTACGACATCTTTTCCCGTTTGCTCAACGACAGGATTGTTATGCTGACCGAAGAAGTGAACGATACGACAGCCAGCCTTGTGGTCGCACAGCTTCTGTATCTGGAAGGGCAGGACCCCTCAAAGGATATCAGCCTTTACATCAACAGCCCGGGCGGTTCCGTTACCGCGGGCATGGCGATTTACGATACCATGCAGTATATCAAGTGCGATGTGTCCACAATCTGCATGGGCATGGCGGCCAGCATGGGCGCGTTCCTGCTCGCCGCCGGTGCGAAGGGGAAACGCTTTGCGCTGCCGAACAGCGACATTATGATCCATCAGCCGAGCGGCGGGGCGCAGGGCCAGGCCACCGATGTGATGATTCACGCCGACCACATTATTGCAACCAAGAAAAAGCTGAATCAGATCCTTTCCGAAAGAACGTGCCAGCCGATCGAAATCATTGCGAAAGACACGGAGCGCGATAACTTTATGACTGCGGAGCAGGCGACGGAATACGGCCTGATCGACAAAGTCATATACAATCGATAAGGTAAGGTTGGTGATGAAATGCCGAGTAACGATGAGACGAAGGAAAGAGGGATCTGCTGTTCGTTCTGCGGAAAGCCGCAGAGCGAGGCGCGCCGGCTGATCGCCGGCCCCGGGGTATACATCTGCGACGAGTGCATTGAATTGTGCATGTCGATTCTGGATGACGAAAAAAACCTCTCCAACCGGAAATCCGGTTACAGCGAAACCTCGGCGGAGCTGCCGAAGCCGCACGAAATCAAGAAAATGCTCGACGACTACGTCATCGGGCAGGAACAGGCGAAAATTTCGCTTTCTGTCGCGGTTTACAACCACTATAAGCGCATTTATTACGGGAAAGACGGCATCGAGCTGACCAAGAGCAACGTGCTTTTGCTGGGCCCGACCGGCGTTGGGAAAACGCTTCTCGCGCAGACGCTGGCGAAAATCCTGGATGTGCCGTTCGCCATTGCGGACGCGACCACCCTGACGGAAGCCGGCTATGTGGGGGAAGATGTGGAGAACATCCTTCTCCGCTTGATCCAGGCGGCGGATTTTGATATTGAACGCGCGGAGCGCGGGATCATTTATATCGATGAAATCGATAAAATCGCCCGTAAATCGGAAAACCCCTCCATTACCCGCGACGTCAGCGGCGAGGGCGTTCAGCAGGCGCTGCTGAAAATTCTGGAGGGAACCGTTTCCAATGTCCCTCCGCAGGGGGGCAGAAAGCACCCGCAGCAGGAGTTTTTGCAGATCGACACCGCCAACATCCTGTTTATCTGCGGAGGCGCGTTCGACGGCCTGAATAAGATCATTGAAAAACGCAAGGCTTCCTCAGCCATGGGATTCGGCGCGCAGGTCAAGAGCAGGGCGGAACTCGATTCCACCGATTGGATGAAAGAAGTGATTCCGCACGATTTGGTGCGGTTCGGTTTGATCCCGGAGCTTGTCGGCCGTCTTCCGGTCATTACCTCCCTCAACGGGCTGAACGAGGACGCTCTTGTCCGCATTCTGACGGAACCGAAAAACAGCCTGATCAGCCAGTATAAAAAGCTGTTTCAGCTTGACAAGGTCGAGCTGGAGTTCCAGCCGGAGGCGCTCAGGGCGATTGCCCAGAAAACACTGGAACGCCGGACGGGCGCCAGAGGCCTCAGGTCCATTATGGAAGACCTGCTGACCAGTCTGATGTATGATGTTCCTTCCGATTATACTGTTGAAAAGGTGACCATTACCGCAGATACGGTAAAGAACGGAACAAAACCGGAGATTGTATACAATCCGGAACGAAAACCGGTGAAAATCAAAATTACAACTCCGAGGAAGCGTGGCCGCAAGGACACCGCTTGAATTACAGAATCATGGCTGTTGCAGCGCGGTAGCATTTGGTGCCGCGGCAACAGCCTTTTCTACTAAGGAGCAAAACAATGAGTACAGATCATGAACTGCAAAAAATTGAAACCGCCGCGCTCCCTGTGCTTGCGCTGAGGGGGCTTGTGATTTTTCCGGGTATGCTGCTGCAGTTTGACGTGGGAAGAAAAAAATCCATTCTTGCCCTTTCCAAGGCGATGGAGGAGGGTCAGCAGGTTCTTCTGGTGGCCCAGAAGGATTTGGAGGAAAACGAGCCCAACGGCGAACAGGTCTACCACATGGGCGTGGTGGCGCAGATTAAGCAGGTGATCCGCCATACGGAAGACTGCGTGCGCCTTTTCGCGGAGGGACTTTACCGCGCTGAAATCGAATCCATGATCAGTGAGGATCCGTTTCTCTTTGCCGATATCAGGAAAGTGGAAACGAAGCCTTACCGGTCTTCTCATAGAACCGAGGCGCTGACCCGCTACACCCAGAGTTTGTTTGAAGAGTATCTTCAGAACTATACCCGCATTCCGCCGGACATCATCATCGGCGTGGTGCAGAAAAAGGACTGCGGCGAACTGGCGGACTATATCGCTTCCAATATCATGCTGGATTATGAAAAAAAGCAGACCATACTGGAAGAGCTTCACCCCGTGCGCAGGCTGGAAAAGCTGATTGAAATTCTGAGAAATGAAATCCAGGTCTTATCGATCGAATCGCAGATCAGCGAGAAGGCAAAGGAACAGATCAGCGAAAACCAGCGGGAGTATTTTCTGCGGGAGCAGATGAAGGCGATTTCCTACGAGCTGGGCGATGAAGACAATCCGCAGGAAGAGGCGGACGACCTGCGCACGCGCATTGCAAAGCTCAAGCTGCCCAAGCTGCAGAACGACAAGCTGATGAAGGAGTGCGACCGGCTTGCTAAAATGCCGGAGGGTTCCCACGAGGGAAGCGTGATTTTAAGCTATATCGAAACCTGCCTTGAGCTGCCGTGGAACCATTCCAGCAAAGAGCATATCGACCTTGCAAAGGCGCAGAAGGTGCTCGACCACGACCACTACGGCCTGAAAAAGGTCAAGGAGCGCATCGTTGAAATTCTGGCTGTGAAAAAGCTGGCTCCCGACATCAAAGGGCAGATCATCTGCCTTGTGGGGCCTCCCGGCGTGGGGAAAACTTCCGTCGCACACTCCATTGCAAGGGCGATCGGGCGCAAATACGTGCGGATCTCCCTCGGCGGCGTGCGTGACGAATCCGATATTATGGGCCACAGGAAAACATATATCGGTTCCATGCCCGGCAGGATTATTGCCGCCATCAAGCAGGCCGGAACCAACAATCCCCTGATTTTGCTGGATGAAATCGACAAGCTCGGGAATGACTTTCGCGGGGACCCTGCCGCCGCGCTTCTGGAGGTGCTGGACCCGGAGCAGAATTCCGCATTTTTTGACCATTACATCGACATGCCCTTCGACCTGAGCCATGTCATGTTCATTACAACGGCCAACGATTACACCGCCATTCCGGAACCGCTGCTTGACAGAATGGACGTCATCACGCTAGGAAGCTACACGCATGAGGAAAAATTCAACATCGCACAGAAGCACCTTGTTCCCAAACAGCTGAAAAAACACGGGATGAATGCAAGGATGCTGAAATTTACGCCCGCGGCGCTTCATGAGCTGATTGACGGGTACACAAGGGAGGCCGGCGTGCGCAATCTGGAGCGCCAGATTGCGGCGGTGTGCAGAAAATGCGCGAAAAAAATAGTGGAGCAGCAGGAGGCAAAGATAACCGTCACCCCGAAAAATCTGGAGGATTTGCTGGGGCCGAGAAAATTCAAGGATGACCAGCTTGCAAAGAACGACATGGTTGGCCTTGTGAACGGACTTGCCTGGACCAGCGTGGGCGGAGAGATTCTGCCGATCGAAGTTGCCGTGATGGACGGCACGGGAAAGATCGAGCTGACCGGCTCTTTGGGCGACGTGATGAAGGAATCGGCGAAAACCGCGATCAGCTGCATCCGCACAAGGGCTTCCATGCTGGGAATCAGCCACGATTTTTACAGCAAGTTTGACATTCATATCCATGCGCCGGAAGGCGCCATCCCGAAGGACGGCCCGTCCGCCGGCACGGCGATGGCGACCGCGATTACCTCGGCGCTTACCGACATTCCGGTCAAGCACGACGTTGCCATGACCGGTGAAATCACGCTGCTGGGCAGGGTCCTGCCGATCGGCGGCCTGAAAGAGAAAACCATGGCGGCGTATCGTTCCGGGATCAAAAGGGTGATTATTCCGGCCGACAATGTTTCGGACCTGGCGGAGATCGACAGCGTGGTGAAAGACGCCGTTGAGTTCCTGCCGGTGGAAAAAATCGATCAGGTGCTTGAAGCGGCGCTGGTCAGAATGCCTCAGCCGAATCCGTTCGAAGCAAAGGAACCGGATTTTGCCGCTCCTCCGCCGCCTGTCCACACCCGGCCCCAGTCTGCCGGCCTGACACAGTGATGGTGCTGAAATGAAAATTGAAGACGCTTTTTTTGAATCCGCCTCGGGAAAACTGAATCAGCTGCCGGAATCGACGGTCCCCGAAATCGTCTTTTCCGGCCGCTCCAATGTCGGAAAATCCTCCCTCATCAATAAGCTGCTGAACCGGAAATCCCTGGCGAGGGTCAGCGCGACGCCCGGCAAAACCGGGACGGTTAATTTTTACCGGCTGAGCAGCTGCCGCCTGGCGGATTTGCCGGGCTACGGTTACGCAAAGGTGTCGCAGTCTGAAAAAATGCGCTGGGCGGAGCTTGTGGAAGGATACCTGAGCTCCGGGCGGAATATCCGTCTTGTCATTCAGATTGTGGACCTGCGGCACAATCCCACTGCGGACGATCTGCACATGGTGGAGTTCCTGCTGCAGTCTGGCTGCCCGTTTCTGATTGCCGCGACCAAAAGCGATAAGCTGAATAAAACACAGAGAACCGCACAGCTGCAGACGTTCCATGACCGCTTCGACCCGTTGGGAGTGCCGGTCGTCCCGTTTTCCGCCGTTACCGCGGAAGGGGTGGAGGAAATCCGAGGCAGGATCGACCGCGCGTGCGAATAACCGTATGGCGGCATAAGATAAAAGCCGAAAAGCGCGGTTCTGTTGAAACTCAACACTGAATGCTTCCGCGATATCAATATTTTGTACACAATGTGGTTTTTCTTTACATTTATACTTTCGCGTGATAAACTTTTATTTGAATGATGTTATGAGAATTAGAGGAGTGAAGTCTTTTGAATTCAAAAATTAAAGACGACAGTGTGGATTTTCTTTTTCAGGCGATATTGACATTAAAAACAGTCGATGAATGCTATAATTTTTTTGAAGATTTGTGCACGGTTCCTGAAATCAAGGCGATGTCCCAGCGGCTTTTGGTGGCGCATATGCTGAGTACAAAGCGTGTTTACAGCGATATTGTCGCGGAGACCGGCGCCTCCACCGCAACCATCAGCCGCGTGAACCGCTCGCTGAATTATGGCTGCGACGGCTACGAGCTGGTCTTTCAAAGGCTGGAGGACGGGAAAAATTCCAAATGAGCTATTCGTCCTTTGCGCAGTATTATGACTGCCTGACGCGGAACGTGGAGTATGAAAAACGGGCGGACTATTTTTGCCGTGTGCTGGAACACCTGCATCATTCTCCGGGCATTACGCTGGACCTTGCCTGCGGAACAGGAAGCCTTACCGTTGCCCTTGCAAAGCGCGGGCTTGACGTGTACGGAATCGACGGTTCCCCGGCCATGCTTTCCGTGGCGCAGCAAAAGGCGGCGGAAAACGGCCTGAACCTTTTGTTTTTATGCCAGAAAATGCAGAATATCGATCTTTACGGCACGGTGGACACGGTGGTCTGTGCGCTGGACAGCATCAACCATTTGACGAGCGAAGCCGATGTGCTGAAGGCTTTTCAGCGTGTTTCGCTTTTTCTTGATCCCGACGGTGTCTTTATTTTTGACATGAATACGGTTTATAAACACAAGTGTGTGCTTGCGAATCAGGTGTTTGTTTACGATATGGACGAGGTTTACTGTGTGTGGCAGAACCGTCTGGAAGAGAAGACCAGCCGTATCGGCATTACGCTTGATTTTTTCGGGCGCGACGGGAATGTCTATCACAGAAGCTCGGAGCGTTTTTACGAACGCGCTTACCGCATGGAGCAGATTGTATCGCTCTTAGCCCGGGCGGGGCTGGAGGCCGTTTGTGCCTTTGACGATCTCAGCTTTGTTCCGCCGCGTGAAGATTCGGAAAGAATTGTCATCGCGGCAAAGAAAATTTCTGAAAATAAATAAGGAATATTTCCATGGATAGAATCATCAGATGTATGACGGGCAGCGGCGGCGTTATGGCTGCCGCGATTGATTCCACTTACCTTGTCGCAACCGCGCAGCAGCTTCACCATACCTCCGCCGTTGCGACGGCGGCGCTTGGAAGGCTGCTCACCGCATCCTCCATGATGGGGGCAATGCTGAAAGAAAAGGATGCCTCCGTGACCCTGAAGATCAGCGGGGGAGGCCCCCTTGGGACATTGACCGCCATTGCGGACAGCAGCGGAAACTGCCGCGCCGGCATCGAACATCCCGATGTGGAGCTGCCCCTAAAGCCGAACGGTAAACTGGATGTCGGCGCTGCGGTGGGAAACAACGGCCTGCTCGGCGTGATCCGGGATTTTGGTGAGGGCGTTCCCTACAGCGGGCAGGTGCGGCTCCAGTCCGGAGAAATCGCGGAGGACATCGCCCATTATTACGCGGTCAGCGAACAGATTCCGACCGTCTGCGCGCTTGGGGTCCTGGTGGATAAAAACGATATCCGGCGGCTTTTGGCCGGCGGTATGCTGATTCAGGTGATGCCGGGCGCGTCGGAAAGCGACATTGACCGCCTGGAAAAGAATGCCGCGGCATTGGAGCCGGTCACCACCATGCTTGCGAAAGGGATGAGCACGGAAGATATGTGCCGCGCGGCGCTGAAAGGGTTTGAACTGGAGATTCTTGATGAAATTCCGGTTTCTTATGTTTGTCATTGCAGCAGGGAGCGGGTGGAGCGCGCGCTTGCCACCCTGAAGCCAAAGGACATTGTCTCGCTTGCCGAGGAGCAGGGGTATGCCGAGATCAAGTGCCAGTACTGCAACCGCGTTTATCGCCTTACACGCGGGGAGCTGGAAAATATCGCGGCATCTGCGGCGCGTTCGTCAGGTCAAAAATAATATGAAGAAAATCGCTATTTAGTGTTGACAATACGCACAAGATATAGTATTATATAACACGTCGCTGATGAATGCGGCTATTTGATTGGGAGCATAGCTCAG
>JAAYUL010000014.1 GCA_012517675.1 Clostridiales bacterium | reverse complement strand
CCACCACCGGGAAGAACTCATGAAACGGATCAGGGAGCTGCAAGACTTCATCGCCGGGCAAGAAGCTGACATCACAGAGTTTGATGAGGCTCTGGTCAGAAAGCTCATCGAAAAGATTACCGTCTTCGCCGACCACTTCACCGTGGAATTCAAGTCCGGCATCACAATTGATATCGAAGCATAAAACAAGGCTCCCTTACTACCGCTGATGGCAGTGTGGAAGCCTTGGTCTGTTTATTTTTACTCAAATACTACAATATAATCTGCAGAGATTTCATCAAAAGTAGAATCTACATCTTCAAATATCTCAGCAAGTTGCTCGTTTATTATTCCTCGAACATAACCGTCACGCGCACTCGGCTTTTCTATTAACACCCATTTCAATTGCTGATATGAATACTTTGCAAAAGCTATCCACTGCGGATAATTGATTGCCATTGGATTCTGCGTAAAATACACTTTTCCAGCATTAACAGCAGTTGCCGCAGAATGCCCGATGAACAGCATTGTCGCCAACTTTGGATGCTTCTCTCGATCAAGTGAAAAAGGAATGGATTCTTTGATAGAGTACCCTTCCTTGATTCGCTTGAAAGCATACCCTATCCTTGTTACCACTTCAACAATCATGACCGGTATGGACAGCGTACAGAAATGTATGAAATCGTACCCCTCGTAATACATGCCCTGCACAATCTCTGCAATGGTCTGATCATATTCTCCAATTTCACCAACCTGCAAAAGATTGAATAATCCCATCAATGGAGCAGGAAGTCCCATCGATGTTGTTATATCTGATTTGAAATGAATTATCTGTTTTGCGATTGCTGCAAAGATATCTGTTTCTTTTCGATCAGCATAGTTTTCCATAACCTGAGACACAATTTTACCGGTCTTATCGATCGTGGTCATTTTTCCTGTTAGAATATCCGCCACTCCAAATATTAGACCAAGCAAAGGATCATGCCCAAGAGAAAGAAGTCGATGATAATATGCAGACAACCCTTCAACATGTACCGTTGTATTTCGATTATCCTGCGCATCAAAGGGAACCTTACTGACCTTGGAATTAGCCAGTTTTTCCATCTCTTCTTCCGGGAATTTCCTGTCAAACCAGTCCCTGACGTAATTCGCAAGAGTCCCGCCTTTAAGACCTTCAGGTGTCTTCTGCGGAATACCCACCAGCAAAATATCTATGGCTGCGCCGAGCAATCCTGCTGCCGCACTTATTGCAATATCATATTTGTCCAGACGATGTAATACATTGTACTCTTCATTTAATTGCTGAATTGCTCTATTGTTATTGGCCAGTTCTTCAGGAGTAAATATATCTTCCAGTTCGCTGCCTGTCCCTGCGCTTCTTTCTGCTTCAAGGCAAAGATTCTCCCATGATGGAACAACCATAACCTTTCTCGGTACTTCTGCTGGCACATTTCGAGTCGCTGCTCTCAACTCTGAAAGTTGTCTGCCATATCCGAGGCTCTCCAAAAGAGCTTCGCTTTCAGAAATCCTATCATTTACAGCAGATATTGAGGGACGATGTATTTCGAATAATTCCTTTTCCTGATGGGCGAGAACGGTATTAATCTGTTTCTCAACTTCACTATAGTTATATTTACTCATGAAGCAATCCCCAGATCTTTCTGTAGATCCTTTATAGCCTGTTGCAATAGAATATTGAGGCTCTGCAAATAATCCATTCTCTCCTTGTCAGCATCGGCTTCTGTCTTCATTGCCTTAATTATAGCCTCATGCTTCTTCAAGGCTTCTTTGTATAAACGTTCCTTTTCCTGCCGTAACTGTTTATTCTTCAGATGAGAGGCAATACCCACCCCCGCAGCAGCAAGGCCTGCGACCGGAGCTGCAAGAACAAATACTCCGGCGACCATACCACCACCAATTAACGCACCTGCTGTAGCGAGACCAGATGTGATACCAGCAGCAGATAATCCAACAACGCCAAGACCGTAAAGAGCTGCAAAAGAACCTACGCCGCCAATACCGGCTCCCAGAGCACCAGCCAAAACTTCTGGAATTGCACTTTCTTTGATGGTACGATTCTTATCATTCAGAGCCGCTGCAGCCTCGTTTACAACATTAACAACTGACTGCATGGATTCCACGCTCTGGAAATTCATGTCCTTCTTCTTTTTGACATATGTGTCTTTCTCTTTTTTACTCATAAAGAGATACCTCCGAATACTATTTTATCTCGACATCTTTGACATCTATCTCACAGCCACAACTACCCCAACATCTAACTCGGCAACTCAACTTATTGACATCTATCGTGGCAACTCAACTCTCACACTTTTTGAGCCGGATTGCCCTTGGATAAGTTACCGAGAAGCGTTTTGTCTGTCCGATGCCAAATTTGTCCGATTACCCAGAAACCGCAGTATTAGCGGGCTTTCGCGCCTATTTTCCTTCGACTCTTGACATCAATACTACCGTCTCAACATGCTGCATATAACAGAACAAATATAAACGTTCAGATGCTGGCTGCCGAAGCAGCGCTTACAGGCAAGAAAGAGTATGTATACCATGCCGTAATGTTTGATCCGCTTACAGCCTCAATGCTAAACCTTGACCAGATATGGAATATGTGCGACGATTTATTTGAGGCTCATGGAAAAGCCATAACTTACTTAAAATAGTATATGTGCTTAAAATCTTTCAGTTTAGTGGGATTCCTAATTAATGTCAACGCCGATCAGATTTTACAGGTTTTCGCCGGTTAAAAAATGCAGGGAAACAGCAGAGATAAACTGTTAAAAAATCAGGTTTGGCCCTGCTCGAAGAGGGTATTGACAATGTGCTGTTTCTGATTCATGTATTCCTTTCATTCTTTGAGCCGGTAGCTCTCGCCTTTGATATTGACGACAGTACAGTGTTGCAGAACACGGGCAAGGATAGCAGAGGCGATGGTGACATCGGCGAAGATCTCGTTCCACTGGGAAAAGGTCTTGTTGGAGGTAAAGATTGTGGAGGCATTCTCGTATCGTCTGGCGATGCGCTGAAAGAACAAGTTCTTCCCCTGAATATCCATCGGGAAATAGCCGATTTCATTAATGATGAGCATTTTGTATTTGCCCGGAATTTTGAGCTTGTCCGGCAGACGGTTTTCATAATAGGCCTTCTTGAGCTGCTCAATCAGGGCGTGGCAGTTGATGTAATAAGTGGAGAATCGATGCTTGGCGGCAACCAGCCCCAATTCTGAGGCCAGATGGGTCTTCCCACGCCGGGCGGACCGAGGAAGACGATATTTTCCCCGTTTTGAGGCCGTCCCGAATTTTATGTAAACCTCCGTTGTGGTGTAGAATAGAAGCACCACAATGGAGGTTTACATTATGGCAAGAAAGAATCGCACCCCGGAGGAAAATGAGCGCCGCGCAAAAATTCGCGAGCTTCTGCAATCAAGCAACATCAGCAGCGTAGATACGACCTGAACAAGCTGTGGGCAAAATGCAGCACCGCATTACAGAAATTCAGGAGGCGTTTGTCAGCGCGACTTTTGTACCGCCGTGCCCATTCGCAAATTTTCGCCCAACAGTTTTCAACAAACATACAAATACGCGTATCTTTTCAACGGAAAAAGGAGCCGCTGCAAAATTTTCGTTTTGCAACAGCCCCTTCTTTTATGTTAGAATATTATTATAAAATTCGTTTTCTATTTGAGGCTTAACATGAACTTATTGATTTTTATCCTATTAACGCTTCTGTATATCATATTTATGAGATACCTGATTTTAAAACTGATAGATATTTTTATGAATAATAACAAGTACGACCGCATAAAGGGTTGGGATAACTATCGTCAATCATTTTGGTACGAAAAAGAATCTGACTATTACCGTTTAGGCTCCAGAAACCACTGGGCTCCGATATTAACCAATATACCAATGTGTGCCGTTTTGATCGGCTTATATGATGGATTGACAATCTGCGTTCAAAAGTTTTTGATTGCACCGAAAAACGCACTGATCGTGTTCCGGACAGATTCCTATTTTTTGGGTATCATTGGGCTACTTTTTTTCGCAATAATATATGTATTTTGGGTTTGTTACAATTCAGAAATTCCAATTTTAATTGCTTCAACAACCGTTGTTTTTAATTCAAAATCTCGCGGTGGTGATTGGAAAAAATTAATAGTTGCTTCAGCGTTGATTTCTTTCGTATCTCTTCCTTTATGCATACTGTCAGTTGACGATTATGGTTATGTAACAAATGAAAAATTAAGCTATAATTCTTTTCTTAGTTTAAAAGAGCAGGATTATTATTATGATGACATTCAAAGGGTAAATACATCATTTTGGTACAATGAAAAAAAGACGAATTTTATTTTTCATATATAATTACAACAAAAGAAGGCAGCGGATTTGACGTAGCGGAAGCAAACCCTAAAACTATAATTCTTGTGAATCGTTTTCTGCATTCAACCGCAATTCGCGTTCAGACCTTTTTGTTTATCTAAAAGCACTCCTCCGCCTCCCCGGGATTTCCCGATGAGGCGAAGGAGCTGATTGGACTAAATCATCCTTTATGGCTGTCAGCTTGCGCTCTTCATATGAAGCCGAAGCCGGTCTGAAATCATGGCGATAAATTCGCTGTTGGTGGGCTTGCCGCGGGTGTTGTGAATCGTATAACCGAAATAGGAGTTTAAAATGTCGACGTCGCCGCGGTCCCATGCGACTTCAATCGCATGACGGATGGCGCGTTCCACACGGGAAGCCGTGGTTTCATAGCGTTTTGCCACGCTGGGATAAAGGCGCTTGGTCACCGCATTGATAATATCCGGTGTTTCGATCGCCATGATAATGGAATCGCGTAAATAGTGGTACCCTTTGATATGGGCGGGAACGCCGATCTGGTGCAGAATTTCCGTAACCTGAATTTCAAGCGAAGGCTCAGCGGAATTTTCGGGCTGCTTGGCGGAGTTTTTGGCAAGCAAACCGGAAACGGAACACAGTTGAACCATCCGGTCTGCCAAATCCGCCGCATTGAACGGGCTGACCGCAAAATACGATGCGCCCGACATCATAACTTCCCTTTCCAGCGTTGGGCTGGTAAAATTGGAAATAATGATAAACAGGGGCTTTAATCCCGGCATTTTCCCCTGCGCCGCTTTCATCACACCGATTCCATCCAGCCGGGGCATGAACAGATCCGCCAACACAATATCAGGGTGAAGGGACTCTATTTTTTCCAGCAGCTTCATCCCGTCTTTTTGCGTATAATTTGTTTCGATGCCGGCTTCATCAAAGATACGGCCATAATCACGGGTAAATTCGACACTATCATTTGCTATTAATAGTTTTATACGCTTTTCCATATTTAGTCCCCCTAATAGATTTAATATATCGATATATTACCATATATTGGTAAATTTGGCAATACGTTATTGCAATATTTTTGCGGAATCGGGGGAAAATATTTGCGGAACCATCAGGATGCTTTTTCCTGTGCCTTGACTCTTTGCGAAACTTCCAGCATATTTTCCGCAAAGATGCCATATCCCCTTGTGGGATCGTTGACAAAAACGTGGGTGACGGCACCGATGATTTTTCCGTTCTGAATCACAGGGCTGCCGCTCATTCCCTGCACGATGCCTCCGGTTGCATTTAAAAGTTTTTCATCGGTAATATGCAAAACCATATTTTTGGTCTGTACGTTGTCGCGGTAGTCGATTTTTTCAATTTCCGCATGAAAGTACTGCGGCCCGTTTCCGTCGATGGTCGTCAGGATCTGTACGGCGCCGGTTTTAATATCCTGTTTCATTCCGACCTCAAGGGCCTGCTTTCCTTTTGGCGCAGCGTATAAAAGGCCATAAACGCCCTGTGTTACGTTGAACGACAAGGTTCCCATTGCGCTGTCGGTCGAGAAATAGCCTTTCAACTCACCCGGTACGCCTTTCTGCCCCCTGGCAACGCCGCTGATGGTTACGGGAACAATTTCCCCGTTCAAAAGCGGCATGATTTCATTGGTATCCGAATCACAGACCCCATGCCCCAAACCGCCGTAACAGTTCGTGGCGGGATTGTAAAAGGTGAGTGTTCCAATGCCTGCCGTGCTGTCGCGAACCCAAAGCCCGGCTTTATACGTGCGATCCGTTTCCGACTTTACCGGCTGAAGAGGAACGGTAAGAGGCTGACCGTCTCGTTTTACGGTAAGCCTGACCGCTTTGCCGTTTCCGTTGGCAATCATATCCCCCACTTCGGAATTTGACGTTACTTTCTTCCCGTCAATCGCCGTAATCACGTCGCCGACACGCAGGCCGGATTCGTTCGCGGGATTTTTGTCGCCGTCCGCTGTCTGAATGTCCGCCGTACCCACAATAACAACGCCGTTGGTAAACATCTTGATTCCAAACGGCGTGCCGCAGGGCACCAGCATGGTATCTTTAATTACATTGACGTGAACGGTTTTGATCGGAACCACATGGTACAGCATCAATCGCGCCGAATAGCTTTGTTCCGGCTGCACGACTGAATTCGCCGAAATTTCATTTTCATCGGTTTCCAGCGAAACGGCATCCATATTCCAGATTAAATGCTTTCCCTTGGCCACCTGAAAAGAATTCGGCGTAAAATAGCTTGCGAAGCCAACACTGGCTGCCAAAAATACTGCAATCACAGCCGCGGACGCAGTCAATCCTTTTATCAGTTTTTTCAAATTTTCACCTCCTTTGCGCCGCAGTATTAATCTGCCACGGGAAGGTGAAAATATAATGTAAAATATGTTTTATACAGGAACATTCCGGATTTTTATTTTCCATTGCCGCTGAATCCGGCGATGAATGGAAGAAATTTCACGCTTTGTCAATAAAATCTTTTGATGCGATTGATTTTAAACGAACAAAATAAAAAGGCGTTTCCACCGCGGCGGTTCCGACAGGCACCGCGCAAAAACAGCCCCCGCAAAAGCGGAGGCTGCACCTTGTATCGCCGGTTTTTACTTCTTTCCCCTGTTCCGAACCAACTGCTTGACCCGGGACAATCCGGCAAACAGGGATATCGGATTTTTCCACCCGTTTTTCCGCACTTTTTTGATCAGCAGAAGCCCGCCGGTCAGGATTCCTGATGCAAGGACAAAAAACAGCGCGAAACCGGTGGAAGAATCGGAAGGATTGGAAGCGGTCTGCACCTTGCCGACGGCGGCGGCGTTGGCGGTGGGAAGAATATCGTCATACATCCGCGTTTCATTGGAGGAAGCCGCCTGAGACGATGCCGCGCTGCTCGCGGAGGACGAAGAAGCGGCGGACGCTTTCACCGCGGAATCGGAGTAAAGCTTGTCGAGATTCTGCGCGCTCATAACACCGTTCGGCTCAAGTCCGGCGGCTTTCTGATAGGAAAGGACCGCCTGTTTCGTGGAATCGTTGTAGCAAACGGAGAGCGTTCCGCTCATATATCCCAGCTGAATCAGCCTTGCCTGCATGTTTTTGACCAGAGAAGAATGCATGCCCGGCGTCAATGTGCCTTTATTGGGATTTTTGGGTGCCGAAGAGGAAAAAAGACTTTTCTGCGTCGCCGCGTCCGCCTTGCCGGTCACCTTAATTTTCGCGGCGGCCTGATAGGCTTTTACGGCATCCTCCACGCACCGGTCATAATAAGTGTTGACCGCCTCGTAATAATAACCGAGGTCGCTGAGCCTTTGCTGCAATTGCTTGACCGCGTCGCTTTTCATATTGAAGCTCAGATCCGTATATGACGCCGCGGCGGCCGGCTGAGAGGCGGCAGAGGATTTTGCCGCGGCAGTGGTCTTTTGCGTGGAAGCCGTACTTTTCACCGTGCTTTTACTTGCGACCTCCGCCTTCACGGCAACGGAAGGAGCCGGCGCGGAAGAAGTGGAAGCGCCGGAAGAACCGAAGACGTATCTTTTTCCGTTGACCGTGCGGGTCGTATTGACTACATACTGACCGTTTTCATAATAATAAAGCTGACCGCGAAACGTGACAAGGCCGGAGGTCGGGTAGGAAATCTGGGGCAGCTTCAGCCATGTGGTCCATTTCGGCACGCTCCGCCCAAACACCTTCTCATATTTCATATTGATTCCGGTTGCACGGTTGTCCACCGCCATATTGTTCCCCACATAAACGCCGACATGACCGGGCTGATAAAGGATCAGGCCGTGAACTCTGGGCAGGGAGGAAGAATTCGAATAGTTGATCGTCCCCTTGGAGGAAGCGGAGCTGAGCATCCCCGAAGAGCTGCCGGCGACCGAAATACTGGGCCTCGGGTCCGTTTTATCGCCCGTCCACCATAAATACGACTTGATCAGACCGGAACAGTCGCTGGAGCGAACGCCGTTAACAAACTGGCCGTAACAGCCGTACTGGTATTTCCACCCTTGCTGGTATGCTTTTAAAACATGCTCCGACAAACCGACGCCCGTCTTTGCTGAGGCGGCCTCCGCCGTGGGAGCGTATCCGATGAAGACGGCCGCCGAAAGACAGACCGCCATAATGGCAGCGGAAAAAAATATCAATCCTTTTTTCATCCTGCACCTCCTGCCGCGTCACGGCAGCTTTTCCTGAAATCGTTACACAAATATGACAAAAGTTACAAATTGGTAACATTCTATCACATATAAAAGCTATTTGCAATTCATAAAAGAAAAATTTAAAATTAATAACAACTTTATTAACATTTTGTTATTAATTTTGTCAATAAATTGCCGGTATTTCTTTTTTCAAAAAAGCCAGTGACGAAAAAGCGCAAAAAAGCGCGGCGAACACCCGGTTCGCCGCGCTTCACCCGCATTGGCCGTAAAGGATCCGATCCTTTGCGCTTGCTATTTTGTCGCATAGGAAGGGTTGGCGGTGCGCACATAATCACCGTACTCCTTTTTCAGGGAAACAAATGCATCTGCCACTTCCCGCGGAATTTCCACATGAGCGATGTAAGCCCTTCCCCGCGGGCCGTACCCCTCTTGATGATCGGTAAGCCTCGGAATTTCACCCATTAACAGCGTCACATATTGCCGTACGTCCCACATTCCCCAAAGATCAGCCGGTTGAAGGGTCAGTGTGCCGTTTTCCACGATCGCCCTGACTCGATAGGCGGCAAAATTGATGATCCGGATTCCCGAGTCCGCATATTTCCGAAAGCCCGCATCCATCCGGCGCTGCATCGTGGCGTCCTGCACAATGATCATGCTGGCGGGGTTGATGCCATGCCGCTTCATGACCATCAAGGCGTTTGTGACATTATTGCCGCAGTTCGTAGACTCCCGTTCGATCAGGCATCCGACAATGCCATACTTCCATTTGAGATAGCTGCCGATCACATCGGCTTCCATTTTCCCCGCCGTTTCGATCTGCGGGCAGGCGCTCTTTATTTTTTGCCGTAAACTTTCCGTCGTATGGCCCTCACCGCCGACAATCATAACTTTTTTTGCAATATGCTCCCGGGTGATCGCATCTCCAACCACGTCACATCCATACGGTATGCTGCCGCCGAATAAAATCAGGACATCCGCCTGCCGAAACCCGCAGCAGTCCATCAAAGCGTTTTGGCTTAATGCTTCCACATCCCGCATACCGCAATAATCACCGAGTATATTGATTTTTTCAGCTATTTTTTTCAAGTCCACAATACTCGATCTCCCGACATCATAAACGCTTTCCATAACGAAAGAAAAAAGTTGCGAAAAAGCCTTTCCCCCAGCCGAACACAAACGCGCCGCAAAATCCGTCGCTTGGAACGGAGGAAAACAGAGCGTCCTATTGTAACAGGGAATGGACGATTTGATCCGTCTGCATTCCGCGGGAACCCTTGATCAGAATCGCATCGCCCGGCGCGATGATTTTCCTGAGCTCGTCAACCGCTTCGTCGTTGCTTTGAAAGCTTTTGGCGGTAATTTCCGGCTTTTCAGACCGGGCGCCCCTGGCAATTTCCTTCGCCTCTTCCCCGACGGTCAGCAGAACGTCGACGCCCGCCCCCGCCGCATAAACGCCGACCTGAAAGTGAGCCTTCCGGGAATATTCGCCGAGCTCCAGCATATCGGCCAAAACAGCGATCCGCTTTCCGCCGCGAAAGCTGCAAAGAACATCCACGCTGCTGCGGATGGAATCGGGGCTCGCGTTATACGAATCGTCAATGATCGTGAGATCATTGATATAGTGAATCTGCTGACGCATGGCAGGCGGCTGGTAGGTTTCCAGCTTTGCGGCCGCCCGGCTGAGCGGAATGCCCAGCGCCTGAGCAACGGCAAGGCCCGCGAGCGCGTTGTTCACATTGTGACGGCCCAATACCGGAATCACGACCTGCATATTCTTTCCGTGTGCTTTCAGCGTAAAGCCGGTGCAGCCGTTTACCTCCCGGATATTCATCGCGCGGTAATCGCACCACGGCTGAGTGCCGTAAAAAACCATCGTACCCTTCCAGGTGTCCCGCAGTCCGGCCAGATAATCGTCGTCTCCGTTTAAAAACAGGACGGAACCCGGATGAAACCGGTCCGCAATATGCAGCTTTTCCCGCAGGATGTTTTCCTGTGTTTTCAGCTGCTGAATATGGGAAATCCCGATATTGGTGATGACCGCGAAATCCGGCGCGGCAATTTCCACCAGGCGGCTCATTTCTCCGAAATTGCTCATGCCCATTTCAATGACGGCCGCCTGATGCTCCGGCCTTAACCGGAACATGGTGAGGGGAAGGCCGATCTGGCTGTTGTAGTTCCCCTCCGTCTTCATGATGTTCAGGCCGGCGGAGAGGGCAAGCGCGATCATTTCCTTGGTCGTGGTCTTCCCCACGCTGCCCGTAATTCCGACAAAGGGAATATTGAATTTTTTGCGGTAAACCGCGGCGATCTGCTGAAGCGCGCGTTCCGTGGAGGGCACGGCGATCCACGCGCGGGAATCGGACATCTCGCTGTGCTCCTCGGTCAGCGTGGCGGCGGCGCCCGCGGCAAAGGTAGCCGTAATCAGGGTATGCGCGTCCGTCTTTTCCCCTTTGATCGGAACAAACAACGCGCCGGGGGTAATTTTGCGGCTGTCCGTGCAGACCGACGTCACGGTCGTTTCCGGGCTGCCGCACAGCAGTTTCCCGCCGCACGCGCTCACAATTTCTCCAACTGTCATTTTCATTTCTTTTCACCCGACATGCTTTTTATAATGTCCGCAACAACTTCCCGTTCGTCAAAATGATATTTAATTCCCTTGATCTCCTGATAATCCTCATGGCCTTTCCCGGCAAGCACCACAATGTCGCCGTCCTCCGCATGCTCCATGCAGTAGCGGATGGCTTCTTTCCGGTCGGGAATCACCACATATTTCCCGCTGGTTTTGTCGATTCCGACCTTGATATCCTCAATAATATCCATGACGTCCTCAAAGCGGGAATTGTCGGCCGTAATGACGGAAAGGTCGGCCATTCTGCCGCTGACCTCCCCCATTTCAAACCGGCGGGAACGGGCGCGGTTTCCTCCGGCCCCAAACATGCAGACCAGCCTGTGCGGCCGGTATTCGCGAAGGGTTTCCAGAATATTCTCCATACTCAGCGCGTTGTGGGCATAGTCGATCAGCAGGGTGTAGTTCCCCGGCACCGGGACGGACTCCACCCTGCCCTTGACCTTCACCGTATTCAGCCCGTTGCGGTAATCTTTTTCCTCCACGGGGAAATGCCTGCACACCGCGACGGCGGCCAATGCGTTATACACGCTGAACCTGCCTGGGATGTCGACATCCACACCGAAGCTCAGCCGGCCGGAAACATCAAAATGCACGCCGAGGTAACCCGGGCGCGAAATCAGGCTTTCGTTTCCCGCGCGCAGCCCGGCTTCCGGACGAAAGCCGTAGGTCTCGATTTCACAGGTGTGTCCCTGCGTGATTCCCTTCCAGTTTTCATCGTCAATGTTGATCACGCCGATTCTGCACTGCCGGAACAGCAGGCTTTTGCACTGCATATACTCTTCCAGGCTTTTGTGTTCGCTGCCGCCGATATGATCCGGAGAAAAATTGGTAAAAAGGCCAATGTCAAACGTAAAGCCCGAAACGCGGTCGTCTTTCAGGCCGATGGAGGACGCTTCTATGACCGCCGCGCCGCAGCCGGAGTCCGCCATCATGCGCAGATACCGCTGTACGTCGTACGACTCCGGCGTGGTGTTGTTGGTCTGGATGATCTGATCGCCGATGACCGTTCCGATCGTACCGATCAGCCCGGTCTTGATTCCGGCCGATTCCAGAATCGAACGGATCATATAGGAGGTGGTCGTTTTCCCTTTTGTACCCGTCACCCCGATCACGCGGATTTCATCCGCCGGGTGACGGAAGTAAGCGGCGGACATCACCGCCAGGGCGCGCCTCGTATTTTCAACCTTCACCACGATCGGGCCGTGAATGGGCACGTCGCGCTGCACAATCACGGCGGCCGCTCCCGAGTTGGCGGCCTGCTGCGCATAATCGTGCCCGTCGACGGAAGAGCCGCAAAGGCAGACAAAAGCGCAGCCGGGGGTCACCTTTCTGGAATCGTAAATCACATTTCTGATTTTAACGTCCGGATTGCCCGAACAAGTGTAGCTTAGGCCGTTTAATAATTCAGTTAAGCGCACGGAAAAGCCTCCATCATTTAAAATTTGCCGCTTTCATTTAGATCATACAATAAAACATCGGCAATGTCAATTCTCCATAATAATTCTATTATTTCAATATTATTTTCAGCTTAAAACGGAAGCCGAACACCCAAAAGAAAAACCGATTTCCGGATAAGTTCAATCTCCGCACGCGCGGCGGAGAAAATCCGGACCCGCCGGCAATCTTTCTGAAAATCGCGATACATAATCGGCATGCGGCCGTTTATACTATTTTCGGTGATGAAAATGACAATATCCTTTATCAGGACACTGCTGCTATACATAGTCATTATTGCAGCGGTCAGGTTAATGGGCAAGCGCCAGATCAGCGAGCTGCAAACCAGCGAGCTTGTCGTTACGCTGCTGATTTCAGACATTGCCGCCATTCCCATGCAGGACACCGGCCAGCCGTTGGTCAGCGGCCTGATTCCCATTCTGGTGCTGGTCATGTCTGAAATTCTTGTCTCCGGGCTGATGCTGAAAAGCGCAATATTCCGAAAAATGATCTGCGGAAAACCGATTATCGTGATCAACGACGGGAAAGTCGATCAAAAAGAGATGCGGCGGCTGCGCATGACCACCGAAGATTTATTTGAGGAGCTCCGCCAGAAGGACGTTTTCAAGTTTGAAGACGTGGCCTACGCCATTGTTGAAACCAACGGAAAAATGAGCGTGATCAAAAAGCCGGGCAAGGAATACCCCACGGCGGGAATGTTCGGCATTGCGGTGCCGGACAGCGGAATTGAAACCGTCATCGTCAGCGACGGCGTCATTTCCGACTTTTCCATGAGCCTCTGCCATAAGAGCAGGGAATGGCTCGACGGGGTTCTGCGCGGGAAAAATGTGCGGGTGCAGGATATTTTTATTATGACCGCCAACCGCAAGGGAGATTTCACCATTATAAAGAAGGATGAGGCAGAATGAAGCGTTTATGGGCCAGCGCAATCATTTTTGTTGTTTTGGTCACGGCCTGTGCCTTTGGAACCATTCAGACCAACCGAATCACCTCCGACCTGACCGCGACCGTGCAAAACGCGAAAAAAGCCGCGGAAAGCGGGGATGACGACCTTGCCTATCAATTGAGCAAAAAGGCGATCGACGACTGGCAAGACAACCACCGGATCTTATGCACTTACATGCCGCACGGCAAGCTGGAAGCAATTGACCAGACGCTCGGCGCGCTCCCCTCTTTAAGCTATTACCGGGCAACCGACAATTTTACCGCGGAATGCGACCGCGGCATTTTGCAGATCCAGTATTTAAAAGAATCGGAAATTCCGCTGCTGCAAAATATCTTTTAAGAACAGAAAAAACACGGCCCGCCGGCAAAAAGGCCGGCCCTATATAAAGCAGGATGCGCTCTGAAACGGCCGGAAAACCGATCAAAGCGCATCCTGCATCCGCGCGGTTGTTTTTCAACTTTCTTTGTTGCAGCAAATTAGGATCTGTTCCGCTCCGACTTGTGAACCGCAAAGGCAGAAGATGCTTTTCACACTTTGCTTTCCATAATGCGGTTCAGTTCATCCATAAAGGTGTTGATATCCTTGAACTGCCGGTACACCGAGGCGAAACGGACATAAGCCACCTCATCCACGTTCTTCAGCTTGTCCATGGCGTACTTGCCGATCAGACTGGACGGAACTTCACGGTCCAGAGAATTCTGAAGCATGCTCTCGATCTCGTCGACGATCGACTCCAGCGTATCCAGAGAAATCGGCCGCTTTTCACATGCGCGGAGCAGGCCGTTCAGCAGCTTGTTCCGGTCGAAAGCCTCCCTGGAACGATCCTTTTTGATCACAACAATGGGCACCGTTTCAATGACTTCATAGGTTGTAAAACGTTTGGAACATTTCAGGCACTCCCTGCGTCTGCGAATCCGTTCCCCTTCGTCGGTAGGGCGCGAATCAATCACCTTCGATTCAGAGTGACCGCAATATGGGCACCGCATTGTCTCATCCCCTCTACAACATTTTGTATAATTATACCATATTTTTTATAAAACAATCAAGCATTATTACAAAAAATATTATAAAAATTGCTCCACTGTTTTTTTGGCGTCTTCCAGTTCTTCCAGCCGGCCAAAATTGCGGCGGTAAACCTCTATAATGAAATCGCCGGTAAAGCCAAAGCCGTCAAGCTGTTTTTTCAGCGCGGCATAATCCATATTCCCGCTCCCCGGAAGCAGGCAGTCCGCCCCGGGGGTATTGTCGTTGACATGGACGTGAACCAGCCGGTCTCCCATGGCGGCACACATGACGAAGGGGTCCTTTCCCGCGCGGACCGACTGTTTGACATCAAAAACGAACGCGCACGAATCCTTCAGGTATTCCCTCATCCGGCGAATGAACGCCGGGTCTTCGCTGCGGAACAGGTTGACGTTTTCCTGCGCAACGGTAACGCCGAACGTTTTTCCCAATTCAAAAAGGCGGGCGTAATGCTCAAAATAGCTTTCTTCGGGAATCAGGTCCTTCTTTTCCGTGCGCTGGCCGTGCAGGACCAGAATGTCCGCGCCGAGCAGGTTGGCGGTTTCAAAATACCTTTTGTAAAAATCGAGGCCGTCCTGAAAGCGGCGCTCGTAATCAGAAAAAAGCAGGAAGCTTTCAAAGCCGGAGGTGAACGGATGCACCGATTTGATGGAGCTGCCGCTGCTGTCCGCGATCCTCTTCAGTTCGCGGACGTAATCCCTTTTCATTTCACTGAAGGTGTTGATAAAAACCTCAAACAAATGAAAATCCATTGATATTAATACCGGCAGCGCCTTTTCAAGCTCCATGGGATAAAGGCATGCCGTGGAAATGCCAGAACGCATCATTTTCATCCTATCTCCGTGCAAAATAAATTTTCGGCGCCCTGCCGCTCTGCATGGCAGGCAAACCGGCGGGAAAGCGTCAACGACGATTGAGCTTCTTCTAAATTATAGACACTGCTCATCAAAATGTCCAGTTTAAACCTTATGCAATCGGGAAAAAATAAATACGGGTACGGGCCAAGTTTAAAAATAACATGCGCCGAATGATACCATTCATACTTCAACCCAAAAAAACAACCAATGGAAAAGGAGAAACCAAATGCCTGAAAATATAAATCTTCTGGAAGAAATTTATCAAACCACGAAAATGGGGCTTGAGGCCACCCGCCTTGCCGTTCCGAAGGTACACAGCAAACCGCTGCGCGGCGATATGCTCCGCCAGGCGAAAAACTACCTGGAAATCAACCGCCGGGCAAAATCCATGCTGCGGGACGAAGGGTGTCTGCCCGAGGAAAAGGGAACGCTAAAAAGGGCCATGGTCAAGGGCTCGATCCGGATGAACACCCTGTTGGACAACAGTTCAAACCACATTGCCGAAATGATGATTCAGGGAACCAATATGGGGATCATCAATATTACAAAAAAGCTCAACCGTCTGAATGATTCCGACGCCGGGGCAAAAAATCTGGCGCAGGATTACCTGGCGGACGAACAGCGGAACATTGAAACGATGAAAAAGTACCTGTGATGCGGCTTGATTTACAGACGCCGTTTCATTATAATATGGGAGCGGGGCCGAATTGCTCCGCACTTTACATACAAGGAGAAAAACAATGGGTTTGCTCAGCGCAGGAGGCTTGACAAAATCATTCGGAACGAATCTGATTTTCAGCGGCGCCTCGTTTGAAATACAGGAAAACGACCATGTGGGCCTGGTCGGCATCAACGGTTCCGGCAAGACAACGCTGTTCAAGCTGCTGACGGGCGAACTGCAGCCGGACGGCGGAAACATCAACAAAGCAAACGCCGCCGTGCTCGGCTACATGGAGCAGCATGTCTGCCGCGACCTGAAACGCAGCGCCTATCGCGAAGTGCTCACCGTGTTCGGCGGCCTGTTAAAGCTGGAGCAGGATCTGGAGGAGCTGAACCGGAGACTGCTGGCAAAGCCCGCCGATCTGGACGAGCTGGTGGAACGGCAGGCGGAAATGAACGACCGTTTTGTCCGGCAGGGCGGCCTTACCTACCGCGGCAGGGCGCGTTCCGCCCTGCTCGGCCTTGGATTCAGCGACGAGCAGATGGGCCTGCCGGTCGGCGTTCTGAGCGGCGGGCAGAAGGCGAAGCTCCAGCTTGCAAAAATGCTGCTGTGCGGTGCGAATCTGCTGCTGCTCGACGAACCGACCAACCATCTTGATATTTCTTCCGTGGAATGGCTCGAGGATTTTCTTCGTTCCTTCAGCGGAGCTTATCTCGTCATTTCGCACGACCGCTATTTTCTCGACCGCACCACCGGCCGCACCTTTGAAATGGAAAACCACAAGCTCACCGTTTACAAGGGGAATTATTCCACATACCTCGCGCTGAAGGAAGAAAGCGACCTTGCGGCGCAGCGAAAATACAACAACACCCAGCGCGAAATCAAACGGCTTGAAGGCGTTGTCGCTCAGCAAAGGCAGTGGAACCGGGAAAAGAATATCAGAACGGCCGAAAGCAAGCTGAAGGTGATCGGCCGGCTGGAAAGCACGCTGGAAAAGCCGGACGAAAAACCGGAAAGCATCCATTTTGATTTCGGGATCGACCGGCGCGGCGGAAACGACGTGCTGGAAGTAAAAAATCTGGCGCTCTCCTTCGGTGAAAAGCAGCTGTTCCAAAATGTGAACATGGAAATCCACCGCGGGGAACGGGTGTTTGTCATCGGGCCGAACGGCTGCGGAAAAACCTCCCTGCTGAAAACGCTTCTGGGAATCAACAAGCCCACAGCGGGGGATTTCCGTTTCGGGGCGGGAATCGACGTGGGCTACTACGACCAGATTCAGGCGGGCCTGCATCCGGAAAAGACCGTGATCGACGAAATCTGGGATTCTTACCCAAAGCTGACGCAGACCGAGGTCCGAAACGCGCTGGCCGTCTTTCTGTTCAAGGGCGACGACGTATTCAAGTCCGTTTCCGCTCTGAGCGGCGGGGAGCGCGCGCGGATTCTTCTGCTCCGGCTCATGCTTTCCCGCAATAACTTCCTGCTGCTCGACGAACCGACCAACCACCTCGACATCGGTTCCTGCGAGGCGCTGGAAGCCGCGCTGCAAAGCTACGAGGGAACGCTCCTGACCGTATCGCACGACCGGTATCTGATCAACAAAACAGCGGACCGGATCTATGAACTGAACGAAAACGGGGTCACCGAATCTATCGGAAATTACGATGCCTACCTCGCAAAAAAGCAGATGGAAAAAACGCCGTCCGTTCCCGAAAAGGAAGCGCCGAAAAGCAACGAATACCGGCAGCAGAAGGAGCGGGGCGCCGCGGCCCGAAAGGCACGGGCGGAGCTTCAGCGCACGGAAGCGCGGATCGACGGTATCGAGACCGAGATCGCGGAGCTGGAGCGGGAGCTCCTAAAGCCAGAGGTCGCCAGCGATTACCAGGCCGCGCTGGAAAGATCGGAAAAGCTGGATTTTCTGAAACAGGAAAGCGAGCGCCTGCTGGAACATTGGGGCGCGCTGGCGCAGAAGCTGGAAGGCTGAACAAAAGAAAAAAGCCCGGTTGAAACCGGGCTTCCGCGGTGCCGCAAAGTGTTTACTGATCCTGAAACTGTTTGAGCTGTTCGATGAAATCGGAAGCGCTTTCGCTGCTTTCCACCTCAATATTGACCGGCTGGGAAAGATCCAGGCTGAAAACACCCATAATGGATTTTGCGTCAATCTTGTATTTATCGGTAGTAAGGTTGATTGGAAAGTTGTAACTGTTGGTCAGTGTGACAAACTTTTTGACCGCCTCAATACTGGAAAGCCGAATCGCAGTTGAATACATTTTGGTTACCTCCATATTTCGATGTATTCTATAATGATATCGCAGGATTCCGAATCGGTCAATGTTCATTTTACCTATAGATTATGTCAATTGCATAATAAAAATATCATATTTTATTGAAAGGTGCCAAAATGAGAGTTTCCGTCATCACGCTCGGCTGCAAAGTCAATCAATATGAGTCACAGGCCATGCTGAACCAGCTTGTTTCGGCGGGCTTTACCGCGTGCGAACCAAACGAGGAAAGCGACGTGGTTCTGATCAATTCCTGTACGGTCACGTCTGTAAGCGACCACAAGGTCCGGCAGATGCTCCGCCGCGCAAAACGCGGCAACCCGGACGCGGTGATCGTGCTGACCGGCTGTATGCCCCAGGCATTCCCGGAAACGGCGGAAGCGCTGCACGAAGCCGATATTGTGCTGGGCAATTCAAACCGCGCTTCCCTTCTTCCCGACATTATGCGTTACCTGTCCACTCACCAGAGAATTGTTGACATTGTGCCGCACGAAAAGGCACGGGAATTTGAACCGATGAAAGTGACCCGCTTTTTTGAGCGGACCCGCGCCTTCGTTAAAATTGAAGACGGATGCGACCGCTTCTGCTCCTACTGTATCATTACTTACGCGCGCGGAAGAGTGCGCTCAAAACCGATGAAGCAGTTAAAGGAGGAGCTGGCGGAGCTGGCGGAAAACGGATACCGGGAAATTGTGCTTACGGGCATCAACCTTCCGGCCTACGGGCAGGAGCTTGGCCTGACCCTCTGCGACGCTGTGGAGGCCGCCTGTGAGCCGGAAAAAATCCTGCGCGTGCGGCTCGGTTCGCTGGAACCGGAAAAGCTGAGCGAGGATGTGATTGCCCGGCTTCAGAGGCAGAAAAAGCTCTGCCCGCAGTTTCACCTTTCCCTGCAAAGCGGCTGCGACGAAACGTTGAAGCGCATGAACCGCCACTACACCGCTCAGGAGTACCGCGCCATTGTGGAAAACCTGCGCGCCGCTTTTGAGAACGCAGCCATTACGACCGACATCATGGTCGGATTCCCCGGCGAAACCGGGCGGGAGTTTGAGGAATCGCGCCGGTTCGCGGAGGAGATCGGATTCGCCAAGGCGCATGTTTTCGCCTACTCCCGCCGGCCCGGCACCAGGGCGAACGATGCTCCCGGCCAGGTTCCTGCGCCCGTCAAGGAGCAGAGGAGCCATGAAATGATCGAAACCACGCTGCGGACAAAACGGGCTTTTTTTGAACGGCAGGTCGGGCGGATCGAACCGGTCCTGTTTGAGCGCGAGATGGAAAAGGGCGTTTTTGAAGGGTATACGGAAAACTACACCCCGGTCCGCGCGGCCGGCGGCGCGAACCTGAGCGGACAGATCCTTCCCGTGCGCATTCGGGAAGTCTGCGGCGACTTCTGCATCGGTTCCCTCGCGGAGTAACGCCGGAGCCCCGGTTTTCGCAGCGGCTATTTTAAAACCTTCATGACATTTTGAATCTCCTCCTTTGCCTGACTGCTGTTAAAGGAATCCCACGAATAAAACATGAAACCGTCGCAGGAATTTTTTCTTCCCGCCTCCACCTGCTGCGCCAGAATGCTGCCGGATTTTTTCCATGTGCCGCTGTCCGCATCGGAGCCGGCTTTGTAAACGGCAAGGCCGAAATACAGCTTGATGTCCGAATTCGTCACCAGCTTCCGCCATGCTTGCGCGGCCGTGCCGAACGGAAGCACCGGGTTGTCAAAATTCACGTAAAGCTGCGGGCAGATGAAGTCCACATAGCCGCGGGTATTGCACCAGGCGGCGACATCCGCTCCCATTTTCAGGTCGTTTTCCACGTTGCCCTGCGGCGCGATTCCAAACGGGAGATTTTTTTTGACCGACTTGACTCCGCTGTAAACGAGCGCGACCAGAGCGTTGATGTTCGCCTGCCGCCATTCCTGCAGGCCGAGAGGCTTCCCGTTTTTTGACACCGCGCCGCAATAGGAATCGTAGGCGGCTTTGTCAAAGGAAGCGTCCTGCGTCGGGTAAAAATAATCGTCGAACTGAATGCCGTCCACCTCATAATTTTTCGCGATTTCCCTGACCCCGTCGGCAATCAGGCGGCGCACCTCGCCGTAGGCCGGGTTGTAGTATTTCCCCTGGGCGGTATCGACAACATATCCCTTTTTGGCCGAATCGCTTTTCCATTTATTGTAAAGATTCCCCTGCGCTAAAATGGAGGGGGTCCCGTTGACCTGAATTCGAAGCGGGTTGACCCACGCCTGTATTTTCATTCCAGCCCGGTGGGCGGCGCTCACCATGTCTTTCAGCGGGTCATAGCCCGGGTTCACGCCCTGTGTGCCGCCGACGATGCTGCTCCACGGAAAATAAGCGGACGGATAAAGCGCGTCGCCGAACGGCCGGACCTGTACCACAAGCGTATTCATGCCGTATTTTTTCGCCACCGCGATCATGTTGCTGAATTTGGCCTGGAACGCTTTTTCGCTTTTGTCCTTTTCCCTGCTCATGTCAAGGCTCATGTAAGGCACCCACACCGCCCGCATTTCCGACGACGATGCTTTCGCCGCGGAAACCGCCGGCGCGGACGCTCCCGAACCGGACGCCGACGCCGGGGTTAAGCCCGCCGCCGACGCGGAAACGGAAAAGGAATTTCGCCCCTGTGCGGGAACGGAACCGGAAGCACCGGAACGGCTGAAATTGACCGCCGTGATTACGGCGACGGCCGCCGCCAATATGCAGGCGCAGACCAGCACGCTGTGCCTGTCAAACAGTTTGATTACCATAGAACCCATCCTTCCGACTCTTTTATTTGACACATTCTCAATCATCAGGTATGATACGGGAAAGGCGCCGAAGCAGAAACCGCGCCGTAACCGCATTTCATGGTCAGGAGGTTTTCCCATGTTTTTTATCATCGGTATATCCGGCGGTTCCAAAAATCTCGGCTCGCGCAGATGCCGCGTTTTTCCCTGCTGCGGTGTTTCTCCCGCCATGGGAATGCTCACCTGCACGTTTCAGGTGTTTACCTTCTTTTTTCTGCCCCTCTTCCGCTTCGGTAAGCGGTATTTTCTCACCTGCCCGAACTGCGGCGCGGTTTATGAAATTTTCAAGCCGGAAGGGCAGCGGCTGGAGCATGACACTGCGGCGGAGGCCGACCCCTCCCAAATGCACCCCGTGCAGGGGCCTTCCTATAAAATCTGTCCCGCCTGCCGCAGCGCCGTTGACCCGAACGCGAGATTCTGTCCCAACTGCGGCGCCCGGCTTTCTTAACAAGGAGAAGACATGCCTGTTAATATATATTGTTTCGGCTACCTGATTATTATCAATTTCATCGCCGCCATCCTCACCGTCTCCGACAAGCGGCGCGCCATCCGGCACCGCAGGCGGATTCGGGAACGGACCCTGCTGCTCGCCGCCGCGCTTGGGGGCTCCCCCGCCCTCTGGATCACCATGAAATGCATCCGGCACAAAACGCGTCATAAAAAGTTTATGATCGGAGTGCCGCTGATTTTCGCGGCGCAGGCCGCGGCGCTGTATTTTATCCTGTCCTCCCGTTAATGCCGTTCTTCCACGAAAAAACAGACTACGGAAATACCTGTATTTTTTGAGAGAGCAAAATCATCTTGCCGGTCATAAAACAGGGACCTGCCGGTTGAAAACGGCGGGTCCCTGCTACGAGGAAAGCTCCCGTCTTGTACAGACGGGAGCTTTCTTATTTTGCCCGGAGGCTTATTTTGCCACGATATTGACCAGCTTGCCGGGAACGTATATTTCCTTTACAATCTTTTTGTCGCTGATTTCCCCGGCGATTTTATTTTCCGCCTTCGCGGCGGCAATCGCGTCTTCCTTCGCAATGTCCGCGGAAACGTTCAGGCGCGCGCGCACCTTTCCGTTGACCTGAACCGCGATTTCAACGCTGGCGTCTTTGCACTTCGCCTCGTCGTATGCCGGCCATTCCTGCTGGCAGGCCAACCCGCCGCCCAGCTTCTGCGCCTCCCATACCTCTTCCGTCACGTGCGGTGCGAATGGGTTGAGCAGAACGGTGAAGATTTTCAGCTCGTCTTTCGTCACGGAGCCGGAGTCGGAAATTTCGTTCAGCAGCGCCATCATCGCGGCAATGGCGGTGTTGTATTTCAGGTTCTCGATGTCTTCCCCGACCTTTTTAATCGTCTTGTGGAAAGAAGTCTCGAGATTTTTGCGGACGCCCTTTTCCGTACTCACAATATTCTGCAGATTCCAGTAGCGCTCCACAAACCGGCGGCAGCCCTTGATGCCGGCGGAGCTCCACGGAGCCGCCTTTTCAAAGTCGCCGATAAACATTTCATAAAGGCGCATGGTGTCCGCGCCGTATTCGTCCACAATTTCATCCGGGTTGACCACGTTGCCGCGGGACTTGCTCATTTTTTCCCCGTTTTCACCCAGGATCATGCCGTGGCTGGTCCGTTTCGCATACGGCTCCCTGGTGGGCACCGCGCCGATGTCGTAAAGGAATTTGTACCAGAACCGGCTGTAAAGCAGGTGGAGCGTGGTGTGCTCCATGCCGCCGTTGTACCAGTCGACGGGCGCCCAGTACTTCAGGGCTTCCTTCCCCGCAAACGCTTCCCCGTTGTGCGGGTCCATGTAGCGCAGGAAATACCAGGAGGAACCGGCCCACTGCGGCATGGTGTCCGTTTCGCGGCGCGCCTTTCCGCCGCAGTGCGGGCAGGTGGTCTCCACCCAGTCCGTCATGTGGGCGAGCGGCGATTCGCCGTTGTCCGTCGGCTCATACGACTTTACCTGGGGCAGACGAAGCGGCAGCTCGCTTTCCGGCAGCGCCACATAGCCGCATTTTTCACAATAGACGATCGGAATGGGTTCGCCCCAGTAGCGCTGGCGGGAGAATACCCAGTCGCGCAGCTTGAAGTTCACTTTGGGACGGCCGATCCCCTTTTCCGCGAGATATTCGGTGATTTTCTTTTTGGCTTCCTCCACGGAAAGCCCGTCCAGTATTCCGGAATTCACCATGATTCCGGTGGCGCAGTCGGTAAAGGCTTCCTTCTGCACGTCGCCGCCCTTTACGACTTCAATGATCGGCAGGCCGAATTTTTGGGCGAATTCCCAGTCGCGGGTATCGTGCGCGGGGACCGCCATGATCGCGCCCGTTCCGTAGGAAACCAGAACATAGTCGGAAATGAAAATCGGAATTTCTCTGCCGTTCACCGGATTGACCGCCGCGACGCCGTTCAGCCGAACGCCGGTCTTGTCCTTGGCAACCTCGGTGCGCTCAAAGTCGGATTTTTTGGCGGCCTCCGCCTGATAAGCCCTGACCTCGTCCAGATTGCCGAGGCTGTCCGCCCATTTTTCAATCAGCGGGTGTTCGGGCGACACGACCATGTAAGTCGCGCCGTAAAGTGTGTCCGGCCGGGTCGTGTAGACGGTGAGCGTATCGCCCGCCGTGGTTTTGAAATCGACTTCCGCGCCGGTGGAACGGCCGATCCAGTTGATCTGCTGCGCTTTCACGCGGTCGGGATAATCCACAAGGTCAAGGTCGTCGATCAGGCGCTGCGCGTATTCGGTGATTTTCAGCATCCACTGCGATTTCACCTTGCGGACCACTTCGTGCCCGCAGCGCTCGCAGACGCCGTTGACCACTTCTTCGTTGGCCAGCACACATTTGCAGGAGGTGCACCAGTTGACCGCCATTTCCTTTTTATACGCAAGGCCGTGCTTGAACAGCTGAAGAAAAATCCACTGGGTCCATTTGTAATATTCCGGGTCCGTGGTGTTGATTTCGCGCGACCAGTCAAAGGAGATGCCGAGGGATTGCAGCTGCTGCTTGAAGCGGGCGATATTCTTTTTCGTCACTTCCGCGGGATGCACGTGGTTTTTGATCGCAAAGTTTTCCGTCGGCAGGCCGAACGCGTCCCAGCCGATGGGGTACAGCACGTTGTAGCCCTGCAGGCGGCGCTTGCGCGCGACAATGTCAAGGGCGGTATAGGAGCGCGGATGCCCCACATGAAGCCCCTGCCCCGACGGATAAGGGAACTCGATGAGAGCGTAATACTTCGGCTTTTCGGAGGTGTTGGAAGCATGAAAAACTCCGGTTTCTTCCCATTTGTCCTGCCATTTTTTCTCCATTTGCTTGTGATCGTACTTCATTTTTCCTTCGCTCCTATTTCAGTTTCGCTGCTGTTTTTTTATTCCTTAGCATTCTATGAATGAGCGCCGAAAAGCAGCCGGACGGCGAAAACCCGCACCGGCCCGTTTTCGGCGGCCCTGCTCATTCCGCCTGCGGCAGGGGGAGGATTTCGCCGTCCTGCCAAAGCCGGTCAAGATCGTAAAACTGGCGCGCCTCCGCCGTAAAAATGTGAACGATTACGCTGCCGTAATCGAGAAGGACCCATGAATTGGAACGGTATCCCTCCACGTGGCCGGGCGCGACGCCCTGCTGTTTGAGCTGGAACTCCACTTCGTCCGCAAGAGCCTTTACATGGGTGTTGCTGGTGCCTGTTGCCAGAATAAAATAATCCGCGATGACGGAAATATCCTGAATGCCGATCAGCTTCAAATCCAGCGCTTTTTTATTCTCCAAAAATTTTGCTGCCTCTTTGGCCAATTCAAGCGACGTCATTCTATCCAACCTTTCCTTTTAATTTTGTTTATATTTCAGAATAATCTGGTTATATGCCGATATCGTATCCGGATGGATGGGCCGATAGCATCCCGCGAGGTCGAGAATATTGAACGTGATTCCCTCCACCATCGCTTCCTCCAGGCTGATCTGCGCGGCGCGGCGCATTTTTTCCACGCCGGGATAGTCGCGGTCGTCGGAAATAAAATCCGCGATGAACAGCACTTTTTCCAGCAGCGTCATGTTCTCCCGCGCGGTGGTGTGGTAGCGCACCGCGTTTAAAATGTCGCGGTCGGTAATCTGAAGCTCGTTTTCCAGATACGCCGCGCCGAGCATGGCGTGCCAAAGCTTCTGCGCGCTTCGCTCCACATCGCTTAAAACGATGTCGTACCGCGTCATCATTTTCAGCTGCTCCTCCGGCGGCACATCCTTCATAATGTCGTGCAGAATTCCCGCTATTTCGGCCTTATGAACGTCCGCGCCGTATTTTTTGGCAAGCGCGCCGGCCGATTTGCACACGCAGACGGAATGCTCATATCGTTTGTCCCCCAAAAAAGGACGGATGATTTTTTTATATTCTTCCACGGTTTTCATTTTCCACACCCCAAATACAATTGATTTTCCCGGATATATTCCGCAACAGCCGCCGGAACCATCCCCGCGATGCTCTCCCCTTTTTTCACGGCGCCGCGCACCATGGTGGAGGAGACGGGAAGATATTGAATATTGCAGACGGCGGTTTTCGCGCCGGCCCGCTCCAGCCTGTTCACCTGTTCCAGAATGCGGGCCGTTCCGTCGCCGCTGCGCGGCGCGGCACAGAGCACGGAAAGGGAATAGAGCACCTCCGGGTGGCACCAGTCCTGCACGGTAAGGAACATATCCTCGCCCATCAGAAGATAAAGCTCGTCCTCCGGGTTCCGCTTTTTCAGCTCCCGCAGCGTTTCGCAGGTGTAGCTGGCCCCTTTGCGGCGGATTTCCATGTCGCTGACCTCCAGCAGGGTGCCCGGCGACGCGAGCCTGCACATGGCGAGCCGGTGCTCGGCGGGCGCCAGGTCCGGCGCGAATTTGTGCGGCGGGACAAAGGCCGGGATCAGCAGCACGCGGTCAAGGCCGAGCTGCTGCGCAAACTGCTTTGCCAGATGGATATGCCCGTTGTGGATCGGATTGAACGTGCCGCCGTAAACCCCTGTTTTCCTCATTGCCCTGTCCTTTTATTTAACATCTATCATATTACTTTTTCGGCTCTTTGGGAAGAGTAATTTTCGGTTCCTTCGGGTTTTTCCGGTACAGGACGAACTTGGAGCCGATTACCTGCACCACCTCGGAAGAAGTGCGCAAGGCCACCTGCTCCGCGGTTTCCCTTACGGAAAGCGGGGCGGTTTCAAGCACCTTGGCCTTTATGATTTCACGCGCCGCGAGGGCGTCGTCCGCCTGTTTGATCACATCGTCGCCGATTCCGCCCTTGCCCACCATCAGGATGGTGTCCATATCGTTCGCAAGGGAGCGAAGATATGCGCGCTGTTTACTTGTCAGCATGGTCATTCTCCTTTTCTTTGTGAAGCTTTTCCGCAAACAGCGCGAGCGCGCGGCCGCGGTGGCTGACGCGGTCTTTTTCCCGCGGGTCCAGCTCCCCGAACGTTTTTCCGTCCAACAGAAAAACCGGGTCGTAGCCGAAGCCGCCGTTCCCGCGCGGAGCAAACGCGATGGTGCCGTGACATTCGCCCTGCGCCTCGATCCGTTTTCCGTCCGGAAACACACAGCAGATCGCGCACACGAATTTGGCGGCGCGCTTTTCTTCCGGCACGTCCTTCAGGTTGGAAAGCAGCTTTTTGATCCGGTCCGCGTCGGTGGCGTTTTCCCCGGCGTAGCGGGCGGAATAAACGCCCGGCGCGCCGTTCAGCGCTTCGACCATCAGGCCGGAATCGTCTGCGACGGCGGGCATTCCCGTCTGCCTGCAGGCGGCGTCCGCCTTCAAAAAAGCGTTTTCCGCAAAGGTCGTCCCCGTCTCCTCCACTTCGCCGAGCGGCATGGTTTTTCCCTCGATGTTCAGCGGGGCAAGGATTCGCCCGAATTCTTTTACTTTATTCCGATTATGGGTTGCGATTACAAATGTCGTCATCATTTTCCTCTGTTTTATTATGAAAATAGTGCTTCCGCAAACTGGTCGGCGTCAAAGGGCTGGAGATCGTCCACCTGCTCCCCCACGCCGATGAATTTGACCGGAAGGTCAAGCTCTTCCCGGATGGCAAGCACCACGCCGCCGCGAGCGGTCCCGTCCAGCTTGGTCAGGACGATCCCGGTGATGCCGGCCGCATTTTTGAATTCCCGCGCCTGGTTCACCGCGTTCTGCCCTGTGGTCGCGTCGAGCACCAAAAGGACCTCCCGGTCCGCCCCCGGCAGCTCCCGGTCGATTACCCGGCTGATTTTGGAAAGCTCGTCCATCAGGTGCTTTTTGTTGTGAAGGCGGCCCGCCGTGTCGCAGATGACCACGTCCGCGTTCCTTGCCTTCGCCGCGGAAATGGCGTCGAACACAACGGCGGCGGGGTCGCTGCCCTGCGACTGCTTGACCAGCTCCGCCCCGGAGCGCTGTGCCCAAACCTCAAGCTGCTCAATGGCGGCCGCGCGGAAGGTATCCGCCGCGCCCAGAACGACCTTTTTTCCCTCGTCCCGGAGCCGGGACGCGATTTTCCCGATGGTGGTGGTTTTTCCGACGCCGTTCACCCCGATGACGAGCACCATGGACGGTTTTGTTCCAAGGTGGAGCTCCTCTCCGCCGCGCAGCATGTCCGCCACGATCTCACGGAGCATCTGCATGATTTTTTCCGGGTCGGTCACGCCCTGTTCCTTTACTTTCCTGCGGAGCTCGTCGCAGATTCTGCCCGCGGTGTGCACGCCGACATCCCCCATGACAAGCAGCTCTTCCAGCTCTTCAAACAGGGATTCGTCGATTTTGGTAAAGGAATGGAGCATGGATTCCACCGATTTGCTCATGCTCTCCCTTGTTTTTTTCAAGCCTTCCTTGATTTTATCAAAAAAGCCCATTTTGCCGCGCTCCTTTCAGCTTTCGGGAAGCGCCGATTGAATTGACGACGCTCTGATTCAGAGGGTCGCCGGAATCCATCCGCGGTTCCTCAGGATTGTTCCTTCATTCCAAGCGCCGTTTCCAGCTCCGTAATGCGGAGCTCCAGCAGCTTGGAAACGCCCTCGTCCTGCATAGTGACGCCGTACAGAACGTCCGCCTCTTCCATGCTGCCGCGGCGGTGCGTAATCACAATAAACTGCGTCTTTTGGTTCATGCGGCGCAGGTATGACGCAAAGCGGCCGACATTCACGTCGTCCAGAGCGGCTTCAATCTCATCCAGAACACAGAACGGCGGCGGGTTCACCTTCATAATGGAAAAATACAGGGCAATGGCAACCAGCGCCTTTTCACCGCCGGAAAGGGATTCCAGATGCGCCACGATTTTTCCGGGCGGCTGAACGGCGATTTCGATTCCGGAATTCAGAACGTCGTCCGGCGCGCTCAGCGCGAGCCGCGCGGTTCCCCCGCCGAACAGCTCGCGGAAGGTCTGCTGAAAATACTCGTCGATCTGCTGAAAACGGGTGAGGAACAGCTCCTTCATCTGCTTCGTCAGGCTGCCGATGAGCCGGTTCAGCTCGTCGCGGCTGCTTTCCACGTCCGCGATCTGCGCGCTCAAAAATTCATAACGCGCCGATACTTCCTTGTATTCCTCCACCGCGGCCACGTTGACCGTGCCGAGATTTTTGATTTTTCCTTTCAGCTCGTTGAGCCGCTTTTGCGCTTTGTCCGGGTTTTCGATTTTTGTTCCGATTTCCTCGGCCTCCCTGCGGGTCAACTCATATTCTTCCCACAGGCGGCTGATAATTTCATCGTATTCCTTCTGCAAATTGGCCTTTCGCTCTTCCAGACGCGCCAGGTCATGGCCGATGGTCTCCTTTTCCGCCGATTTTTCGCGTTCTTTCGCGCGCAGCTCGGTGGACAGGCGCTCCAGATCCATCCGTTTCGCGTTGCATGCTTCAATCTTTTCCGCCGACTGTCCGGCGGTTTCCCGAAGCTTTTGCGCTTCCTCCCGAAGCTGCCGCACCTTCCGGTCCAGCTCCCCGCTGCTTTGCTCGATCGATCGGATTTCGGCCAGCAGGGCCTCCGTCCTGCCGGCGTGGTCGAGCTTCCGGCGCTCAATATCCGATATGGAAGCGCGCAGGGATTCCATATCCTTCTGCGCGGTCAGGCATTCGATGCGGATTTCCTGCATGGTTTCCGTCAGGGCCGCGCTCTTTTTGCTCTGCTCCCCGCGGTCGCCCGAAAAGGTATTGAGCTGAGCCTGAAGCGAAATAATCTGCTCCGACAGGCTGCGGGCTCTTTCCTTCGCCTGGGCGCAGGCCTGTTTCAGGCTGCCCAGCCGGTCGGCGGCGGCCTGTTTTTCCGCGGCAAGCGACCGCGCGTCCCTTTGCACGGTTTCCAGATCCGCCGCGGTGCGTTTCTGTTCGGTCTCGATTTTAAAGCGCTCTTCCTGCGCCGTGGCAAGCTCGCCCTTCGAAGCGGTCAGCGACGCCTCGGCGGCGGAAGCTTCCTCCGCCGCCGCCCTGAGCGCCGCGTCCGCCTGCTCCGCTTTTTTGCGCAGGTCCTCCGCTTCCGCTTTCAGCTTTTCAATTTCGGCCGCGCGGCTGAGCAGACCCGAGTTTTTCGCGAGAGAACCGCCTGTCAGCGATCCGCCGGCGTTGACCACCTGGCCGTCGAGCGTGACGATACGGAACCGGTAATGATATTTTCTCGCAATGGCAACGGCGCTGTCGAGATCCTCCGCCACGGCGATGCGCCCCAGCAGGGAATGCAGGATGCCGGTGTAGGTTTCGTCGCAGGTGCAGAGGCGGCCGGCAATGCCGAGAAAGCCGGGGCAGTCCTCCAGCCCCGGCTCCTGCAGAACACCGCCCCGTATGGTGGAAAGCGGGAGAAAGGTCGCCCGGCCCGAATTGCGCTGCTTCAACAGCGCGATCGCGCGCTTGGCGTCCGTTTCGTCGCCGACGACGATATTCTGCATGGAAGCGCCCAGCGCCGTTTCCACCGCCACGGAATAGCGGGCGGGAACATGAATCAGCCGGGAAACCGGGCCGTGGATTCCGCCGAGCATTCCTCTTCCGGATTCCTTCATCACGGTTTTTACGCTCTGGGAAAAACCTTCCAGGTTGCGTTCCAGCTCTTCCAGCAAACGGGCGCGGCGCGCCTGCTCCCGCGCGTCCAGATTCAGCTTGTCGCTCTGCTGTTTTGCGGCTTCCACGCGCTGCCTGCGCGCTCCAAGCCGCATTTCGTACCCGCGCACCGCATTTGTCAGCGCCTGCACGCGGTCTTCGGCGTCCGCCGCCATCGCGGCGTAATCCGCCGCGGCCTTTTGCAGGTCGAGAACCTGCTTTTGCTTGGCGCCGATGTTTTCCTCCACGGCGGCAAGGCGAAGGTCGATTTCGGCGACGGAAGACGACGACGTCATTTCGGTCATCTTTTCCCGCGTCGCTTCCGTTCCAAGCTCCGAAATCTTCCGGTTGAGTCCGTCGATCCGCGCGTCCGTCTCGCTCATGCCCCGCCGGAGCTGTTCCATGCGGGCGGCGCACGCGGACGCTTCCCCGTTCTTTTTCTCTATGTACGATTGCTTCTCTTCAATCTTCGCGTTCTTTTCCGCGATCTCCCGGTCCATGTCCTGTTCCGAAAGGCTGCTCTGTTCAATTTCCCGCCGGATTCGCGCGACAGTTTCCGTATTATGCAGAATATCGTTTTGAAATACGGAGGCTTCGCCTTCTTTTTTCCCCGCGCTTTCTTCCAGCAGGGCGGCCTGCCGCCGGATTTCGTCCGCCTGCGCGGCGCAGGCGTTCGCGCTGCTGAAATTCTGCTCGATCCGCGCGTCGATGTCGCGCAGCTGCTCTTCGACCGCCTCGTGCTGGTTTGCTGCGATCAAAATCTTATCGTCGTGTTCCCTCAGGGTTTGTCCGGACCGGTCAAGGGTATTGAGCCACAGCCCGATTTCCAGCGTGCGTTTTTCCCCGGCATATTCCAGGTAGCGCTCCGCTTTTTCCGCCTGCTCCTTCAGCGGGCCTACACGGTCTTCGAGTTCGGAAAGGATGTCGCGGAGGCGGAGCAGGTTTTCCTCCGCCTGACGGAGCCGGCGCTCCGATTCCTCTTTCCGGTAGCGGAAGCGGGAAATGCCCGCGGCTTCCTCAAAAATCTCCCTTCGGTCCTCGGAGCGGGCGGCGACGATACTGTCGATTTTGCCCTGCCCGATGATGGAGTAGCCGTCGCGGCCAAGGCCGGTGTCCATAAAAAGCTCGTTGATGTCCTTCAGCCGGACGGACGCCTTATTGATGAGGTATTCGCTGTCACCCGAACGGTAGTACCGGCGGGTGATGGAAACCATATCGTTTTCAAACGGGAGGCTCCGGTCGGAATTGTCGATGTTCAGCGTGACCTCCGCAAAGCCTTTTGCTTTTCTGGTCGGCGTCCCGTTGAAGATCACGTCCTCCATTTTGGTGCAGCGCAGCGTTTTGACAGACTGCTCCCCCAACACCCAGCGGACCGCGTCGCTGATATTGCTCTTTCCGCTTCCGTTCGGGCAGACCACCGCGGTGATCCCGTCGTCAAAAGTAAGAGTTGTTTTGTCGGGAAACGTTTTAAAACCCTGGATTTCCAATGATTTTAACCGCACCGTCTCACTCCTTCAAACCGTATATTGTAAAGCCGCCCTCCGGAACAGAGGCGTCCGGCAGTATTCTGACCCGATAGCCGATCTGCTCCAGCAGCCGTATATTTTCTTTTTTCTGGCCGATTGCCGTGGAAATATTTTTGGGGTTAACCAAAACCGCAGCGTCCCCGTGCGGTACATGACCGCCTTGCAGGCGGGCTTTCATCCGTTCCAGCATTCTGCGGCTTTCACACAGCTGGCGGAAAGCCGGGTGCCACGGCCCCGAAAGCAAATTCTGTTCCAGCTCGGGCGAGCCGTGAAGCCCCAGGCGGATGACATTGATATGCCGCGATTCAAAAAAATCCAGCAGAGAAGCGCAGAGCGAAACGGTTTCCTCCAGGGAAAGCGTTTGAAACTCACCGGCCGTGTATTTCCGGCCAAGCTCGGTTCCGCGCAAAATCAGCGTGGGATAAATCCGCACGTTTTCCGGGCGGAGGTTTGCAATCTTCCGGGCGGTCCGAACCGCCCCTTCCGCCGTGTCGCCGTAAAGGCCCGTCATCATCTGGAGGCCAAGTGTAAAGTTATATTGCTTTATAAGGCTCGACGCCTTTCCAACCTGTTCCGCCGTGTGCCCGCGTTCATTCATCGCAAGCACCCGGTCGTCCATACTCTGCGCGCCGAGCTCGATCACGGTCACGCCGTACCGGCGAAGCAGGAGGAGAACCTCTTCGTCGATCGCGTCGGGCCGAGTGGAAATGCGGATGCCGGAAAATGTGCCGTCCTTTACAAAGGGAAAAGCGGCTTCCAGCAAAGAGACCATATAGCCCCGGTCAAGCGCGGTGAAGCTGCCGCCGAAAAAAGCAATCTCCGCATGTTTCGTCCGTTCCCCAAGGGAAGCCTTGGCTACCCGAACCGCCCGCAGCACATCCTGCGGCACGGGCTGCGCCGTGTGCCCCGTAATGCTGCGCTGGTTGCAGAAGCTGCACTGATGAGGGCAGCCGTTGTGCGGGACAAACAGCGCCACGTTCGCGTGCTTCAATACCCCATCAGCTCCATGGCTTCGCGCGCGGCCTGCTGCTCCGCTTCCTTTTTGCTGCGGCCGCCGCCTTTGCCGATGACGTTGCTGTTCAGGTGGACCTCGACCGTAAAGTGCTTGTCGTGGTCGGGACCGCTTTCTCCGGTCAGCACGTATTCCAGCATTTCTTCCGGATTCTTCTGAATGATTTCCTGAAGCGCCGTTTTATAATCCTTAAAGGCCTTGGGTTTGGCTTCTTTCATCAGCGGCAGGACAAAGCGCAGGATAAAGCTGCGGGCTTCCTCCATACCTCCGTCCAGATAAACGGCCGCCGTGACCGATTCAAACGCGTCCGCTAAAATGGAGGAGCGAGTGCGGCCGCCGGAATTCTGCTCCCCATGGCTCAAAAGAAGGAATTTTCCAAGATCAAGCTGTTTGGAAAAGCCGCAGCAGGCTTTTTCGCACACGAGCGACGCGCGCTTTTTGGTAAGCTCCCCTTCGGGCAGGTTGGGGAAATTTTTATAGAGATAATCGGCAACCACAAACCCCAGAACGGAGTCCCCCAGAAATTCAAGCCGCTCATTGCTGCCGCCGCGGCATTTTGTTTCGTTGGCATAGGATGAGTGGGTCAGGGCTGTTTGCAGGTAGTCCTGATTATTAAAGCGATGTCCGATTTTTTCTTCCAGTTCTGTCATTCAGTTCACACTCCATCCGGTTGTACCCTGCTTATTTGAAAACGCCGGTCCGTCCCGCCTTCTTATTCCGGGATGTTCGCGGAAGCCTTGTATGCCGCCACCGACCGTGCGATTTCCTCCACCACGTTGCCCGAAACATAGGATTTCGTCAGCCGCAGCGCGTTGTAAAAGGTCTTTGCCTTTGCGCTGCCGTGCGCCTTGAACACAGGTTTTGCGCAGCCCATCAGCGGCGCGCCGCCGTATTCGTTGTAATCCGTCTTTTTCTT
>JAAYUL010000152.1 GCA_012517675.1 Clostridiales bacterium | reverse complement strand
GCCGACCGGATTTACCGGCGCGACGGGGCCGCAGGCATGCCCCGGCACAGGCGAAAAGGTTGTGAACGGCGGCATGGAGGTTTTCTCCGCCAACGTTCCGACAGGCTGGAACTCCACCACTCCGGCGGAAATCTCGCAGGAAACCGCACAGGGGCGCGTGCACAGCGGCTCTTCCGCGGTCAACATCGGGGGCGACGGCATTCTGACGCAGGATATCCCCCTGATCAGCCCCGGCTGCTATTACGAGTTTTCATTCTTTGCGCGCGGCCAGGGTGCACAGGTCGGCCTGACCGCCGCCGTCACTTTCCTGACCCCGGGCGGAACCGTACCCGGCGCCTCCATTGTGGTGCGCATGATGGATATCCCGACGGACAACCGGGAATTCGCCTATTACAGGGTTCTGACCGACGCGGCGCCCGTCGGCGTGACCTTGGCAAGGCTCAGCTTTTCGGTGACAACGCAGGATTCCCAGTCCCTTGATCTGGACGATGTTTCCTTTGCGACACAATAACGCAAAATAGGACTTCCACTTTCGTTTAAAACGACAAACTGAAACAAACAATACGCAAAATATGTAATAAAAATAAATTTGACGGAAAAACTAATTCGGAGGTGAAAAGTATGAAAGTAAAAGAAATCATGTCAAAAGATCTCGCCAGCATCCGCTCCGAAGATTCCGTTGAAAACGCCGCCCGGCTGATGAAGGAATACAACGTGGGTTCCGTACCGGTCTGCAACAACAGCCAGGTCGTCGGCATTGTCACCGACCGCGACATTACCCTGCGCGCAACGGCGCGGGGACAAAGCGCCGTTTCCAATAAAGTGAGCGACGTCATGTCTTCCAACCCCGTGGTCGGCGACCCCGAGATGGACGTAAACGAAGCCGCCGGAATCATGAGTGAAAAACAGATCCGCCGCCTTCCCATTGTGGAAAACAACCGCCTGGTCGGGATCGTTTCCCTGGGCGATATTTCCACGGAGCCTTCCCAGCAGCGCACGGCCGGGGAAGCGCTGAAAAATATTTCCGATTCCGGCTTCGGCAGCATGTGACCGCTCCGCCGGAAAAAGCAGAGCGGCCCGCCGTGCGAGGCGGGCCGCTATTAATAATTATTTGCAAATTGAAGGTAAAGTGTGATAGAATAGCAGTAATGCTTAAAAAACCACGCGCCAAAAACACAGAAAAGCGGGCGTCGCCATGAAAAGACAATATTTTTTAAAAATCTTTTTTACCTTCCTGACTTTGGGGTTTATCATCTTTATTTTCAGCAACTCCCTGTTTCCGGGGCCCGAATCCAGCGAAAAAAGCCGGGCCGTCATGCAGACGATCAACCGCTTCCTTTCGGCCTTCGGGCTCGGCCCCGTTACGGAGTATTTCATCCGGAAGCTGGCGCACTTCACCGAGTATTTCGCCCTGGGCGTTTTGCTGACCGCCACGGTGCGCATGTACGACGCAAAGCCGTTCCGGCTGATTTTCACGGAGCTTTTCATTTTGCTTTCGGTTCCGGTGCTGGACGAATTCCTCCAGACCCTGATCCCCGCCCGAAACGGGGACGTGAGGGACGTCCTTCTGGATTTTTCCGGCGGCCTGCTGGCCACGGCGCTTTGCCTGGCCGCGATGCTCCTGTTTGATTTACATAAGGCAAAACAAAAAAAAGCGGCGGATTCCCGCCGGTAAACGGAACGCAGGCGGAAATCCGCCTGCGTTCCCCTGTTTTCCGCCCGCCGTACCGGCCCGCGGATTCAGCCGTAAATTTTCTTTTTCAGCTCCGCAATATTTTTGTCAAAGTCGATGCCAAGAACGGACATTTTGCGCACCGTGAGGTAGGAAAAGGTGCCCTCCGCCGGAAGATGCCAGGAATCCACCCCGTACCCGGCGTAAGTCGGCAAAGACAGAACCATGGAGGAAAGCTCCCCTTTCGTCAGGTTGGTGGTGACCTCGGGCAGGAAGGTGTTCAGCAGGTCGTTGAGCTGGAACAGGTTCCGGCTCTTGATTTTGGAAAACACCTGCTCCAGAATAATCCTCTGGCGGTCGGTCCTGCCGAAATCCCCGTTGCCCACATAGCGGATGCGCGCGTACCCGAGCGCCTGCTTTCCGGTGAGGTTCTGCTCCCCCGCTTTGGTCAGCTTGCCGTCGTTTTTGTCAAGGCCCTTGAGGCCGTTGAGCTCCGTGATATAATCATTGGCAACCTTCATTTCCGCCGCCGAAACATTGACGGTCACACCGCCGACCTTGTCGATCAGGTCCATAAAGGAAAAGAAATCCACCGCGATGTATTTGTCCACCTTGATTTTGAAGTTCTGCTGGATGGTGCTCAGCAGAAGGCTCGGCCCGCCGTAGGCGTTCGCCGCGTTCAGGCGGTTCCCCTCTGAAATGCCGGGGATCTGAAGATAGATGTCGCGGAGCAGCGAGGTCACCACGATCTTCGACGTTTTCCGGTTGATGGAAATCAGGATCATGGAGTCGGAGCGGCCCCGCCCGCCCGCGGTCCGGCTGTCGCTGCCGATCAGCAGCACGTTGAAAACATCCTCGTCGTACATCAGCGGCGTGCTGCTGTTCTTCAGGTTTGCCTCCGCCTTTTTGTTCAGCGCGTCGATATCCGACTGCGGGGAATCCGACGCGGCGGAAGCGTCGGTGTCGGGCGCAATGGAGGAAACCATGCCGCTGTTGCCGGAGGCATATTTGATCTTGTCAAGGTAGCCGTTCATCAGCAGCCAGCCGCACAGCACCGCAATCAGCAGCACTCCCGCGACCGCGCCGGCCGCGACCGCGGCTTTCTTTTTTCCGCTCATTTTCGGACGTTTGGCAGTTTTCATCATTTACCATCCCTTCAGGCTCCGTCAGCCAGGCTGCCGGAAATGATTTGACGCGCGTTGGCGGAAAGCTGCGCCGCCGCTTCCTTCCCCAGCGCCCTTTCAACGGCCGTGATCCCCGGCAGATAGGCGGGCGGCCTTGTGCGTGTATTGTGGCTGTCCGTTCCCACCACGTGGATCATGTTGTCCCGGATATACCGGAGCGCTTTTCGCTTCTGGAAAAATCCGCCGTCCAGCGCTTCCAGGTTCATCTGCATCAGGCACCCCATTTCGATCAGCTCGTCGATCTTCCCCGCGTCGCTGAAAAGCTTCGGGTACCGCTCGATATGCGCGAGAACCGGGACCACGCCGTGGACGCCCATCAGGCGGGAAATGCGGTCGAGCGTGCGGGCGGAAAAGCTGGAGGAAAACGGAAGCTCGGTCAGCAGGTACCGCCGGCCCTGCGCGTCCCGCATGCAGAGCGCGGAAAGGTCCGGAAGGTTCAGCACCGTGTCCGTAAAAAAGGTCTCGCTCGCCGGGACAAGCCGGACGCCGAGTTCCCGCGCCCGGGGCAGAAGCAGGGAAAACGACCTTTGCCTTCGTTCCAGAAAATCTTCCGGCCCCTCCCGGTACGGATAAAAATGCGGTGTCAGGCAGACGGCGCCGACCCCCTGCTCCCGCAGGAGGCGCAGCATTTCCAGCGATTCGCTCAGGTCTTTGGCCCCGTCGTCCATTTCCGGCAGGATATGCGTGTGGAAATCCACGTACCTCATGTCCTCATTCATAGCGCTCATACCGGTATTTATAGTTGTCCTTGGCCTCCATGCGCGCCCCGTTGAGGATGATGCCGAGGATTTTCGCCCCAGCCCTTTCCAGCGTTTCGACCGTTTTGCGCAGCTCCGGGTGGGTCGAGGAGTTTTCCTTCACCACGATCACGACGCCGTCGCACAGCTTGATAAGCGGGAGCGCGTCGATGACGATATTGATGGGAGGCGTGTCGATGATGATATAGTCGTAGTCCTTTTCCGCCCGCGCCAGCAGCGCGGCCATCTGCTCGCTGGACAGCAGTTCAGAGGGGTTGGGGACGATCGTGCCGCTGCAGATGACGGAAAGATTGGGGCTTTCGGTCGGCTGGACCACATCCTCCAGCGTGTTCATCCCGCCCAGATAATTGGTGAGGCCCGGCGTGCTTTTCAGGTTGAAAAACCGGTTCACCTTGGGCTTGCGCAGGTCGGCGTCGATCAGAAGCACCTTTACGTTGACCTGCTGCGAAAGGGAGATGGCCACGTTGACGGAAGTCGTGCTTTTCCCCTCGCCGGTGAGCGAGCTGGTGAACACGATCTTTTTGCACCCTTTTTTCACCACGGAAAAGGAAAGATTGGTTCTCGCGACCTTATACGACTCGGTCACTTTGAATTTCATGTCGGGATCCATCTGGGAATTGAGCACCGTGGTCCTCTTTAAATGCTGCTTTTTCATCTTGACCCCCGTTTTGCGTGATTCGACGACTGCTTTGCAAAGAGGCTGTTGAAAGCGGGAATGGAAGCAATCACCGGAATATTGTATTTCTCAAGAATATCGTCTTCGCCCTTGATCCGGATGTCCAGGGTATCGCGGGCAACCGCGAAGATCAGGGAACCCGCCAGACCCAGCAAAAGCCCGATCAGGCTGTTCAACAGCGTGTTGGGGGAGCTGGGCCGGTCCGGCAGGGCGGCCGGGTCCACCACCTTCAGCGAGGCGTTTTCCTTCATCTGGCTGATGGTGACGGGCGCGAGCGCGGCAACGGTGTCCGCGAGCAGCTTCGCCTGCTCCGGGTCGCGCGACGAAACCGTCGCCTGAAAGACCTCCGTGTCGTTCAGCGCGCTGAACCGCACCATCTTCTGCAGGTCCTCGAGCGGAATTTTTGCGCCGGACTTGTTCAGAACCTTCTGATAAAAGCTGTTGGTCTGCAGCATTTCAATATAGGTGTTGACCACCTTCTGCGCGTAATTCAGCGCGTTGATATCCGCGGCGGAGCCGTCCGCCGAGGTCGGCGTCGACACGTACATTTTCACCGTGGACTGGTAGGTCTTCGGAATGACAAATCTGGAGATTCCATAGGCGCCCAGAAAGCAGACCGCCGCGCTGAGAATAATGAGAACAAGGTTTTTCCGAATGATTGAAAAAAGCTGTTTGACTGTGATTTCCATTGTTTTCCCCCAAATGATCGTTCTGGTTCCGCTGATCTTCCGCCCGGTTACCGGGCCTGTTGCAGGTATTCCTCCAGGCACATGCCGCTCGCTTTGATCTTCTCCGCGTTTTCGGGCCCCACAAAGCGGTAATGCCATGGTTCAAAGCTTACCTGGGTAATCGCCTCTTTCCCTTTGGGAAAGCGCAGGATAAACCCGTAGGCCGCCGCGTGCTCCTGCAGCCACGCGTAAGCCGCCGTTTTGTCAAAATCGGGCTTCACTCCGTTCAAATCCAGCGCCAGCCCGGTATTGTGCTCGCTGTAGCCCGGCCGGGCGACCGTCTTCTGCGCCGCCTGCTCCGCCGCCGCGCTGGAAAGTCCCTTCGCCCGGTTTGCCCGGACTTCCTTTTCAAACAAAGCCTTCTGTTCCGTCCGGCTCCGGTAAGCGGAGGAAATCCAAAGCGTAACCCCATCCTTTGCGGCGGCTTTTTTCATTGCCCCGTAGTACGGAATCAAACGGCTGTCCAGCTTAACGCCGTAATAATCGGTGATCTGCTGCTGAAAATTTTCAGGAAACTCGTGGCTTCCGTTGACCAGCACCAGCCTCCAGTCGGAGGACGGCTGCTCCCCGGCCGCCCGAGACGAAGCGGAGCCCTGAGAAGCGGTTCCCGCGGCGCCGGAGCTGCTCCGGCTTTCGGAAGCGGACGCCGCCTGTGCAGAAGCCGGCCCCCGAACCTCCGAATAAACCGCGCCGGCCACGGCGGCGGCAGCGGCAAGAAAAACCAAAGCGGCAACCATCCGTTTCCGCATTTTTCCGCGTCCCCGGCTGTTTTCCTGTTCGTCATCCAGAAATCTGAAATCCATGGCTTTCCATCCCCTTTTTACCCTCAATCACAAAATTGCGCAATTTTCGGCTAAATCGGAACAATCCTGTTCATTATATACCTGTTGTGCGATTCGATCAACATAAAGCCCCCTCCCGCGCCGGAATCCGCGTTCCTCTTCCGTCCCGGCTGAATTTGTCATGTAAAGCACGGCGGTTTTCCGCGGAGTTTCCCTTGACAGGGAAAGAACCGCCCCCGTTTGCGGGAGATATGAAAAAACACACGGGCTCTGTTTGATAAAAACGGGACCTTACGGAAAGGGCGGACAATATGAAGGAATTTACGGCCAACGGACATTTCATCCGGGTAGGGACAGTGAAAAAAACACTGGCTTTCTGGGGCGACTCCAATTGTGAAACGGTCTGTTTCACCATCGGCCGGCAGTGCGGAGACGCCGACCTGTCGCAGTGCGTCTGCACCGTCAAGACAAGGAACAGCAACGGAAAAGCGGACGTGATTCTGCCGCGGGTCGAAACGGGAGACGATACCGTCCGGGTGGTCTGGACGGTGTCCTCCGCGTCCACCTCCGTCTCCGGGGCGCTGCAGGTGCAGATCCAGTTTGAAAAGATCTTCGACGACAACACAAAAAATCTTGTCTGGCAGAGCAATGTGATGGAATTTGACATTCCGCAGAGCCTGGACGCCGCGGACGAGGTGTACGACCAGGACCCCACCCTGTTCCAGCAGTGGGAGGACCGGGTCAACACGGCCTACTCCTCCGTTTCCGCAAGCCTGACCGCCGCGCAGGCCGCCGCCGCACAGGCCGGGGCCGCCGCGGTAAAGACGCCGGTCATCGGTGAAAGCGGGAACTGGATGACCGTGCAGCCGGACGGAAGCTACGCGGACAGCGGCGTGAAAGCGCAGGGCGCGCCGGGAACGGCAGCGACCGTCGCCGTCGGTTCCGTCACGCTGCTGCCGGAAAACACCGGCCCGACCGTGGCGAATTCCGGAACGGCAGCGGCGGCGGTCCTGGATTTCGGTCTGCCCGCCGCCCCGGCCCTGAGGAGCTGGAACCTGCTTTTGAATCCGCGCAACCTGTTCGAAAACCCCTGCTTTGCCTTCGACACGTCCGGCTGGGCACTGGGCACGCCCGGTGTGGAGCGCGACCCCGGCGTCACGATGGACGGCTGCGTCTCGGTCAGGAACATCCAGTCCGGGCTGTCCGCCGACGCTTACCGGGGAATCAACTCGCAGCGGTACCCCGTTGCAGAGGGAAAAACCTATACGGTCTGCTGGTATATGATGACGGACGACCCGGCCTCTCTGGCGGGCAGCAGCGGCTACTTCGGCGCGCTGCGCGGCGCGACCGCTCCGACCGGAGGAAGCGTGAACTACCCGGGGATCATCGGCGGTTCCAACGGCACCTCGAACTGGATTACACCGGACGATTTCGCCGCCGCCGGCGCCGGAAACTGGTTCCGGGTGTTCAGAACGGTCACCATCTCCGGCGGATACCCGTATCTGTACCTTTACACGTGGCTGCCCCGCAACGGGCGCGTGTGGTTCGCCAAGCCCGCGCTTTTTCAGGATTCCGCAACAGAGCCGTTCGACCTCGCCGATTTGTGCCGCCAGGGGACGGGATAAAACACCATCCATAGGAAAACTTGTCATTGCGTGCCGTCCATGAGCTAATTCTTCGTTTCTTTCCAATGGGCGGTAAAATCATGGATGGTATTTCGCTGGTTCGGCGCAGGCGGTTCCATATAGCTGCCGTATAAATTGGTCAAATGCAAATCATAATTTCCGGGAGCATTGAACAAATGCCCCTCAAAGCTGACCTTGATCGGCCGAACAAATTCCGTTCTGGGAATGATCTCTTTTTCACCATACCCCCAAATGACGACCGCGCAGTCAGTCCCGCTGTCGAAAGGATATTTTTGCGCGGCACGATTGATTTTTTCGATAAAAAAAGCGGGGCCGATTTTTTTGCAGATCGGCACAAAAACAAAACGTGACAATTCGGACAGATAATTTTTAGGCTTTTCTAAACCATCAATATAAGAATATTGATGAAGTTTTCTCCACATTTTTAATTTGCAGAATTGAACGGCTGTTTTTAAATTTCCGTCCGGCAGTCCGTCAGACGGAAAAATGTCGATACACACTCCGGTTGGGTGCTCTTTTCCTATGGTGGATTCAATCAGAACCGTTTTATTGTTGATTGCTTTCGTAAACGGAAACACATAGTCCGACGCATTATGATTGTTCAAAATGTCGATATCCGGATCAAATCCGTTTTTTGCCAGTGTGAGAAACTTTTCGTAGTCCGGGCGCGGCATAATCACGTCGATATCGTCGTCCCACGGAATAAACCCGCCGTGCCTGACCGCGCCGAGCAGCGTTCCTGAAGCTAAATAATAACGAAGGCCTTGGCTTTCGCAAAACGATGCGAACCGGATTAAAATATCCAGTTCGATTTTTTTTAGTTCTTTATCATCGATTAGACTACACATTCGTTTCCCTTCCCTCTTAACATTTTTTCATGCCGCAGATAAAAATCCTGCAATTTCCGGGCAGCCGCGCTGATTTCATAACCGCCCGCCCGAATTTGCGCGCTGCTGTCCTGCCGTTCATAAGACAAACCATCGCCGCATATTTTCTCCGCCCAATCCCCCGCCGGATTTCCCAGCGGTATAAACTGAACCGAATCCGTAATTTTCACTTCTCTCGGAACAGCGTCCGAAACAAAGCACCGCAGGCCGGCGGTCTGCGCTTCCACAAGCGCAATCGGCAATCCTTCAAACAGCGAAGGAAAGACGAAAGCGTCCATCGCCTGCATGAGGTCCGGCACGTCGGAGCGCAGGCCAAGAAACCTTACGTTTTCCGACAAACCCAATCGGTTCACTTTTTCCTCAATATCTTTTTTCAGCGGACCATCCCCAACCAATAACAAAACGGAATTCGGCTGTATCCGGTGGATTTTTTCAAAAATATCAATTAAAAAGCCATGATTTTTTACACGGCAAAACCTTCCTACGTTCCCCACTGCAAATTCATGAGAAAGGCCCAGTTTATTTCGCACTTCTTTCCGAACCGTGGGATTGTATGTAAAATTCAGAATATCGATCGCATTCTGAAAAACGGCGTATTCCCGGTTTTTAATAATTTTGCCTGGGAAAAGCCATTTGGCGGCGGCGCTGGAGCAGGCGAAATAGTCGGTGGGTGTTCCTGACAAAAAGAATCTGCAAATTGTATTCAGATGATTATTCAGGCCGGAAGTGCTGTGACTGTGTGCAATTCTAACCTTTACACCGCACAATTCAGCCAGAAATATATTAAAATATTCGTTGGCGGAGGAAATATGGGCATGAATGATCGGGTATTGTTTCATAATTTTCGCCGTTTCAAGGATGCTGCGCACCGGCGTTTGCTTTTTGGAAACGACCCGATGAATTTTCCCCCCCATCTGTTCGATTTCATCGTCATAATAAGCCCGCCCCTCGCCGTATTCCAAAAAATCGAACTGCACTTTATTTCTGTCCATTCCCCGGTACAGCCTCATGATCAGCGTTTCAAGCCCGCCGCAGTCCATTCTGCCAACCACCTGTAAAACTCTTACCACAGCCGCAACCTCCTTCATTTTCCCTGTTTGATATATTTCGATTGAAACGCGGCAGACGCCGCCTTTTTTTTACCCGCCTTGTTTTCAGACAGTTTTTGGCTTACCATCAAACCGAATATAATGAAATACAGCGTGGCGTATGGATTAAAGAAGGAACTTTCGCTTGTGGAGGAGATCATCATGTACAAAAGGACGGATAACAAGGCGATAAATGCGTTGTGATCCTGATCCTGAAAGTGAAACGCAATGATAAAAAAACAAACCGCGATTCCCAGAAAGCAGATCAGTCCGAAATAGCCAAACTGCCCGATGACAATCGGCCAGAAAGTGTCCGAAAGGAAATGCGGAGACTGTTCAGACATCCCCGCCCTTCCGTTGTATCCCAGCGAACGGTAAAGCGCAGAATAATGGATGTTCGCCATGAACGAACCGTACGTTCCGAACCCGGCGCCAAGCGGAAAAAACCGATTCGCGATTTTAACACAGTCTCTCGACATGATTGCGCGCGCTGAATTTGTAATTTCCACAAAATAATATTGTATCTGATCCCAGCCGATGTAGAGACCACCCAAGGTCAGAGGAAGAAAAAGCAAGAACTTGGACCGAACTTTAAAATATGCGACAAAAAGATTCAGCAGCAGGAAAAGCGCCGCGAAAGCAACCGCCTTCGCGCGGAAAGTCATGACGGCAACGGACAGCAGCATCCAGATGTAAATCATGTTTGACCTGTGTGTTTTTAATGTAAAGCACAAAATACAGATCAGAATAATGCAGGAATTTGCAAGATAAGTCGGGTGAGGAAAAAACAGTTTGGTGGAAAGCGCAAAATAACGGAAATCAACCTGCGGGAAAAACGGCGTAAATAAATAGTCATGTACCGTCAAAGCAAAATACAAGACCGATAAAAATCTGGCTGCTCTATTAAAATTGTCATAAAAAAACGTTTCCGGTATTTTTCCGGTATAAAACGCACGGATGCCAAGATACACAATCACAAATTTTGAACAGGTGAGCATATCGACTAATGCGTAACGCAAAGGCTGAATATTGGAAAACAAATTGGAAATCAGGCCGATCAAGCACATTGCAATCAGCAATAAAGCCAGAAAGACTTCCGCTTTCATCAGCTTGAAGCCATGAATCAGCCTGAACAGGACAACCACCAGCAGCACCAATGAACAAATTTCATCCAAACTGGAAATTACCGTGTAAACAACGGTATTTGTAACATAATTCAAAATTGCCTGCTGCAGTGCAAGCACAATGAAAACGACCTGCAGTAAAGGATGTGATTTTTTCCCCTTGTTCTTTCCCTGATCTTTTATATAGCTCATATCCGAATCCATACTTTCATCGTTGTCATTTTCAGGAATGAGAGTATCGCGCAAGCAAAGCGTCCGCCGCCCTGTCCCAGCTGTATGTTTCCAGCACCCGCTTCTGCGCCCTTGCCCCGAGCCGCGCGTCCGGCTCCTCCCGAAGGATTGCTTCCAGCTTTTTGCGAAGATCCGCGCGGTCGCCCGTTTTGAAGGTGTATCCGCAGTCCCCGACCACCGTGCTGTTTTCGGGAATGTCGCTGACAAGACAGCGGCAGCCGTAGCTCATGGCCTCCAGCAGGCTGATGGGCATGCCTTCGATGCTGCTGGGCAGCACGTAAAGATACGCGTTGCTGTACAGCTCCTCCAGCTCCCGGCCCTGCACGAAGCCGGTCATGATCACGCGGCCGTCGCGTTCCGCCATTGCCCGGATCTTCTGCACGTATCCGTCGGTGTGGCTGCCCGCGCCGGCAATCACCAGCCTTCGATCGGTCCTGATGTCTGAAAAGGCCTCCAGCAGATCATAAAGCCCCTTTTCCGGGACAATGCGGGCCAAAAACAAAAGATAGCCGTTTTTGCAAAGGCCGTACTTTTCTTGAATGACACCGGGCTCCCGGATTTGCGGCCTGTTCACCCCGTTGGGAATGAAAACCGTCCGGCGGCCGTAGGTATCTTCAAAATACCGCCGCACATTTTCGGAAAGGACGATCACCTCGTCCGCGTATTTCGCCGCCGTCTTTTCGCCGTGCAGCAGAAATTTCGTCGCGAACCCGCCCCATTTGGATCGCTGCCAGTCAAGGCCGTGTATGGTGGCCGCCGTGCGGATACCGAACAAATGCGGGAGGACCAGCATGGCGCACGGCCCTTCCGCATGATAATGGATGACGTCGTAGCCCCCGAACAGCGCGTGCAGCGTGGCGAAAAAGGAATACAGCACGGCGTCCAGGCTTTTCCGGTCGACGGTCGGAACATTGACAATGCGCACGCCCCGGTAGCTTTTCGGCGCCGAAAACCCCTTTTTGCGCCGGTTATAAACCGTGACCTCGTGCCCCAGCGCCGCAAGGCGCGAGGCGATTTCCTCCACATGGATTTCCACGCCGCCTTCCCGCGAAGGGACGCGCTTGTGCCCGATCATTGCAATCTTCAATGTTCTTCCGCCTTTATAAAATCGTTTTCGTCGAGGCTGTAGCCGCGTTTGATCAGTTTATGCCGGACGACCCATTTTGCCGGCACCGCGATGTTCTGCTTCATCGCGGGGGAAACGCTGCCGATCATCCAGCAGTTTTTCGGGCAGCATTTGACCGCGCGCCTCACCTTTTCCGCCTGCTCCGAATTCCAGATTTCGTCCCACGACTGTTCGTTCAGGTTGCCCATCGACATTTTTTTGTCCATGCCGTTGCAGGGGAGCACGTCGCCGAACGGGTCGATGAAAAATCCGTTGCTGCCCATGTCGCAGGGCAGCAGGCGGGGATTCCCGTAAATATAATTGATCAGTCCGTGGTTAAAATAGGCGCGGAACCATTTTTTCGGAGAATTGCTTTTCAGCAGCGCGTTGATCAGCTTTTCAAACTGCTTGGCCACATGGTATCTGTCCCGGACCTCGTTGTCCGTTTTGCGGAAATAGAAGGAGTTGTGAAGCGTCGCCGTCGCGAACTCCATCTTCATATCGTCGGCAAGGTCGTAGAGCAGCAGCAGATCGTCCGCGTTCATGTCCTGCACCGTCATGCCGAAGCCGACGTCCCTGTGGCCCTTCGCCACCAGCTCCAGAAGGCAGCGCAGGCCGTGGTCGAAGCCGTCGGGTATCCCGCGGACCGCGTCGTTTGTTTTCGGCATCCCCTCGATGCTGATGCGGATCCCCACCTGCGGGAACCGTTCGCAGAGCGCCAGAATCTTTTTATAAAAAAAGCCGTTGGTCGAAATCACGATCCGGTCCGTCTTCCGGTACAGCGCTTCCACAATCTCGCCGATGTCGTCGCGGATAAAGGGTTCGCCGCCCGTAATATTGGTGAATTTCATCTTCGGGAGCCTTCGGATCGTCTCCAGGCTGATTTCTTCCTCTTTCTTCGTCGGGTCGGTAAAGCAGTCGCACATATTGCAATGCGCGTTGCACCGATAGGTAATGATCACGGAACCGTGCAGGTTATTCATCCCATTTTCCTCCATGCCTTGATTTTATTTTCGCGTATTCGCCGAGCAGGCGGTCCGTGTACCGTTCCGGGCCAAACTCCCTTTTCGCCTTTTTCAGGGCGTTTTCGCACATGGCGGCGTACTCCGGCTCTTTCAGGGAGCACAGCTTTTCCACGGCGGCGCGAAGGTCTTCCGCGCGCCCCGCCCGGAACGTGTAGCCTGTCGCGCCGTTTTCCACCAGCTCCGGCAGGCCGCCCATATCGCTGACAATGCACGGCTTCCCCTTGGCCATTGCCTCCATCACCGTGTAGGGGCAGTTTTCATAGCATTCGGAGGGCACGATCACGCATCTGCTCTTTTCCACAACCTCCCAAAGCGCCCGCCCCTTTCGGTAGCCGAGAAAGGAAACGCGCCCCGTCAGGCCGTTTTCCCGCGCAAAGTGCTCCAGCTCCCCGCGCAGGGGACCTTCCCCGGCGATGAGCAGCGGGACGCCCTCCATCTGCCCGACGGCTTTGAGCAGAGTAAACAACCCCTTTTCGGCGGACAGGCGGCCGAAATACAGCAGATAATTTTCGTGCGCGGCGTTCAGCCCGTACTCGGTATCGGCCGGAAGCGGGTTGCGCAGGAAAACGACCGGCGACGAAGTGAACCCCGCCGCCTGCAGCTTATCCGCCAGAAAACGCGAGGGCGCAAGATACAGGTCGATTTTGTCGTAGGTTTTGCGCCATTTGTAAAAATACGCCTCCAGCATGGCCAGCGCGCTTTTGAAAAAAGAGTTCTTCACGCATTTTCCGCGCACGCAATGGCCGTAGCGCCCGTCCAGGCATTTTTCACACACGGCGCCGCCGGAAAGCATCATATAATTCGGGCAGAGGCAGATCAAATCATGCGTGACAAAAAAAACGGGAATCCCGTATTTTCGCAGGGAATCCACAACCGAGAGCGTCAGCTGCCTGTGAACCAAATTTAATACTGCCAGATCCGGTTTCTCGCAGAGAATTAGCTCCTCCAGCTTATTTTTAGATTCAAAAGAATAAATCAGCCGAAGGCCAGCCTTCATTTTACTGAGTATGCCGGCTTCCCTGTCATTGTAGTCCACCTTGGAAACAAAGTATTCTTCCTGGCCGCAGGGTTCGTTGCGCTCATCCTGCATGGAAAAAAATACGACCTGATGCCCTTTCCGCTCCAATGCGCCGGCCAAGGTAAAGTAGAATGTTTCCGATCCCCCTTTTCTGTAATGAAACTTATTAATCAGCAAAACTTTCATCAGTACGCTCCTTTGCCGAACAGAGCGGCGGGAACGGTCTTTAAAATAATTTTGATGTCCGTGCGCAGGCTGCGCTCGGCGATGTATTGCAGGTCCATCGCCACCCACCGGTCAAAGGTAAGGTCGCTGCGGCCGCTGATCTGCCAGTAACAGGTCAGGCCCGGTTTTACGCCCAGCCTGCCCCGCTGATGCGGGGTGTACTGCTCCACCTCGGTCAAAAGCGGCGGCCGCGGCCCGACAACGGACATGTCGCCCAAGAAAATATTGATGAGCTGCGGCAGCTCGTCGACGCTGTATTTTCGTATGACGCGCCCGACCCGGGTAACACGCGGGTCCTTCGCCATTTTAAAGACCGGCCCGTCCTTTTCGTTGAGGTCCCGCAACTCCCCCAGTTTTTCATCGGCGTCTTTGCACATGCTGCGGAATTTGTACATCCGGAACGGCTTTCCGTTTTTCCCCGCGCGCATCTGCGAATAAAGGGCGGGACCTTCCGAATCCATTCTGATGCAGACCGCCACAATCAGGAGAAACGGGAATAAACAGACCAGCGCCGCCGCCGAAAGCACAAGATCGAGGGCGCGCTTGATCACCGGATAAACGCTTCGTTCTTTTTGATGCGCCGGTATGTACCTGGCATATTCGCCCGGCTGTTCCGGAATCCCGTTCGCCCCTTCACAAAACGCCTCATTCAATTCATAAACCGGGTCTGTTTTCATCTTTCATCAAGCCTCACATTTTTCAAGTAAAACAACTGATAATCGCTTTCGTATCGTAATTCTGTGACTATAATGATAAATTATACATTTATTTCACTGATTTAAACTTCTCTAAAACGCCAAAAAACCTGAAATTTAGTAAATTTCAAGTTTTTTCTGCACTTTGTTAACAAAGTGCAGTTTTACGATATTTATTATACGCTTTCAGAATTACACATTCAACTCTTTATTCCGACCAAATATTATAAAATATCTGTTTTTATTTGTTTATTTTTTTATGACAAATTGCGGCATCCATCGACAAAGCCGGGCAGGAAGGGGCTACCGCCCCAACGATCGACATAAAACTAAAAAAGCACAGCATCCTGATTCCGGTGCTGTGCCTTCCGACAACGGAGCGGCCCCAAAACAAGATCATGCGTCTTGAAGCGGCGGCCGATGCCCAATCAAGACGCATTTTTCGTGCATTATTTTTCGTCAAGGCTATTTTACAACGCCTCCCTGCTTTAAGGATAAAGGATAACCCGACCTTTTACGTCACGTGAAAGAATGCCAAACTGTCTGCCGCATCCTGATTCCCTTCACAGGGAAAACACGCAAATGCTCCGCTGTTTCCATTCCAGGGGCTGTCGTTCATGATTAAAATCAATATTTGATGGAAATCTTCGCTTGCGTATAGCAGGCCTAAATTCCTGACCTCCAGGGGAAACCCTTTTGAATCATCGTTCCTTACCCCAACGCGTTTGGTTCCTCAACCGGGACCCCGGTCAAAGGGAAAACGAATTGCATTGCCGTGACCGCCAGCAAGGCGCCGGATAAGAGGAGCAAAAAAATTTCACGATTTTCACGATAAAACCTCCCGATCAGATGGACCGGCTGCATGGAAGCCCGGGGTTTCGCCGCCCGCCTTTGGTTCCGCCGCAAAGGAACGAACGGACGGAACCAAATCCGTCGGAACGCCCCCGGTTTTTCGAGCCGGGGGCTGTTTTTATCCCTGCGTTCCGGCCCTGCCGCCGTTCAAAATATATTCTTCAAAACGCGGGGGAAATATGCTATAATTGTTTCAACTAAAGTTGAGGGGAAGGCTAATATGTCGGCGATCACTCAGGCCAAACGCATTGTCGTGAAGGTGGGAACCTCCACACTGACCTATGAAAACGGAAGGATGAACCTGCGCCGCATGGAAACGCTCTGCAAGGTGCTGACCGACCTGCAGAATTCCGGCAGGGAAATCGTCCTTGTCACCTCCGGCGCGATCGGCGTCGGCGTGGGAAAGCTGGGGCTGTGCGAGCGGCCGCAGGAAACGGAGAAAAAGCAGGCGGTCGCCGCCGTGGGGCAGTGCGAGCTGATGTTCACCTACGACAAGCTGTTCGGCGAATACAACCGCATTGTGGCGCAGGTGCTTCTGACCACGGACGTCATCTCCAGCCGGCAGAATAAAATCAACACGCAGAACACGTTCAACGAGCTGATTAAAATGGATATTATTCCGGTGGTCAACGAAAACGATTCCGTCGCCATCGACGAGCTGGTGGGCAGCAATTTCGGCGACAACGACACGCTTTCCGCCATTGTCGCCAAGCTGACGGAAGCCGACCTGCTTGTGATCCTCACGGACATCGACGGGCTTTACGATTCCAACCCGCGCGCCAACCCGGACGCGAAGCGCATCCCCTACGTGGCGAAAATCACGGACGAGGTCCGCGCCGTCGCGGGCGGCACGGGTTCCAGCCGGGGCACGGGCGGCATGAGCACCAAGGTGAACGCGGCCGCCATTGCGGCGCAGGCGGGCATTCCCACCTGCGTTATGAGCGGAGCCGACCCGAAAACGCTGTACCGCCTGTTCGACGGGGAACAAATTGGGACAGTTTTCGGCGCGGAAAAGCAGTAAAATAATAGGACGGGAGTCCCGCAACAATGGAAAACGGGTGCGCGCTGCGCGCAATGTTTCG
>JAAYUL010000151.1 GCA_012517675.1 Clostridiales bacterium | reverse complement strand
TATATCAATTTTCTGGACGCTTTTAACAGCTGGCAGCTTGTGCAGGAGCTGAAACAGGCGACCGGACTTCCCGCCGCCGCCTCCTTCAAGCATGTCAGCCCCGCCGGCGCGGCGGTGGCCGGCCCGCTTTCCAAAACCTTGACAAAGACCTATTTTGTCGAAGATCTGGAGCTTTCCCCGCTTGCCGGCGCTTATGCGATGGCCCGCGGCGCGGACCGCATGTCCTCCTACGGCGACTGGATCGCCCTTTCCGATGTATGCGACAAACAGACTGCCGCGTTGATCGCTCGGGAAGTTTCCGATGGGATCATTGCCCCCGGCTACACGGACGAAGCCCTTGAAATTCTGAAATCCAAGCGCAAGGGCGGCTACAACGTCGTCACCATGGACCTCGGTTACCGCCCGAATCCGGTGGAGCATAAAGATGTATTCGGCATTACCTTTGAACAGGGGCGGAATGAAATCCGGATCGACAACGAAATGCTCTCCAATGTTGTAACGGAAAATAAGGAAATTCCGGATCACGCGAAACGCGATCTGCTGATTTCCCTGATCACCTTAAAATACACGCAGTCCAATTCCGTCTGCTATGTGAAGGACGGAAAGGTTATCGGCGTCGGAGCGGGGCAGCAGTCCAGAATCCACTGCACCCGCCTTGCAGGCAACAAAGCGGATGTCTGGTATCTGCGCCAGCATCCGAAGGTTCTTGATCTGAAATTCAAGGAGGGCATCCGCCGTCCCGACCGCGACAATACGATCGACGTCTATATTTCCGACGAGTACATGGACGTGTTGGCGGACGGCGTGTGGCAGAATCTTTTCGAAGAAAAGCCGGAACCGCTTACCCGTGAGGAAAAGCGGGAGTGGCTTGGCACGCTTTCCGGCGTGTCCCTCGGTTCGGACGCGTTTTTCCCGTTCGGCGACAATATTGAGCGCGCTCATAAAACGGGCGTGGCCTATATTGCACAGCCCGGCGGCTCCATTCGCGACGACAATGTGATCGAAACCTGCAACAAATATGGAATCGCAATGGCGTTCACAGGCGCCCGGCTTTTCCACCACTGATCGGAACAGGAAAGGAACGGCGATCCATGAAAATACTGGTAATCGGCGGGGGAGGGCGTGAGCACGCGATCGTGCGCAAGCTCCGGGAAAGCCCCAAAGCGGAACAAATCTATTGCGCGCCCGGAAACGGCGGAATTTCCAAAGACGCGGTCTGCGTTGACATTCCCGTGACGGATATAGACGGCGTCGTGCGTTTTTCCAGAGAAAATAAAATAGATCTGGTTTTTGTGGCGCCGGACGATCCGCTTGCCGCGGGTATGGTGGACGCTCTGGAGGCGGCGGGAATTGCCGCCTTCGGTCCGCACGCAAACGCGGCTGTCATTGAAAGCAGCAAGGTTTTCAGCAAGGAACTGATGAGGAAATACGGAATCCCGACCGCGGATTATGCGGTTTTCAACGATCCCGGCAAAGCGCTCGCATACATCGAGAGCCGCGGAGAATATCCGGTCGTGGTGAAAGCGGACGGCCTTGCGCTCGGCAAGGGCGTAATCATCGCAGCGGACCACGGGGAGGCGCAAGCCGCGCTGAAATCTATTATGGAAGATAAGATTTTCGGCGCTTCCGGCAATCAGGTGGTCATCGAAGAATTTATTACAGGGCCCGAGGTTTCCGTGCTGGCGTTTACCGACGGAAAATGCATTAAGCCGATGGTTTCCTCAAAAGACCATAAACGCGCTTTTGACGGTAACAAGGGACCGAACACCGGGGGAATGGGTACCATCAGCCCGAACCCGCATTACACCGACGAAATCGCGGAACAATGCATGCGGAGTATTTTTCTTCCCACCGTTCAGGCCATGTGTCGGGAAGGCAGGCCCTTTAAGGGCTGCCTGTATTTCGGGCTGATGCTGACAAAAGACGGGCCGAAGGTGATTGAATACAACTCCCGTTTCGGCGACCCTGAAACGCAGGTGGTTCTGCCGCGCATGAAAACCGATTTTGTCGATGTTCTTCAGGCGGTGATGGAGGAACGACTGGAAAGTCAGCCGGTGGAATGGAGCGAAGCCGCCTGCGCCTGCGTGGTAATGGCTTCCGGCGGGTATCCCGGGAAATATCCGAAAGGGCTTGAAATTACCGGATTGGACGCGGACGGTCAGGTCTCCGGCGCGACCGTGTACCATGCCGGCACGGCCTGCAAAGACGGCCGGTTCTATACCGGCGGAGGTCGCGTCCTTGGCGTTACGGCAATGGGCGGCACTCTGGAAGAGGCTCTTCGCGGCGCTTACGCGGCGGTGGAAAAAATCCATTTTGAAGGCGCGCAATACCGCAGGGATATTGGAAAGTAAATCGGATTTTTTGGCACTCCCGGAAGGGGCGTTCGTCCTCTTTCCGGGAGTGTCGGCTTATTTCACCGAACGTGGAACGTTGACGTTCCTCCGGTTTGATTGAGCAACCAAAAGCAGGGGCCGTTATTAAATGAGCGGGAGCTTCGCCGATCAAACAGGATTTTGTATTTTCAAACAGAACTGGAAGGGGCGCAACAGTATCATTGCCGTCCACTTGCAGATGTGGTAAAATGAATGTATTTCAAGTCAATTTAAAAAATGAAGGAGATCTATGCAGCATGACAGAGAAACTGTATGACACCGCTCTGCAATACAAAAAAACAAAATTGTGGAAGCAGCTGGTTGACACGGAACTGTTTGCGCTTAAACTGTCGAACGGGGAGATCGGCTATTGCAGTGTGATGGGCGAATTAGGCGAGCATGTTGCTCTTGGATTGTATATTGGAAGCGGCGGCTTGGATTCTTATCGCAAACTGTTTCATGCAAATGAAGAATGTAATGGAATTGCCCAGCACGAAATGATGATGTCTCAAAATTGTTTGCAGTGCTCTTTCGAAAACAAGGACGAATTATGTCCCGTCGAAATTGAGGAAGCAAAGAAATATGCAAAAACACACGGTGTCACATTTCGTGGGAAAAGGGCGTTTCCTCAGTTCATGCGATACGAACCGGCGCGTTATCCATGGCGTCTGAAGGATGACGCGGAAAAGCAGCTTTTATACGAAGCGCTTTCGGCGGCGCTTGAGGTCTCGGAAAGACTCAGAACGACAGGAAAAGAAAGCCTGGGTTTTCAGGAAGGCATCCCGTATGACCATAAGGTGCCGTTTCTTGAAAGAATCAACGATCGTTATCGGTGGAGCACCATAGAATTGCCGGCCGAGCAGGAAAGAAAATATCCGTCCCCCGTTGTGAGCGATGAGTTGCTGGTGGCCAAGCTGAAGAAAAAAAAGAAACCCGCCATGGTTTGGGTATGCGAAGTTGTCATGGTTCCGGTTCCGACAAGCAATGAAGTGGCAGCCGACGGCAAAATTGTCACTGACCCGGAAAACGCACCGCTTTTCCCCTATACGCTTTTGATCGTCGATTCCAAATCGGAGAAGATCATTTCCAATGAGATTGTAGCTGATTATGATCGTGACGCCGAAAAGCTTCTGATTGCTCTGGCACGCTCCATGGTCAATGACGGAGTTCCGTCTGAAATCCGGGTGCGGGATAAACGCACGGAAATTTTACTCGGTCAATTTGCCGGGCAGATCGGTACAAAAGTGAAGCTGCACGAGGATTTGCCGCTGCTTGACGAAATTGAAGAAGACTTTATGAATCAGTTTTGCCATGATTCATGTTCTGATGATCAGGCCGAGAAAGAGATGGAGCTGTTTCTGGAAACTTTCATGCAGTTAGATGATAAAACACTCATGTCGATGCCCCGTGACCTGCAAATGCAAATGCTTGAATGGGAAAGACAGGGGGACCTTCCCGGCCCGGTTTCCGCGCGTGTGAGGCGTTTATTCCGGTAAAGAATGGCTATCCTTGACGGTTGGGGTTGCTCCGGCATGAAAAACGAGGCGCTTTTTCATTGCTCCTCCGCTTGGATAAAATTCATGCGGCATGATGTCTTGGGAAAACGACTGATAATCTGTTCAATGAAATCAGGAGTACGTAAAATGGCAATGAATAAATTTTGCTGTTTTGGAATTATTGTCGCGGCGGGCCGTTCCACCCGCATGTCGATGGACCTTCCAAAACAGTTCCTTCCGCTGTGCGGGGTCCCCGCGATTGTCAGAACGCTTCAGGCATTTGACGATTGCCGCAGCATTGATTCCGTTGCGGTCGTGTGCCGCAAAGAACATATGGAACAGATGAAAAAATATATCGGACAGTATCGCATCCGGAAAAAAATAACGGTAACGGAAGGCGGGGAAACCAGGCAGGAATCCGTGGCGGCCGGAATCGCCGCCGCACCGGCCCGCACGGAATATTATGCGATTCACGACGGCGCTCGCCCGCTGGTGACCGCGGAAGAAATCGATTCCGCCGTAAAAGACGCGGTACGGTACGGCGCCGGCGCGTTGGCGGTCCCTGTCAAGGATACGGTCAAGGTGGTCGGTCCGGACGGGTTTGTTGTTTCCACGCCGGAGCGTTCCTCACTTTGGGCGGTTCAGACACCGCAGGTTTTTGAGCGGGAAATGTATCTTGCGGCAATGGAGCAGGCGGCGCGTATGGGAGCGGACTATACGGATGACTGCCAGCTTGTGGAGCACGCGGGCGCCCGGGTTCATTTGGTCCGGGGAGCGTACTCCAATATCAAGCTCACGACACCGGAAGATATCGCGGTATGCGAGGCGATTTTACAGCAAAGGGAGAACACAAAATGAGAATCGGCCACGGCTATGATGTTCACCGCCTGACGGAAGGGCGGGCGCTGATTTTAGGCGGGGTTAAAATCCCCTTTGACAAGGGGCTGCTCGGCCATTCGGACGCGGACGTGCTGACGCACGCCATTGCGGACGCATTGCTCGGAGCGGCCGCGCTGGGCGATATCGGCACACATTTTCCGGACACCGACCCGGCTTATGAAAACGCGGACAGTCTGGTTCTGCTTTCTCGAGTATGTGTGCTTTTGCAGGATGCCGGGTATGCGATCGGAAACATTGACTCCACGGTGGTTGCGCAGGCTCCGAAGCTGAAACCCCATATTCCGGAAATGCGAAAACGCATTGCGCGGGCCTGCGGCGTTCCGACTGAACGGGTCGGCGTAAAAGCCACCACCGAGGAGCACCTCGGTTTTACCGGCAGCGGAGCGGGAATCGCCGCGCACGCCGTTTGTGTCATTATGGAAATCAACGGCGCTGATTAAACCTATATTTTGTTGCCTGTTTTCAGCGGTGTTCAATAGTCAAAAGGCTCGTTTTCGGCATACTCTGTAATAAAAACAGAGAGGTGATTAACGTGGGCAAGCCTATGATTTTGCTGAGCTCGATCACGTATGCCATGAAGAGCCGTGATATTCTGTATCAATACGGAATCCGGGCTTATGTGGAAAGAACACCGAGCGGCAATAAGAATGCTGGCTGCGGCTACAGTATATATGTCCCGGAAAGAGCGGATGAAGCGGAACAAATCTTAGTCGGTTTGGGAATCCGGGTTTTGGGGCGAACGGAAAGGGATGGCGGCGCATGATTTATCTGGACAATGCGGCTACCACATACCCGAAACCGGCGTCTGTAAAAAACGCCATGCAGCACGCGATGCAGTATTACGGTGCCAACCCGGGCCGCGCTGGCCACAGCATGTCCATAGCCGCCGCGGAGGAAATTTATCGCTGCCGGAAAGCGGCGGCTGATTTTTTTCATGCGCCGGGTCCCGAATGCGTTGCGTTTACGCTGAATTGCACCCATGCCGTGAATTATGTGATAAAAGGTTTATTGAAACCCGGCGACCATGTTGTCACTTCCTGTCTTGAGCATAACGCGGTTATGCGTCCGCTGCAAAAAATGTCACTTCAGGGAATCGCTTATACGGCGGCACGGGTTTTCCCCAACGACAACGACGCGACGATGTCGTCTTTCAGAGCGTCGATCAATGAAAAAACACGGCTGATTATCTGTACGCATGCTTCCAACGTATGGGGCGTCCGTCTTCCCGTGGAACGGATTTCAGCGCTGGGGCATGAGTATGGAATCCCCGTCGCGCTGGACTGCGCGCAGTCCGCGGGCGTTCTTCCCATTGACATGGAAAAATACCGATATGACTATCTTTGTATTGCGGCTCACAAAGGGCTTTATGGCCCCATGGGCACCGGGATGCTGATCACGCCGCACGGCGCGGAGCTTGACACGGTGATTGAGGGAGGAACGGGAACCAACTCCGCGGCGCTCTTTCAGCCGGAAACCATGCCGGACCGCATGGAAAGCGGCACGCAGAATATGCCGGGTATCGCCGGCCTGCGCGCCGGAATAGAATTTGTCAGGGAAAAGACTCCGGAGCGCATCTTTCATCATGAAATGGAGCTGGTCCGGTCTTTATACCGGCGGATGTCCCAAATAAAGGGGGTCCGGCTTTATATGCCGGAGCCTACCGAACCGTATTTTGCGCCTGTGTTTTCCTTTAACGTCAATGACGTGCCGAGCGAAGTCGTCGCGCAAAAGCTCAACCAAAGGGGAATCGCGGTACGTGCGGGCCTGCACTGTGCGCCCTGCGCGCATGAGTTCACGGATACCCTCGGGCAGGGAGCCGTTCGGGTCTGTCCCTCCGCGTTCGGCAACATGAATGAAATGAATCATTTTGCTTTGACATTGGCACAAATAATCTGAAAAATACTGAATTTAAGGATTGCATAATCATTGAGATATGATAGAATAGAAAAAGATGTGAAGTTTTATAAGAAAGGAAGAAACCTATGGAATCTATTGTAGCGGTATGGAACTTGTTTATCAGTTTGATATCGATGTTCCGGCTGACCGACGCTTTAGATGTCTTGCTGGTTTCCTTTATTATTTACAGCGCGATCAAACTGGTGCGGGAAACGCGTGCGGAACAGCTTGTCAAAGGGATTATCGTTCTTCTTCTGGTATGGGGCGTTTCCAATTTGCTCAAGCTGTACATGATGAAAACACTGCTCACGTATTTTTTCCAATTCAGTGTGATGGCGCTGCTTGTTGTATTTCAGCCGGAAATCCGCCGCGCGCTGGAACAGATCGGCCGCACGGGAATCGGCGATAAGCATTGGACCTTCGGCTTTTCCACCGCGGATTCGGAGGCACTGCTTCAGCAGACGCGCAAAGGGGTAAACGTGGTGGTGGATGCCGCCGCAGTGCTGCAAAAACAGAAAACAGGCGCGCTGATTGTTTTTGAGATGAAAACAAAGCTGGGCGATATCATTGATACCGGAACGATCGTGCAGGCAATTCCGTCCGTTCCGATTATCTGCAATATTTTTTTCAATAAGGCTCCTCTGCACGACGGGGCGATGGTCATCCGCGACGGTATGGTGTATGCGGCCGGCTGCATTCTGCCGCTGACCAAAAGCGACAATGTCAGCATTGATCTTGGCACCCGCCACCGCGCCGCCATTGGCATGAGTGAAAATTCGGACGCCGTGATTCTTGTGGTTTCGGAGGAAACCGGGCAGATTTCCCTTGCGGTGAACGGAGTGATGAAACGGAATTTCACAAGGGAAACTCTGAAGAGCGAACTGGAATCCCTGATTCTTCCCAAGGAAACGGAACAGTGTGAGAAAAAGCAGGGAAGGATCCCTTCCATCAGAAGAGGAAAAAAATCATGAAATGCAAAAAACTACAATTTGGAAAACTTTTTTATAATGATAAATTCGTTCTGATTTTTTCTATTTTTGCCTCTCTTGTTCTTTGGTTTGTTCTTGCTTCCACAAACACGGAGGAACACCCGCGGGTCATATCCAATGTACCGATCACAATCACTCTTTCAGACTCCGCGCAGCAGGACGGCCTGAAGGTGTTCAGCCCTGTCAATTCCGTGGCGAAGGTTTCCATTAAGGGAAACAGCATGATTGTAAATCAGATTCAGGCATCGGATCTGGAGTTGACCGCGCTTGCTTCCACGATCACCGCGCCGGGGGACTATTCGGTCCCGCTGCAGGTCAATAAAACAGGGACATTGAAAGATTTTGATGTGGATTCCATTACTCCTTCGCAGATCGTGGTCAGCGTGGACCGCTATAAAGAGAAGACTTTTCAGATCGATGCCAATATCGAATACAAAGAGGGATATACTTCCGATACGGCTTATTTTGTCGGCCTGCCGACTTTAAGCAGCGATACCGTCACCATTTCCGGGCCGGAAAAAGAGGTTTCCCAAATCAACAAGGCTGCGATTGAGTATCAGGTCAACGATACGCTGAGAGAGAGCAAAAGCTTTACCTCCGACGTGATTCTTTATGACGCGAACGGCAACAAACTGAATATCGGAAAAATGAAGCTGAGCGTATCGAAGGTGGATGTTACCATTCCGGTGCTTCCGCGAAAGGTCCTTCCTCTGTCCATTGATTTTACCAACAAGCCTTCCGGGCTGAATCTTACTTCCAGCCAGATCACCATCGACCCGGTCAATATCGAGGTGGCGGGGCCGAAGGAATCCATTGAGAGCTTAAAGGAAATCAGCCTGACTTCCATTGATTTTTCGGATGTCAGCCCGACAAAAAATACGTTCAAGATCAATATTACTCTGCCGAACGGATGCAAAAATCTAAGCAGTATTCCAACGGCACAGGTAACGCTCAATTTGGACGGAATGTCGACGCGCAGTATGGTGGTTAAGAATTTCTCGGTGAAAAACCTCGCGTCGGATAAAACGGCCAAGGTAAATACCAAAAGTCTTACCGTTACCGTTGTCGGTCCGGAAAGTGAGATTTCCAAGCTGACGGAGGGCAGCCTTTCCGCCCAGATCGATATGACGGGTAAGGAAAACTTTACCGGAAATATGGAAATGCCCGCTACCATCGGAATCAGCGGCACGTCCAGTTCATGGGTCTACGGAAGCTACATGACCAATATCAGCGTCAGCTCAAAATAAATATCCGGCTCCACTCGTTGAAAAAAGAGGATTCGGCAGAAGCGGGGCATCTGCAAAAGCAACAGAATAGACAGGCGCCGAAAAACGGGAAAAACCGTTTTTCGGCGTTTTTGTATGGTGCGGTGGTGGATTCATTCACCCAAACAGGAAGCATACTATATATTTTGTAAAATATAATTGACAAATAGTCTATAATAATTTACTATAATATTATAGAATCATTCAGGAGGGATAAAAATGCGTAACGTGATAGCGGCTTTGGATATTGCGCTGTTGGTTGCCCTGCTTGTTGTTTTATTGATCACGTTGTTTATGCGGTCTCACGACAATAGAAAATATGACTTTGATGAGAGGCAGAAGCTGGCCAGAGGCAAAGCATATCGAAACGCACTGTTTACCTTGGTTGGTTATCTGCTTATTACCGCAATTTTTGACAGTATGACAGGCGTTCAATGGAGCGACTACTTTACGGAGGTATCAATCGGGATGTGCCTTTCCGTTGATGTTTTTACAATCCAGTGTATTTTCAGCGACGCCTGTGTATCCCTGAAAGAGAAGCCTGGAATCAACATTGCATTTTTCAGTCTTATGTCACTCATATCTTTTACCAATGCGTTACAAGGTTGTTTGAATGGATACGGCAGCTCTCAAGGAGGCAAAATTAATTATAATTCGATTGGTTTTATTACGGCAATCGCGTTTGCGGTCAATGTGCTTGCCATGATTGTAAAACAGATTCTGGATTCGAGAACAAGGGCGGAATAGACGGTGAAAAACCTGAAATTAAAATCCGCCAGAGCCGCGCTGGATTTATCACAGCAGGAGCTGGCGGATGCTGTCGGAGTGTCCCGGCAGACAATTAACGCAATTGAAAAGGGCAATTATAACCCGACCATCAGGCTGTGTGTTGCTATTTGCAAGGCGGTCGGCAAAACACTGGATGAATTATTCTGGCAAGAGTAGACATGTGAATTTGTTTTTCGCGCGGAGACTGTCAACGGAATCCTTTCAAATCGATCACGATATGCAAGATGTGACGGTCACCAGCGCGGAGCGTGAGTGATTTCCGTTCCGGTATACCGGAGCAGAATCCGGTAAGCCTCTTTCAGCTTTTCAAAGTTATAGTGCCTGCAATTTGCCGGGCTGGTGGAGGGAAGCGCAATGGCCGGCCCGGCGGAAAGCCGGCAGAACCGTCTGTAAAGGGAAGCAGCTTTCGTGCCGGTTGTGAAGACCGCGCGAATCTGCGTTTTGGCAAGCAGGCCGGCAATGTCGTTGGGAACGGGTTCCTGAATGCTCCCGTCGTCCGCGCCGTCAATCCGGCAGCTTTTCAATACATCCCAAAGGGCAATTCCGTGGCGGTAAAGAAATTCCGTTTTTTCCTCCGGCGAATGGGGAAGAGGGGTGCCGTATAAATCCGCCAGTACGGGCCAGAATCGGTTTTGCGGATGGGAATAATAAAAGCCGTATTCCCGTGATTTCGGAGACGGCATGGTGCCGAGCACCAGTACAACGGAATCCGCATTGTAAACGGGCGGCAGGGTGTGCTCCACATATTCTTTCACGGTATCCTCTTTTCTATCCGGCGGGCTGCGTCGAGCAAGGCGCCGCGTCGATTCGGTATCTTTTCCTCCATGACTTCCTTCAAAAGCTGACGGAGTATTTTCCCGACCCTTTCTCCCTGCGGGATTCCAAGCGCAAGCAGGTCGTTTCCGCTGATTGCGAGATCTTTCAGCGAAAAGCAGAGTCTTTCCGCAATCACTTCATCCAGCGCTTTTTCGGCTTCCGCAAGGTCGGAAAGCCGGCTGAACAAAGCGGGATTCTGCGCCCGAATATCCGCTTCTTTGACTTTAAAAAGCAGACGGAGATTTTCTTCCCCGAAAAAATTCAGCAGGCGGCGCAGATGCTTTTTGTCGCTGGTGATGAGAACGTCATGGTATTGAATGAGAGTGAGTGCCTGCTCCGTCATATGCTTGTCGTATTTCAGACGGTGCATGATTTGTTTTGCCGTTTCCATACTCTTTTCGCCATGCCCGCGAAAATGCCCGACCCCGTCGCTGCTAAGTGTAAAGCACTGTGGCTTTCCAATGTCGTGAAGCAGCATGGTCAGGCGAAGCAGAGGAGTAGGGTCCACCGATTCCACCGCTTTTACGGTATGCTCCCATACGTCCAGCGTATGGTATCGGTTGTGCTGATCAAAATCAAACATCGCGGCGAATTCCGGAATAAACTCGCAAAAAACCGCGCGGTATTTCCGCAGAATTTCACCCGCGTAAGCACCGCAGAGAATCCGGTTCCATTCCGACCGGATTCTTTCCCTCGAAATTCCGCGAAGAAGACGGGCATTGTTCAAAACGCTTTGCCCGGTTTTTTTTTCCAAGGTAAAGCCAAGCTCCGCCGCAAAACGAAGGGCCCGTAAAATGCGCAGACCGTCCTCCTGAAACCGCGTGTCGGGTTCCCCGACGCAGCGTATGATTTTCCGTTCAATATCGTTCCGACCGCCGCAGCAGTCCACAAGCCCCCGTCCGTCGCAGTAGGCCAGCGCGTTCATGGTAAAATCCCGGCGCATTAAATCTTCCCGCAGACTCCCGGTAAAACGCACTTCGTCGGGATGGCGGTTGTCGGAATACGCGCCGTCGACCCGGTATGTCGTGATTTCAACCGCAATCCCGCCGACCAAGGCGGTCAGCGTGCCGTGTTTCAAACCTGTTTCAATCAGTCTGAAGCCGGACAGCGCGGCTTTCATTTCCTCGGGACGGGCTGCGGTGGCAACGTCCCAGTCGTGCGGAATTCTGCCCATTACGGCGTCGCGCACGCAGCCGCCTACCACGCAGGCTTCATACCCTTGTTTTTGTAAGGTTTGAATAATTAAATCCGCCTGATAAGGTATTTTTATTTCCATTTTGTATAATACTCCCGCTGGATTTGTACCACATTATCAATCATAATTATATACTAAAATCAATTTGAAAGCAAAGGAGATTTCTTGCCTCCTTTTTGTATGATGCCCCCTGTTCATGGCAATACTGAACGTGTATTACCAATTCGGGAGGTATAAAAAATGCAGTACAACAAAGTGGAAATTTGCGGTGTGAATACCTCTAAACTAAAGGTTCTTACGGAAAAAGAAAAAATCGCGTTACTGCGCCGGGTGAAAAACGGAGATAAAAACGCGCGGGACGAATTGATCAAAGGGAACCTCCGTCTTGTGCTGAGTGTGATCCAGCGCTTTACCAATCGGGGCGAAAACCTTGACGACTTATTTCAGGTCGGCTGCATTGGGCTGATGAAGGCAATCGACCATTTTAACATTGACCAGGGCGTCCGTTTCTCCACCTACGGCGTTCCCATGATTATCGGCGAAATCCGCCGTTATCTGCGCGACAACAATTCCATCCGTGTCAGCCGGTCTCTGCGCGACACGGCGTACCGCGCCATGCAGGTCAAGGAAAAACTGACGGCGAAAAACTGCCGGGAGCCGTCGGTTGACGAAATCGCAAAAGAACTGAACCTTCCCCGGGAAGACGTTGTCCTTGCGCTGGAATCCATCGTGGAGCCTGTTTCCCTGTATGAACCGGTTTTCTCCGACGGCGGCGATACCATTTATGTGATGGATCAGGTGGGGGACAACAACGACGATTCCAACTGGCTGGATGAAATTGCGCTGAAAGAGGCGATCAAAGAGCTGAACAGCCGGGAAAAGAAAATCCTTTCCATGCGCTTTTTTCAGGGGAAAACACAGATGGAAGTCGCGTCTGAAATCGGAATCAGCCAGGCGCAGGTTTCACGGCTGGAAAAAGCCGCTTTAGACAAAATTAAAAAGGATCTGTAGCGCGGAACACCCGGCGGTCCGACCGGCTGCCGTTAATTTAAAACAAGCGTCAATCGGAATGAAACGGGAAGAGTTCAGTCAGCATATAGAAAACCGTCATGTTTTTATCACATTAGCATTTTATACTAAGCGCTGTAATAGATGAACGGAGGGAATTTTCTATGCAGCGCAAGCTTAAAAATTATTATCATATCATCGCTCTGCTTTTCATTTTGGCGTTATCATTCGGATTGAATTTTTATGCAATTTCCCAGAATGGGACGGGAAACGAATATTACGCCGCTGCGGTCAAAAGTATGACCCAGAGTTTTCACAACTTCTTTTTCGTTTCTTTTGACCCTTCCGGCATGGTGACGGTGGACAAACCGCCGCTTGGGCTTTGGGTTCAGGCCATTTTTGTTCTTGTTTTCGGGTACCACGGTTGGGTCCTTCTGCTGCCGCAGGCGCTGGCGGGTACCGCTTCCTGCCTGATGTTGTATCTTCTGACTTCCCGGTATTTCGGAAAAGCAGCGGGATTGATCTCTTCTCTTATTTTCGCAATCACCCCGGTGGTTGTGGTGGCTTCCCGCAATAACACCATGGACATGCAGCTGATTTTTGTCCTGCTGCTGGCTTCCTGGTTCTTGTTTAAGTCCATCGATACCGGAAAATGGCGTTTCCTGTTCCTTGCGGCTTTGGCGGTCGGGCTGGGCTTCAATATTAAAATGCTTCAGGCCTACATGATATTGCCTGCCGTTGCGGTTGTTTACCTGATTTTTGCCAAAGAAAAATTCAGCCGCAGGCTGTTGGCCGGTTTCCTCAGCATGGCGATTGTGGCCGTCGTCTCTCTGGCGTGGGTTGTTGCGGTGGATCTGGTTCCCGCTTCCAGCAGGCCTTATGTGGACAGCACCAGCGGGAACTCCATGATGGAGCTGATTTTCGGGCACAACGGAACCGAGCGGCTTTTCGGGCAGTCCGTAGGCGGCGGGGGCGGCGGAGGTTCCATCCAGAACCAGGATGACGGAAACGGGGGAGCCAAATTCGACGGCAACCGCGAAAGCTCTGACGACACACAGCAGAACGGCACGGAGTCAGGGCAGGATACTGCCTCTGCAACGGACAATACGACACAAAATCCCGGGGGTACGAATCAAAACGGGACACCGCCGCAAATGCAGAGCGGGAATGATGACGGCGGTTATGGAACCCCGCCGCAGATGCAGAACGGCGACGGTGAAAACGGCGGCGGACAGACATCGTTTGGCGGAAACCGCAGCAACAACATGGGCGGCGGAACAGTGAACGGTTCGGAAATCGGAACCGCTTCGCCGGTTCGTCTCTGGTCTTCCAATCTCTACGGACAGGGCTCATGGCTGCTTTTGTTTGCCATTGCAAGTATTTTTGTCTGCTTCAGCAAATCCGCGTTCCGCAAAAAAGAAGGCGGTCAGGCGTCGCTTCTCTATTGGGCGCTTTGGCTTGCCACCATGGTGATCTTTTTCAGCTTTGCAGGTTTTTATCACCGGTATTACCTCAGCATGCTTGCTCCGGCCGTTGCGGTGCTCAGCGGCATTGGAATTGTCACCATGTTCGGGGGCTTCCGGCACAAGGCGAAAAACAAAAAAGAATACATCCGGCCGGCGTTATTGCTTTTGTCCCTGATTGCCGATATCGCGTTGGAAATCAGTTTTGTACTCGGCTATGAGTGGAAAGTCTGGCTGGTACCGG
>JAAYUL010000150.1 GCA_012517675.1 Clostridiales bacterium | reverse complement strand
CCCGCGCCCGAAACTGAGGTTCATAGTCGAAAATTCCCGCTCGCTCACGCCGCCCAGGCGGGTGGAAAAAGCGTGGCGGAGAAAACCCAACGATTCAAACGCCGGGAAAGTAAGATATGCGACGCCGGATTTTTCATGCAGGCGCATCGCCCCGGGATGATATTCCATTCAAAATCACCGCTCCAAATCAGGATATTTTTATTTTACCACATATTGCAAGCGGTGAAAAGGGCGGCGGAGACGTTGAACTGCTGAACAGCAAAAAAGTAACACCGATACAAGACCGGCGTTACTTTTTCAGCGGCTACCTGTTCCGCTTGTATGGTACTCTGACAAATCTGCTAAAAAATTAATACCGCAAAATTGCCTTACCCCAAGATACTGATTAAAACACCGGCGGCAACAGCCGAACCGATCACGCCGGCAACATTCGGACCCATGGCGTGCATCAGGAGGAAATTGGCCGGGTTCTCTTCCTGGCCGACCTTCTGGGAAACACGCGCCGCCATTGGAACCGCGGAAACGCCGGCGGAACCGATCAGCGGGTTGACCTTGCCGTGACTTGCCCAGCACATGATCTTTCCGAACAGAACGCCGCCGGCCGTACCGACACAGAAGGCCAAAAGGCCGAGAATGATAATTCCAATGGTCTGCATGGACAAAAATACCGTACCGGTGGCGGTGGCACCCACCGTGGTGCCAAGGAAAATTGTGATGATGTTCATCAGTTCATTCTGCGCCGTATTGGAAATGCGGTTTACCACGCCGCTTTCCCTCATCAGGTTGCCGAGCATCAGCATTCCGATCAGCGGGCAGGCATCCGGAAGGATCAGGGAAACAATGATCGTAACGATAATCGGGAACAGGATTTTCTCCAATTTGGAAACGGGGCGAAGCTGTTCCATCACAATGCTGCGTTCTTTTTTTGTGGTGAGCGCCTTCATGATCGGGGGCTGAATAATCGGAACCAGCGCCATATAGGAATACGCCGCAACCGCGATAGGACCCAACAGGTGAGGCGCCAGCTTGGAGGTAACAAAGATGGCAGTCGGGCCGTCCGCACCGCCGATAATTCCGATTGCTCCCGATTCCTTGGCGGTAAAGCCGAGGAAAATCGCGCCGATAAAGGTGGTAAATATTCCAAGCTGTGCAGCCGCGCCCAGCAAAAAGCTCTTGGGGTTTGAAATCAGCGGGCCGAAATCCGTCATGGCGCCGATTCCAAGAAAAATCAGCGGCGGATAAATGCCGAGTTTGACACCCTGATACAAATAATACAACAGGCCGCCGACCTTTGGAATCTGATAGTATGCCGCGCCGTTAAGGTTAATAATGGAGTAATTTCCGACCGCGCCGCCGTGCTGCGCCATGTAATCCTTGACCAGCTGCAGGGTTGTTTCCGGCTGAGCCATGATGGCGGGAAACAAATTGACCAGAAGCATGCCGAATGCGATCGGCAGAAGAAGGAGCGGCTCGAACTGCTTCTTGATTGCCAGATAAATCAGGACACAGGCAATGCCGATCATAATATAGTTTCGCCAGTCATTGCTGACAAATCCGGATGATTGAACGATTCCGCCGATGGATTCGATAAATTTGTTGAAAATATCCATGTTACGCTTGTCCCTTTCTTATGTTGATTTTTTATTCCGATTAAAAGGGCCGTGTGTTGTCCAGCAGACCGGCCATGCTCCATGCGGAACGCGTCTGATTTTGCGGAGCGCGGCGAATACTGGTAATTTTAGCCGCGGAGACGCCGTACATTATATAAACCGCAGCGGAAATTGCGGCCACCACTTCACCGGAAACACCCGCTTCCACGGCGGGTACCGCTTTCGGAGCCGCCGGCAGCGTTATTTCCGCCGGTTTTTCCCTGGGCTTTTTGGGTGCTCCTTTCTGCAGCAGCTTTCCAATCACGGCGCCGTAACCCTTAATAAGATAGGTAAGGAAAATCAGCATAAAAAATACAATTACCATACCTGTCAAAATAATAACGATTGCCAACTGAACCTTTTGCTCAAAACTCATTGCAACATTCCCCATTTCTCTGATCATTACCTGTACTGATACTGTTTTCCACTGAAAGCAGACATCCTTGCGGTTCACTCTTCGCCCTGCCGCACCCTTCCCCGTCTTGCAGAACAATAAATCTCCTCAGGAATTTTGTTTCCCTTTTCATGGGAGAACAGTACGAAAAGACGATTGGTAAAGAATAATGAATAAAATTTTAACGATATTGAATCTATTATAACCGATTGTGACTGCAATTTCAATTTATTATTTACATTTTTGTTTTATATTGAATTGAATCTTGCGGTACTTTAATCTATAATAAACCTAACAAGAAGTATTTTAAGGCAGGGCTTTGCTAATTATGACGAATGATGAATTCCGGCATTCTTTTAAAACGTCGGTGCATAATACCCTTGGGCTGGCCGTTTACAGCTGCGGCGTGCAGAAATGCGGCGCGCATCATACCTGGGGGCCGGCAGTCAGGGACCATTACCTGATTCACTGCGTGATTTCCGGAAAAGGGCTGTTTACCTGCAAAGGAGAAACCTATTCTCTGTCGGCAGGGGACGGGTTCCTGGTGAGTCCGTCGGAAGTGGTTTCCTATGCGGCGAATGAATCGGAGCCATGGGAATACTGCTGGGTGGGTTTCAACGGCAGCGACGCCAAGCGTTTGATGGCGCAGACGGGTCTTTTGCAGTCCTCTCCTGTTTTTCATTATGAACAAAGCAGTCGGCTGGAAGAACTGCTGATGGGAATTTCCAATCACGACAGCTCCGAACCGAGCGCAGAGATCCGCATGGAAGCGGGGCTGCTGCTTTTTCTGGCGGAGCTGACGGACCTTTACGGCGCACATGCCTCGCAGCCTTACAGCGGCTTTGAATATGTTCAGAAAGCCATCCGCTATATTGACTTCAACTATTCCAGCGATATTGATATCAACGATATTGCGGCAAGCGCGGGAATCAGCCGAAGCTATCTGTACCGGCTTTTTATGCAGCATATTTCCATGTCCCCCAACGAATACCTCATGCGCTTCCGCATCAGCAAGGGCGCGGAGCTGCTGGGCAGCGGCCGCCTTTCCGTGGGAGAGGTTGCGTATTCCACCGGGTTTTCCGACCAGCTTTATTTTTCCCGGGTATTTAAAAAATACATGGGAATGCCGCCAAGCCGCTATTCCGCTTTGGAACGGGGTATCAAAAAGGAGGAACCGCAATGAGTGAAACAACCGACCGGATTTTGGAATGGGTAAAAAATATCCGCGATTACAATGCAGCCGAATGGGATCGGCTGCCGGAAATTTATCTTTATATGGATCAGGTGCTGACCTATATGGACAAACAGCTCCGTTTATTTGAGCGCAACGGCAACTCTTCCCTGCTGACCTCCAGCATGATCAACAACTATGTAAAAGACGGTGTCCTTCCCCGCCCGGAACAGAAGAAATATGCGCGGGAGCACCTTGCCATGCTGCTGGTCATTTGCATGCTCAAGCAGGTTCTGTCCATTCAGGACATTTCCTGGCTGCTGAAAACTCTTTTGAACGACGCTTCCACCAGCGAAATGTATAACCACTTCTGCGCCGCGCAGGAAGCCGCCCTGAAAGAGGTGTGTGACCGCGTGGAGGCCGCGGCGCCCGAGGGGGAGGCGGAGCTCAACCGCCTTGCCATTGAGCTTTCCATTGAAGCCAATGCGCGCAGAACCGCGGCGGAACGGATTTTAACCGAGCTTTCCTCCGCGCCGGAGCATACGGAAAACGAAAAAAAAGAGTAAGCTGCAAAGGCTCTGCGAAAGAACCGCAGCTTGAAGACAGGGAGCCTGAAACCGGACATCCGGTTTCAGGCTCCCTTGTCGTTAACAGAAAAGCGAGTATTATTTTCCAAGCGCCTTTTTAGTCACCGCCGCGATGTTGGCCGCGTTCAGGCCGAACTCGTCGAGCAGGTCCAGAGCGGGGCCGGAATGGCCGAAAACATCGTTGACGCCGATGCGGGTGACCGGTACGGGACACTCTTCCGACAGCACGCCGCAGACCGCTTCTCCAAGCCCGCCGATCACATTGTGCTCTTCCACCGTAACGATCCTGCCGGTTTCCCGTGCCGCCTTTACAATCAGCTCACGGTCGATCGGCTTAATGGTGTGGATATTGATCAGCCGCGCGTCGATTCCCTGTTCCGCAAGCGTTTTCACAGCTTCCAGCGCGCGTGAAACCATCAGCCCGGTGGCAATAACGGTAATGTCCTTCCCGTCGCGCAGGGTAATGCCTTTTCCCAGCTCAAAATGATAATCGTCGGAATTGTTGAAGCTTTCCACCGCAAGCCGCCCCAGACGGATGTAGACCGGCCCGCGGTGCTCAACCGCCGCTTTGACGGCCGCCTTCATTTCGTAATGGTCCGCCGGGTTCAGCACCACCATGCCCGGAATGGTGCGCATCAGAGCGAGGTCTTCGCAGCACTGATGGCTTGCCCCGTCTTCGCCGACTGAAATGCCCGCGTGGGAGCCCACGATTTTCACATTCAGCTTCGGATATCCCACGGAATTGCGCACCTGTTCAAAGGCGCGGCCCGCCGCAAACATTGCGAACGTGGTGGCAAACGGAATCTTTCCGCAGGTTGCGAGGCCCGCCGCAACACCGACCATATTGCAT
>JAAYUL010000149.1 GCA_012517675.1 Clostridiales bacterium | reverse complement strand
CTCCATCTTTGGCGGAAGAATCTGTTCCACATAAATCGCTTCGGGGTCGCCGCCCGAGGTGAGCAGTTTGTCCTCGTCCTTGAACGCGATGCTTGCAGTCGCGGTGATGCCGGGGCGGAGCAGAAGAGTGGCCATATACTCCGGGGTGTAGGCGTTCACGTATTTTCGCACCTCCGGGCGGGGGCCGACCAGGCTCATGCTGCCGCCCAGCACATTGAGCAGCTGGGAAAATTCGTCGAGCCTGCATTTGCGGATCATTCCGCCGACTCGTGTGATTCGCGGGTCCTTTCCGATCGTAAGCGCCGGTCCGACCTTGTCCGCGTTCTGCACCATCGTGCGGAATTTAAAAATTTTAAAATCCCGGTTATAGCGCCCCACGCGCACCTGCCGGTAAAACACGGGGCCTTTGGAATCCAGCTTAATGGCCGCCGCCAGCAAAAGGAGCAGCGGAGAAAACAGGATCAGAATCAACAGGGAAAGCAGAATGTCGAATACGCGTTTTGCCGCGAGCGAAAAACGCCGGCGGTTCAAAAGGTCCCAGTAAGGCTTTACCGCCTCATTTTTCATTTCCGCCGGAAGCTGCCGGTACGAAATCACATGCATTACCCCATTCAATCATATTGATCATTGTCTCTTGAAATTACGATTATTATACCACAGGTTAAACAGTGAGAACAAATTTTTCAATTCTATTCGTAAAATATTTACATGGCACGGCTTAAAATGCTATACTTAAAAAAACAAACAGTAGGGCTGAAAACCAGAAAATAAGGAGGAAATTGAAAATGTATTATCTTGGCATTGATTTGGGAGGAACCAATATTGCCGCTGGGGTCGTGGACGAAAACTATAAAATTATTGCCAGAGCGGAACGGAAAACAAAGAAGCCCTGTGTGCCGGGGCTCGATCAGGAACTTGCGGAGATTGCTCTTGAGGCATTGAAAAATGCGAATCTGACTCTGGATGATATTCCGTGGATTGGAATCGGCACCCCGGGGACCATCAACCACGAAACCGGCATTGTGGAATTTTCCAACAACCTTGATTTACACAAGTATCCGCTGCGCGACCTGCTGGAAGCAAGGCTGAACCACAAAAAAATCATTTTGGAAAACGACGCCAACGCCGCGGCTTACGGAGAATATAAAGCCGGAGCCCTCAAGGGCGCGGCCAACGCCATTGCCATCACGCTCGGCACGGGAGTCGGCAGCGGCATTATTCTGGACGGTAAAATTTATTCGGGGTTCAATTATGCGGCGGGGGAAATGGGTCACGTTGTGATCGTATACAACGGCCGTCACTGCACCTGCGGCCGCAACGGCTGCTGGGAAGCGTACGCTTCCGCCACCGGCCTGATCAACCAGACAAAGGAAGCCATGCAGAAAACCGAGGACCACACGTCGCCGATCTGGAAGCTGGCGGACGGAAATCTCGATCATGTGACAGGCCGGACCGCGTTTGACGCCATGCGCGCGGGCGATCCCGTCGGAAAAGCAGTTGTGGACCAGTATATCGCCTATCTCGGCTGCGGGATTACCAACTGCATCAACATTTTCCAGCCGGATATCCTCTGCATCGGCGGGGGAATCTGTCACGAAGGGGAAACGCTGCTCAAACCGCTGCGCGAATATGTTTCCCACGAGGTTTACACGGTGCACACGGCTAAAAAGACGGCCATCTGCAAAGCGGCGCTCGGCAACGACGCCGGGATTATCGGCGCGGCGCTGCTCGGCCTGATGTAAAATAGACGGAAAGCAGGAATCAAACTTGAGTATGGAACAATCTGTTTTTGGGAAAATGCCGGACGGAACGGCGGCTGAATTGTTTACGTTGAAGAATACGAACGGGATGACCGCGCAGATTACGTCATACGGCTGCCGCGTGGTCAAGCTGATCGTCCCGGACAGGGACGGCAGGCCAGGAGATGTGGAACTGGGGCACGACACCTTTGAAGAGTACCGGAAGCCGGGCGACGTGTTCGGCGCGGTAGTGGGCCGGTTTGCAAATCGCATAGCCGGCGCTTCGTTCACCATCGGCGGAACCGAATATCCGCTTGCGGCGAACGAGGGAAAAAATTCTCTTCACAGCGCGCCCGGCGGCTTTCAGGATAAAATCTGGCGCCTGAAAAACTGCGACAGCGGCGACGACGCTCCTTCCGTCACTTTTGCATACCGCAGTCCGGACGGGGAATGCGGGTTCCCCGGGAACCTGGATGTGACGGTCTGCTACACCCTTTCCACCGACAACGCCCTGATCATCGACTATACCGCAAAGACCGATCATGAAACGCCCCTGAACCTGACCAACCACTCCTATTTTAATTTGAGCGGCGATCTGCACCGGGATATCCTTTCCTATGAGCTGCAGCTTCAGGCGGATTCCATTACCGAGGTCGGCGGGGATTTGATCCCGACCGGGAAGCTTCTCCCGGTCGCGGGCACGCCGTATGACTTTAACCGGCCCAAAACCATCGGGCAGGATATCCGCGCGAACGACCCGCTGCTTCGCCTCTGCGGCGGCTACGACCACAACTTTGTTCTGAGCGGGCCGAAAGGACGGAAAAAAGTCTGCGAGGTCTACGACCAGGCCAGCGGCAGATGCATGACTGTTTTCACCGATTTGCCCGGCATGCAGCTTTATACCGCCAACAGCTTCGGTGCGGATTCCATCGGAAAAGGAGGGGTCCGGCATCTTCCTCATCACGCGTTTTGTCTGGAAACGCAGTTTTTCCCGGATTCCGTACACCATCCCGAATTCCCGTATTCCAACCTGAAGCCCGGGGAAACATTCCGCTCCACCACGATTTACAAATTTACTGTAAAATAAGATTTCTTATGCCGGCGGTCTGAATGATTGCCGGTATTTTTTTGCCGAAAGAATAGGATACGGCAAAAAAACGCAGACTAACTGCGGGGTGATAATCATGGCCAACGGACTGAACGATCTGCTGGAAAACAATCAGGAGGTCAACCGGTATTTTTCCTCTCTTCCCGCCAATGTAAAAAATGCCGTTTCGGGCAGCGGACAGGACATCTGCTCGCTGGAGGATTTGCTTCGCTGTGTGCGGAATCTGACCGGCAGCTGCTGAATTTTCAGTCTGCGGTTGCGCTTTTTGCGAATTGTGATAAAATAAGGGCGATACCGATTATGATAAAGGAGGCATCGCAATGATTATTACAACCACACCGTCCGTGGAAGGCAGGCAGATCACCGAATACAAAGGGGTCGTTTTCGGCGAAGTGATCGCAGGCGTGAATTTCATCAAGGATATTGCCGCAGGGCTGTCCAACTTTTTCGGGGGCCGTTCCTCCAGCTATGAGGAAGAACTGATTCAGGCGCGTGAGAGCGCCATGAGTGAAATGGAGCAGCGGGCCCTGCGCCTGGGGGCGGACGCCGTGGTAGGGGTCGACATTGATTACGAAGTGCTCGGCGCGGACAACGGCATGCTGATGGTGACCGCATCCGGAACGGCGGTGCGGCTGGCGTAAAGGCTGCTGTGAACAGTGCAGAAAAAGGACTGTGGAAATTCTGACAACCCGTCTTTCCACGGCCCTTTTTTGCGTTCCCCTTTATTTTCAGTGATATGCGTTTTCTTTTTTACATATATTGCACTGAGTGTGTTTGATACGGACGGAATGTGGCATACGCCGTTTCATACAGATGCAAAGCAGCCTGCGGGCTGCTTTGGAAAGGTGTGATCAATTTGTTCATTCATACGGTGCAAAGAGGCGACACTCTTTATTCCATCGCCGCACAGTACGGGGTTCCCATGCAGAACGTGATCGACGCGAACGAACTGAAAGACCCCGAGCGGCTGGTGGTCGGCCAGGCCATTGTTGTCCCTGCGGGAGGGGACAGACATATTGTTAAATCCGGTGAATCCCTGTATTCGATTGCCCGGCAGTACCGCGTCACGGTTTCCAGCCTGCTGCGGGCAAATTCCGGAATTGAAAATCCCGCTCTGATTCAGCCGGGTCAGGCGATCGTAATTCCCGGACAAAGTCAGAATAAACCGACCATAGAGGTAAACGGCTACGTCTTTCCCACGATTTCGGATTCCGTACTGGAAAAAACGTTGCCGAACCTCACTTATATCAGTATTTTCAGCTATCAGGTGCGTCCGGACGGAAGCCTTGTCCCCATTCAAGACGACCGGATTATTCAGGCCGCCAAGCCGCAGCGGACAGAACCGTTTATGGTCATTACCAACATCAAGGAAGGCGGGAGCTTTGACAGCTCCATTGCCCACACCGTGCTTTCAAGCGAGTCGATTCAGAACACCCTGTTTCAGAATATAGAAAAGATTCTTCCGAAAGGATACCGCGGGCTGGATATTGATTTTGAATATCTGTATCCGGAGGACCGCGAAGCCTATAATGCGTTTATCCGCCGCGCGGCGGAACGGCTCCGGCCGCAGGGGTATTCCATTACCACCGCGCTTGCGCCGAAAACCAGCGCGGAACAGCAGGGGCTGTTGTACGAGGCGCACGATTACCCCGCACACGGCGCGGCCGTGGACCATGTGATCCTGATGACTTACGAGTGGGGCTACACCTACAGCCCGCCGCGGGCGGTCGCGCCGGTCAATCTGGTCGAAAAGGTGCTGCAGTACGCAGTGACCGTCATTCCGCCCAAGAAAATCCTGATGGGAATTCCGAACTACGGTTACGACTGGACCCTGCCTTATGTCAAAGGTTCCGCCGCACGCTCCATTTCACACACCGCCGCGGTCGAGCTGGCTGAAAAAGTCAACGCGGAAATCAGGTTCGACGAAACGGCCCAGTCGCCGTATTTCCGCTATTACGACAGCGCCAAACGACAGCACGAGGTTTGGTTTGAAGACGCGAGAAGCATTCAGGCAAAATTGAAGCTGGTGGAAAAATACGGCCTGGGCGGGGTCAGCTACTGGACGGTCAACAGCTTTTTCCCGCAGAACTGGCTGGTTCTGCGTTCCATGTACAACGTTCGAAAAATCGGTTAACGGAACAATCAAACAACCGCGGGCTCTGCCCGCGGTTGTTTGATTGTAATTTGTTTTATTTTCCCAGCGGGATTCGGATGCCGAAAATCCGGATCGCCGTCACCTGATCGGCGTCGACGAATGTCTGCAGATTGCCATCAAATTCAAAAGAACCGTCTGCGTTTATTCCGCCTCCGATTTTTGCCCCCACATCTACAGTGGAACCATCTTTCATGATCAGTTGAATATTGTTGGGGGAAAGATCCGATTTCACCAGCTCATCCGAAGGGCTCAGGTTGTAACATTTACCGGAAAATGACAGTGAAAGGTCGGAAAGGTCGATGTTTTGAATTGCAACCTTATGCCCTTTGGGGGTTTTGTAGGTTTTGTCCAGGGTAAACTTCCGTGTGGTATCCCGGAACCGAAGCGTAAAGGGAATGTTCCATGTACCGGAACAACGCGGTACGGTTTCGCTTTTATAATTCTTTATCATGCGGTAACGGCTCAAATCCGCAGCGGAACAATCGGACGACTGTACGCTTCCGTCAAAAAAAGTGTCAAGAGCGATCACAATTCTTCCGCTGTTATACGTCAGCTTGCGTTCCTGCTCTTTTTTCATCGCGTTCAAAAATGCTTCCTGACTGGCATATCCTGTCTGTTCAATTCCGTTTCCTGTAATGCAGCCGTCTTCAAAATAAACAGGCTGCATCGTGTTCAGATTCTGGAAACAAAGCTTTTTTAATGCGGGAATTTCCGACTGACTGCCGGGCACGATGCTGATGTATAGCACGTCGTTCCGGCAATTGTATTCTCCAGTCTTGTGGAACCCGATATTGTCGATATAGGCGTCGGGAAACTGACTGGAAAATTTAATTTTCTGCTTTCCGGCGGGAATGGTCCAGCTTGGCGCGATCAGGGATTTGTCCGCATACACATTGAAAAGACCGGTTCGAATAAAGTTTTGCGGCTTTTCCGGCGTCATTTTCGCGTAGAGCTGCCCCAGATCCCGGAACAGAAACCCGGCATCCTCGCAGGTGAACACTTCGTCGGTAAAATCCTTCAGCGTCAGAGTGGCGGATTTTCCGCTCAATCCGGTGAAATCACCGCAAGATATTCCTTCAAAGCTTGCCTGGTCCGCAATTGACGCATTGTCCGTGCGAAACATGGTGCATTCGTAATCATTTCCGTCAATTTTCAGGCTGGATTGGGCGAATCTTTCGCGCATCAGCTGGGATTTACGGAATTCCGATGATTCCTGGAGCGGTTTGCCGTCCGTGCTTTTCGCGGTCAAAGAAAGATACAGGCTTTTGCCGTCGCAGACCGTTTTTTGAATGGTGACGGACAGCTTGCCGGCGGTGTCGGTTTGATTAACTGCGGCACCCGCGCTCAATGTCACTGCCGACGGCATGGAATCTTTGATTCGCGCCTGGTAGGCGGAATGTGCGAAGGGGTATGCCCCATAGGCTGCAGCTGAAATGGTGCCGAACGCTGCAAGCGCGCAGACCGGAACGATAATGCTCCATCTGTTTTTTTTCGGGGAGCCTTGTGCCTGTTGCCGCATGCGCGTTTTTGTCCGCTCGAAAAGATTATTTGGAATGGGTTGTGAATCGGCAGCCCGTTTGTATTCTGCCTGAATATTTCTCATGGTATTCTCCTTCCGTAAGTTCTCGCTTCAAGAGCTTCCTTGCCCGGCAAAGCCGTGTCGCCGCGCCGCAAAATCGTGCGCCATAAACTGCGGCTGCAGTTCACCGTCACCCGGATGAGCCATGCCTTTAAATGCTCGTTGCTTTCAAACGGCCGCTTGTTTCGAACCAGGCGCAGAAAAACTTCCTGAAATACGTCTTCGGCATCAGCGGGTTTTTTTGTCTGCGCCAGCGCCAGACGGTACACCAAAGTACCGTACCGGTCTACGGCATCTTCAGGATTTTTGATTACATCCACTCTTTTTCCCCCTTTCGCTTTTAATACGCCTGAAATGCAAAAAACTTGACAGATTTTAAAAATTTTTTAATAAGAAACCGGACCCTTGGGGTGATTTATGGAGAGGCGGTGCGGTTTGTTCCGTCCATATGAAGCGAAATGCTTTTTTATTTTCCAGGATAAAAGCACACTGGCATAGTCGATGCGGCTATGCCAGTGTGCTGAAAATATTTTGGATTGGTCGGATGCTTTGGGGGAGCGGATTTTTTCAGGCCTTTTGCTCTGCGGCGTATTGGCAGAACGAGTCCATGCAGCATTCCCCGCACTTGGGGCTGCGCGCCGTACAGACGGCACGCCCGTGCAGCACCAGCCGGTGGCAGAAGTCGCTCGACTCCTCCATGGGAAGGACGGCGCGCAGCTGCTTTTCCACCTTCAGCGGGTCCTTGCCTTCGCTCAGGCCGAGCCTCCCGCAGATGCGGATGCAGTGGGTGTCCGTTACCACGGCGGGCTTATGGTACACGTCGCCCACCACGAGGTTCGCGGTTTTGCGGCCCACGCCCGGCAGCCTGACCAGCTCCTCGATGGTATCCGGCACCCTGCCGCCGTACTGTTCCTTCAGCATGCGGCTCATGGCGCGGATGTCGCGCGCCTTGGTCTTGTAAAGCCCGCAGGAATGAATGTAGGGCTGGATTTCCTCCTCGGTGGCGGCGGCAAAATCATCCAGCGCAGGGAACCGCGCGAACAGAGCGGGGGTGATCATATTGACCCGCGCGTCGGTGCACTGCGCGGAAAGGCGTGTCGCAATCAAAAGCTGAATTGGGTCGGTGTAGGTCAGGGAGCAGACGGCTTCCGGGTACTCTTTTTTCAGAGCTTCCACGGCGAGCAGGGCGCGCTGTTTTCCGGTCATGGCGATTCCTCCGTGAATCTGTTGTTTTTTCTATCTTATCGCAGATTCTTAAAAACTTCAAGTTGACAAGCCCCGGCATATTCCCTATCATAAATGGTAATAACAGAAACACCGAAGGACGGAACACGGATATGAACCGATTCCAGCTAAAGCTGTTTGCCATTTTGACTATGCTGACCGACCACGTCGGGGCGGTGCTGTTTCCGCAGTACCTTCTGTTCCGCGTCATCGGCCGGCTTGCGTTTCCGGTTTTTGTGTTTTTGATTGCGCAGGGGCTGGTCTATACCTCAAATGTGCGCGCTTATCTGGGGCGGCTGTTTGTCTTTGCCCTGATTTCCGAGGTGCCGTTTGACCTTGCCTTTCACGGGACGCTTTTTTATCCGGAAAGTCAGAACGTCTTTTTCACCCTTTTTCTGGGCCTCGCCGCGATCGCCGTCCTTCGGGACTGCGCGGGCCGCCACCCCGCCGCGGCGTTTCTTTTCGCGTCGGCCATGGCGGTTCTGGCGGAGCTTTTGCGTACCGATTACGGATGGTTCGGCGTTGCGGGAATCGTCATTTTCTACTGCTTCCGCAACGACCGCCTGACGGGGATCGTTCTGTTTTCGCTGGTGCTGATCGTGTTCAGCCTGCTGACCGGCACGCTGGAGCTTTTCGCGCTGTTGTCCGGCATTCCGCTTTATTTTTACGATGCGGCGAAGAAGGGGAGGCGGAGCTGGAAATACTTTTTCTATGTGTTTTACCCCGCGCACCTTCTTTTGTTATATTTGATCCGTATGGTTGCCATTTAATTTGGTGAAGTGTATAATAAAAACGGACATACTTTAGGGAAAGGGAATGAACAATGTACAGTGATATGATGGACACCATCGGCTTTGTTTCCAAAGCCGACCCCGAAGTTGGCGCAGCCATGAACGATGAGCTGAAGCGCCAGCAGGCCAATCTGGAAATGATCGCCTCTGAAAATCTGGTATCTCCCGCGGTGATGGCCGCCATGGGCAGCGTGCTGACCAATAAATACGCGGAAGGATACCCCGGGAAGCGCTATTACGGCGGATGCCGGTATGTGGACGTTGTGGAAGACCTTGCAAGGGAACGCGCCTGCAGGCTTTTCGGCGCCGAGCACGCCAACGTGCAGCCGCATTCCGGCGCGCAGGCGAACACGGCGGTCTATTTTGCCCTGCTGAACCCGGGCGACACCGTGATGGGCATGAGCCTTGCAGAGGGCGGGCATCTGACCCACGGTTCGCCGGTCAATCTTTCCGGGAAATACTTTAATTTCATTCCCTACGGGCTGAATCCGGAAACCGAAAGGATCGATTACGACAGGGTCTATGAAAAAGCCATGAAGACAAAGCCGAAAATGATCGTAGCCGGCGCAAGCGCGTATCCCCGAATCATCGACTTTAAGAAGTTCCGCGAGATTTGCGACGCCTGCGGCGCATACCTGATGGTGGACATGGCGCATATCGCCGGCCTTGTCGCGGCGGGCGAGCATCCTAATCCGGTGGAATGGGCCGACATTGTCACCACCACAACGCACAAGACCCTGCGCGGCCCGCGCGGCGGCATGATCCTCTGCCGCGAGGAATACGCCAAAGCGATTGACAAGGCGATCTTCCCCGGCACACAGGGCGGCCCGCTGATGCATATCATTGCCGGAAAGGCGGTCTGCTTCGGCGAAGCGCTGAAGCCGGAATTCAGGGAGTACGGCCACCGCGTGGTGGAAAACGCCGCCGCGCTCGCACAGGGCCTGATGAACCGCGGAGTCCGGCTTGTTTCCGGCGGGACGGACAACCACCTGATGATGGTCAACCTGACCGGCCTTGAACTGACCGGAAAAGAGCTGGAGCATCGTCTGGATTCAGTCAATATTACCGCCAACAAAAACACGGTGCCCAACGAGCAGCGCAGCCCGTTCGTCACCAGCGGCCTGCGGCTCGGTACGCCGGCCGTCACCACGCGCGGCCTGAACACCGCCGACATGGATCGGATCGCGGAGTGCATCGCGCTTGCCGTTCAGGACTTTGAGCCGAACGAAGAGAAAATCCGCTCCACCGTGCGTGAAATCTGCGCGCGCTACCCGCTTTACGCTTAAATTCATCGAAAAATCAACAGAGGTATGCTTTCGGGTGTGCCTCTGTTGCCACATTGGGAGGAGAATAATGATGAACAGAAAAGAAAAATTTTGGATCGGCGCCGCCATGCTTTTTCTGGGGACTTTTATCGGATTTGCGCTGTCTCCGATCAAAAAGGGGATTTACATCGGCAACCACAGCGGAAACACCTGCCTGGACCATGATTTCTGCGATGACGACGAATTTGACGACGATGAGGACCTTGACGACGACAGCACCGGCGAAAACGACGACCTGCCGTTTTAAGCGCCGCTTTTTGGGAAAGGAGGCCGCGACATGCCGGCGCCGTTAGCAGACCGCCTGCGCCCCGGGAAGCTGGACGAGATTGTCGGGCAGCGCCATCTTCTGGGCGAAGGAAAAGCGCTGCGCCGGATTATCGAATCCGGCCAGATTCCCAACATGGTTTTTTACGGGCCTTCCGGTGTTGGAAAAACCACCCTTGCCTCCATCATCGCCCGGCAGACCAGCCGCAGGCTGTGCAAGCTGAACGGCACCACGGCTTCCACGGCGGACATCCGCGCCGTGGTCGACACGCTCGACACGCTCGAAGCGCCCAACGGCGTTCTGCTTTATCTGGATGAAATCCAGTATTTCAATAAAAAGCAGCAGCAGACGCTTCTGGAGTTTATTGAAAACGGGCAGATCACCCTGATTGCTTCCACAACCGAAAATCCGTATTTTTATGTTTACAATGCGATCCTGAGCCGCTGCACCGTGTTTGAGTTCAAGCCGGTTTCCAAGGAGGACATTGTTCCGGCGGTCCAACGCGCGTTTCATTTTCTGGAAGAGGAACAGCACCTGCCCATCCGCCCGGAAGAGGGCGCGGTGGAATTGATCGCCACGGCGTGCGGCGGCGACGTGCGCAAGGCGATGAACGCGGTCGAGCTTTGCGTCCTTTCCGGCGAAATACGGGACGGCGCGTGTACCGTGACCGTGCGGCTTGCCAAAGAGCTGACCCAGCGCAGCGCGCTGCGCTACGACCGCGCGGGGGATGAGCATTACGACATCCTGTCGGCGTTTCAAAAGTCGATGCGCGGGTCGGACCCGGACGCGGCCGTCCATTATCTCGCGCGCCTGATTGAAGCGGGCGACCTGCCTTCCGTTTGCCGCAGGCTGATGGTCTGCGCTTGCGAGGACGTCGGCCTCGCCTATCCGCAGATTATCCCGATTGTGAAGGCCGCCGTGGACGCCGCGCTGCAGGTCGGCCTGCCGGAAGCGCGCATCCCGCTGGCCGACGCCGTGATTCTGGTATGCAGTTCCCCCAAATCCAATTCCGCTTACCTTGCCGTGGACGCCGCGCTTGCCGATATCCGCAGGGGCCGGGTCGGCAGCATTCCGCGCCGGCTGCAGAACAAGCATTACGACGGGGCGGACAATGAGCGGAAAGGCCAGTTTTATCAATACCCGCATTCCTTTCCCAACCACTGGGTGGAACAGCAGTATCTGCCCGACGAGTTGAGCGGCGCAAAGTATTATACGGCCGGGCAGAATAAAAGCGAGCAGGCGTTTCGGGAATACTGGAACCGAATCAAAGGAAATCATTCATAGAATATTTATAAAATGTTATTATATCTTGTAAGAATTCACGAATCGTGCTATCATATAATCTAACAAAGGGGGCGCGATCTATTTATGAAAAACGAGATCCTGTTTAAACTGACTTACGGAATGTATGCAATTGGCGTCAAAGACGACAACAAAGCCTCCGCCTGTATCGTGAATACGGTGACCCAGGTTTCCAATTCGCCGAACATGGTTGCCGTAAGCATGAGCCATCGCAATTACAGCAACGAATGTATTGCGAAAAACGGTATCTTTACGGTATCCGTCCTTTCGGAGGACACCTCGGGCGCGGTGATCGGAGCGCTTGGCTTTACTTCCGGCCGGAATACCGACAAGCTGGCAAACGTGCGCCACAAAATCCTGGCGGAGGGCGTTCCGGTCGTCAAAGAGAACATCTGCTGCTGGTTTTTGTGCAAGGTGGTCAGCAAAGCGGAAACGCCGACCCATACGATTTTTATTGCGGAAATTATTGCCGGCAGCGACGAAGCGCGCGGCGCCCCGATGACCTATGATTATTATCACCGCGTCATCAAGGGCAAGGCGCCGAAAAATGCGCCGACTTATCAGGAACAAAAGCCGGAAAAGGACAGCAACGACGGCGAAAGCTGGATTTGCACCGTGTGCGGCTATATTTACAACGATCCGGACGTTTCGTTTGAATCGCTTCCCGACGATTGGGTCTGCCCGATCTGCGGCGCGCCCAAGTCGGCGTTCAAACGCATTTAGTTCATACCGAAAATAAGGTCCCCCGCAATCTGTTTGTACTCAGACAGGCGGGGGACCTTTGCTGTTAGGATTCAAAACATTGTTTTCTTATCTTCTAAGAAATTATGCCGGAGGGCGAGCAGGTCAACGAGACATCGGCATTTATTTTTCGCATTGGAATGACAGCGAACCAATGGGTCAAGGTTGCGGAAAGGCGGGCGGTAGTTCCGCCTGTTTTGAAAGATTCATCGCTGTATGACCAGCCGCTTACTGTAGAATGGCTTGCGCTTTTACCTGTGACCCACGCCGAGGAGCCGTTATACCCAATCCTACAACTTCTTGCTAAAATAAGTATATTTATTATTGACAAATATACATTGCATAATATTATAATAAATGGAATTATTTTGAATAGTAATCACTATAGGTTATCTTAATTTAATATTAAATTTTAATTTGTATAAAACTCTTTATTGATTTGTTTCAGTACTATTTCGCAGAGAAAGGATGGTATTTTAATATGAATCATAGGAAAAAGACCATTTTGTTCTGTGTGATTCTTGCTGCGGCAGTGCTTGCCGTTGCTCTGATTTTATTTTGAGAATGTGTGTGCAACCTTCGCCTGCTGCAAAGCTTGCCGGTTCCTATACGCAGGCATTACGGAACCACGACACACGCATTAAAACCATTCGGCTGGTCGATCAATACGAGGGCAAGAATTTTGCAAGCTATCAATATCAGATTGATGTTTCAGACCCCGGGCTTCCCAATTTTTCTGCCGGAAACAGTATGCAATGGATCAATATGAAGATGAAGTCGGACAATCAATGGTATGTCGAGTCCATGACCAATTATCCTCAAAACTTATTCGACGCGCCCGGTGAAAAGTGGAATCAGTAAAATCAAACTTCGGGCTAAAGACTCCTCGGAAAATTTTGCTTTCCGGGGAGCTTTTTTCTACTCTGCTTCGGCTGATTTCAGGCGGCAAGGCGTGCAAAATAAAAAGCTGTCCGGAAAGCATACATTTAGCTCAAAATTTCAAGTATAGATGAAAAGCCTGTCTTTACCGGGATATAATGAAAGCATAGCGCCGGAAAAGGATTGGTTCTCAGCCGCGGAAGATGCGGTCCGGCAGGGTTAAACTTGCTGAAATAGCGCACCCTACTGTATTGAATCCCGATTCGGCGTATTGTATAATAAAGTCGCAGTTTTATTTTTAGGAGGAAAGCATGGATAAGCTTGAAAAAAAAGCCCTGCAGATTACGGCCTGCAAGGTCAGGATGGGCGCGGTAACAGGCGTCTTCAATGCAAAGTCCGGGCATCCGGGCGGGTCCCTGTCCGCGGCGGATCTGTTTACTTACCTTTATTTTAAGGAAATGAACGTTGACCCCAAAAATCCGAAGGATGAAAACCGGGACCGTTTTGTCCTGTCGAAAGGCCATTGCGCGCCGGGCCTTTACGCCACTTTGGCGCTGAAGGGCTATTTTCCCATGGAAGAGCTCAAAAAGCTGCGCCACATCGGGGCGATGCTGCAGGGGCATCCGGACATGAAGGGCACGCCGGGAATCGACATGAGCACCGGCTCTCTCGGCCAGGGTGTTTCCGCAGCCTGCGGAATGGCGCTGGCGGCTAAGCTGGATGGCAAACCGTACCGTGTGTACTCCGTTCTCGGCGACGGCGAAATTGAAGAGGGTCAGGTGTGGGAGGCCGCCATGTTCGCGGCGCACCATAAGCTGGACAACCTCTGCCTTGTGATCGACAGCAACGGGCTGCAGATCGACGGGCCGGTATGCGAAGTCGGCGGCCCCGAGCCGATCGACGAAAAATTCCGCGCGTTCGGCTTCGACGTTCAGGTCATCAACGGGCATGACTTTGACGAAATAGAAGATGCTTTTGCCCATGCGAAAACCGTGAAGTGCAAACCGAGCGCGATTATTGCAAAGACCATCAAGGGCAAAGACGTATCTTTTATGGAAAATCAGGTCAAGTGGCATGGCTCTGCCCCCAACGCAGAGCAGTATGAAACTGCGATGCAGGACTTGAATCGGGTCCTGTCCGGATTGGAGGCGGAATAAATGGCGGAAATGGTGAAAAAGGCGACGCGCGAAAGCTATGGCGAGGCGCTGGTCGAGGCAGGCGCGGTGAATCCGAAGGTCGTCGTGCTGGACGCCGACCTTGCGGAAGCAACCAAAACGGTAATTTTCAAAAAGGCATACCCCGAACGCTTTATCGACTGCGGAATT
>JAAYUL010000148.1 GCA_012517675.1 Clostridiales bacterium | reverse complement strand
TAGCGCCCGTTTTCCAGTGAACCGATCGTTTGCCTGGAAACTTCCAAAGTGTCCGCAAGGTCTTCCTGCCGGATGCCCTTCTGCTTCCGTATTTCTTCGAGCCTGTTTTTCAAAAAATCGCCTCCAAACGGAAAGTATGCTTTCCATTTTCAGAATAGCATGGCTTTGTAAAAATGTCAAGCTGACTTTCCATAAAAAGCCCTCCGGCCCAGGGACGAAAAAAACCGGGAACCGGACGGCATGTCCGGTTCCCGGCTTTCAAAACGGATTCAGTATTTAATGGCGCTGAAAAACTGATCGACTTCGCTTTTGTGCGCGACGGTGGTTTTGCCGTAAACGATCGTAGTGTCCATGCGGGCCAGCGTGTGGCTCAGCTCGCCGTTGACCAGCGTATATTTGCTGAAGGTGGCGGTGTCCAGCGTTTTTCCGGAAACGCCGGTGGCGGAAAGATTGTCCTTCATGGAAAGATAAGCGTCTTCCGCGGCGGATTCGCTTGCGAAGGAATAGAACACGATCTGTGTGCCGGTGCTGCTTTTCGCGGCCGTCAGAACTTTCTGCGCGTCCGACCCGGAGGAGGAATCCTCGGTCACCTTAAAGCCCTGCGATTCGGCCTGCTTTTTGAAATTGTCCGCGGAAACGGGGGTGCGCGCGGCGCATCCGGAGAAGGAAAGGACGGCGGCCGCCGCAAGCGCGGCGGCGAGGAACGGAATCAGCTTTTTCAATATCAAAACCTCCAGTTTGTTGAGTACCTGTAAATATATTGATTATTATAGTACGGGAAAAGCGCGTTTACAAGTGGAAGCGGCGCTCGGCGCCGATAAAATCGCGCGGCGGGGCTTTTGCGCCGGAACCGGAAAGCGGTGTATTTTCCAGAAACACCCTTGTAAAATACTGCATAGTCAAGCCTTTCCTGTGGATAATAAGCAGTGACATCACCGCACAGGAGGTAAGAAATTTGAAGGCCACAGGAATAGTCAGAAGAATCGACGATTTAGGTCGTGTTGTCATACCGAAGGAAATCCGCCGGACGCTCCGCATCCGCGAAGGCGACGCGCTCGAAATTTTCACGGACGCCCAGGGCGGCGTGATCTTCAAAAAATATTCGCCGGTGGGCGAGCTTTCCGCTTTTGCCGGGCAGTACGCGGAGGTTCTTTCCAAGTCCGCGAATATGCCTGTTCTGGTTTGCGACCGCGACCATGTGGTCGCGGCGGCGGGCGTTTCCCGCAAGGAGTATCTGGAGCGCCGCGTTTCCCCGGAGCTTGAGGAGTGCATGCAGAACCGCCGCACCTTTGTCAGCAGCGGCCGGTCGGAGTTCAAGCCGGCGGAGGGCGTGGACCGCGCCGCGGGCCTCGCTTATCCGATCATCGCTTCGAGCGACGTGGCGGGCGCCGTCGTCATGCTGGAAAAAGAGGGCGGCGCGCCGCCGGATGATACCGAAAACAAGCTTGCGCAGGTTGCCGCGGCGTTCCTTGGCAAACAGATGGAGGAATAAATGTTCTCTGCAAGGAATTTTGTCAATATCTCTTGCATTTGCTTGACGGTTGTGATACAATAATCAAAGTGATAATTATGAAGGATGAAAGAGTGGGGCGACCCGCTCTTTTGTTTGTATTATGAGGTGAAATGGATTGGCTTATGCAAAAAAAAGCGGGAACACGGTGGAAGCCGTGCGCGCGCTTGCCCGTCCCATCGCTCAGCGGCTGGGGCTCACCCTGTGGGACGTCCGGTTCCTGAAGGAAGGCGCCGGGTGGTACCTGCGGATTTTTATCGACAAGCCGGGGGGCGTCGGGATCGACGACTGCGAGGCGATGAGCCGCGCGGTCAACGACCCGCTCGACGAACTGGACCCGATCGACCGTTCCTACTGCCTGGAGGTTTCGTCCCCCGGGCTGAACCGGGAGCTGACGCGCGGCGAGCATTTCGCGGCGTTTTTGGGCAGCCCGGTGCGGGCAAAGCTGATCCGCCCCGCCGAAGACGGCAGCCGCGCGGTTTCCGGCGTGCTGGAATCCTATGAGGACGGCACGGCCGTCCTGCGAACGGAGTCCGGGGAGCTCAGGGCGGTCGCGGTAAAGGAAGCTTCATCCATACGGGTAATGGACGATGATTTTGTTGGAGGGATTGAGGAATGAACAGCGAACTGTTTGAGGCCCTGAACCTGCTGGAAAAGGAAAAGGGCATCCCGGTCGATTTTATGCTGGACAGGATTAAAAAAGCCATTGTGACGGCGTGCAAAAACAGCTACGGCAACGAGGACTGCGTCATCAACATGGACCCGGCCAAGGGCGCGTTCGAGGTGTATCTGCGCAAGACCGTGGCGGAAGAGATCGAAGACCAGGGAAAAGAGATCCTTCTGGAGGACGCCCGCAAATTCGACCCCTCCGCCGCAGTGGGCGAAACGGTTTCCGTCCCGCTCAATACCAAGGAGTTCGGGCGCATTGCCGCGCAGACTTCACGCAATATCATCCGCCAGGGCATCCGCGACGGAGAGCGCGGCCAGATGATGCAGGAGTTTCAGAGCAAGCACCAGGAGCTTGTTACCGCCACCGTGGAGCGCGTTGACCCGCGCACCGGCGCGGCCACCCTTCTCATCGGAAGGGCCGAAGCCGTTCTGCCCAAGGTCGAGCAGGTGGGCGGCGAACAGCTGCGGGAAGGCGACCACGTAAAGGTTTACGTGGTGGACGTCAAGGAGACGGAAAAAGGCCCCCGCGCCATCATCAGCCGCGTGCACCCCGATCTGGTCAAGCGCCTGTTTGAAGCGGAGGTTCCCGAAATTTACGACGGCACCGTGGAAATCAAGGCCGTTTCGCGCGAAGCGGGTTCCCGCACCAAGCTCGCCGTGCTCAGCCACAATCCGGACGTGGACGCGGTGGGCGCGTGCATCGGCGCGCGCGGCGCGCGCGTTTCCAACATTGTGGACGAACTGGGCGGCGAGAAAATCGACATTGTGGAATACAGCGAGGACCCCGCCAAGTTTATCGCCTCCGCGCTTTCCCCGGCGGACGTAATCGCCGTCACCCTGGCGGAGGACGGCAGCCGCGCCTGCCGCGTGACCGTGCCGGACGGCCAGCTTTCCCTTGCGATCGGCAACCGGGGGCAGAACGCCCGCCTTGCCGCAAAGCTGACCGGCTGGAAGATCGATATCAAACCAGAAAGCGGATTCTACGGCGAGGAACCGGAAAGCCGGGAATAACCGAAACGATAAAAATACATTCGCCGGAAAACACTGAAACCGGAAAGGCGGTGTGTGCAAGTGCAAAAGAGAAAAACACCCATGCGCATGTGCACCGGATGCGGCCAGATGAAGCCGAAAAAGGAGCTGGTCCGGGTGGTAAAGTCGCCCGAACAGGAAATTTCGCTTGATCTGACGGGCCGTAAGCCGGGGCGCGGGGCGTACGTGTGCAACAGCATAGACTGCCTGAGAGCAGCGCGGAAAGCGAGAAGATTTGAAAAAGCCTTCTCCTGTAAAATACCGAATGAGGTTTACGACCGGATGGAGGAGGAGATTGGCGGACATGAATGATAAAATGCTGCATCTGATGGGAATCGCCCGGCGGGCCGGCCGGCTTTCACTGGGCAGCGACGCCGCGGTCGAGTCCATGCGGAAGGGCCGCGCGCGGCTGGTGGTGATTGCGGGCGACCTTTCGCCCCGAACGGCCGGCGGCGTTGAGCTTGCGGCGAGGGAAGAAGGGGTTGCCGCGGTGCGTACCAAAGCGACCATGGATGAAATCGGCATGGCTCTCGGCAAGCGTGCCGGCGTAATTGCCGTGAACGACGCGGGTTTTGCAAAAAAGCTGATCGCGCTGTGCGCGGATGAATGAGGAGGAATTTGCTATATGATGATTAAATACAGGGTCCATGAGGTGGCGAAGGATTTAGACCTGCCGAACAAGGATGTCATCGATACGCTCAAGGAATATGCGGGGGAAACGAAAAAACATATGACGGCTCTGAACGAAAACGAGCTCGACCTTGTTTTTGAAACGTTCACCCAGAAAAACAGCGTGGAAAGCCTTGACTCCTACTTTGCGCAGGCGAATGCGAACGAATCTGTTGTGGAGCCGGAAAAGCCCGATGTAAAAATCGAGCCGGAAAAACCGGCCGCCCCCGCCCCCGCTCCCGCTTTGCGCCCGGCGCAGCCGCAAAAGCCGGCGCAGCCGCAGCGCAAAGCGGTCAGGCCGGGGAAAATCACCCCGGTGGGGCCAAAGCCCGGCGCGCAGCACCCGGCACAGCAGCAGCGGCCGGCGGGCCAGCAGCACCCGGCAAACCAGCAGCATCCGGCGCAGCAGCCGCGGCGCCCGCAGGGCGCGGAAGGCGCCGCGGGCATCCACAGGCCGGAAGGCAGGATCGTGGACACGCGCGCTTCCCATGTGGAGCTGGACCGCTATAACGAAAAATACGACCGCCTTGCTTCGGAAAAAATCAAAACGGAAAACACGGTGCAGAAGCAGAAGCTCACCCAGCGCAGCAGCCGCTACCGCGGCAGGCCGAGGAACTCCCGCAAGGAGACCGAGGCGGAGCGCCTGCGCCGCATCGCGATGGAACGCAAGGCGAAGCCGATCACCGTTCAGATCCCCGAGCAGATCACGGTGGGCGAGCTGGCCCTGCGCCTGAAGGCGACCGCCGCCGAGGTCATCAAAAAGCTGATGGCCATGGGCGTGTTCGCCGCGGTCAACGACGTGATCGATTACGATACCGCGTCCCTCGCCGCCATGGAATTCCACGCGAAGGTGGAAAAAGAAGTGGTGGTCACCATTGAGGAGCGCATCATAGACGACAGCGAGGACAAGGACGACAACCTGGTGCCGCGCGCGCCGGTGGTCGTGGTCATGGGCCACGTCGACCACGGCAAGACCTCCCTGCTCGACGCCATCCGCCACGCGAACGTCACCGCGACCGAGGCGGGCGGCATTACCCAGCACATCGGCGCGTACCAGGTCAAGCTGGACGGCCGCGACGTCACCTTCCTCGACACGCCGGGCCACGCCGCGTTTACCACCATGCGCGCAAGGGGCGCGCAGGTGACGGACATCGCCGTGCTGCTCGTCGCCGCCGACGACGGCATCATGCCGCAGACGGTCGAGGCCATCCACCACGCGAAGGCCGCCGGCGTTTCCATCATCGTTGCCATCAACAAAATGGATAAACCCGGCGCGAACCCGCAGCACGTGATGGAACAGCTCACCGAATACGACCTTGTTCCGGAGGAGTGGGGCGGCGAAACGCCGTGCATCCCGGTTTCCGCCGTGAAGAAGACCGGCATCAAAGAGCTGCTGGAAATGATTTTGCTGGTCGCGGACATGAAGGAGCTGCGCGCCAACCCGGACCGCGCCGCGAAGGGCACCGTGATCGAAGCCAGGCTCGACAAGGGCCGCGGCCCGATCGCGACCATGCTGGTGCAGAACGGCACGCTGCGCACCGGCGACATCATCGTCGCGGGCACCTCCGTGGGCCGCGTGCGCGCCATGACCGACGCGAACGGCAACAAGATTGAGAACGCGGGCCCGAGCGTCCCGGTGGAAATCACCGGTCTTGACGACGTGCCGACCGGCGGCGATATTTTCAACGCCGTTTCCGACGAGCGCCTCGCGCGGGAGCTGGTGGAACAGCGCCGCAACGAGCAGAAGGAAGAGATGTTCAACTCCCGCACCAAGGTCACGCTCGACAACCTGTTCGAGCAGATGCAGAAGGGCGACATGAAGGAGCTGCAGATCATCGTCAAGGCGGACGTTCAGGGCTCCGTCGAGGCGGTCCGCCAGTCGCTCGAAAAGCTGGGCAACGACGAGGTGCGCGTGAACGTGATCCACGGCGGCGTGGGCGCCATCAGCGAATCCGACGTCATGCTCGCCTCCGCTTCCAACGCCATCATTGTCGGCTTCAACGTGCGCCCCGACCCGGTCGCGGAGGAAAACGCGAAGCGCGACGGCGTCGACATGCGCCTGTACCGCGTGATTTACGACTGCATCGGCGAAATCGAGTCCGCCATGAAGGGCATGCTCGCGCCGAAATTCCGCGAGGCGGCGCTCGGCAAGGCCGAATGCCGCGAGGTTTACAAAATCACCAACGTGGGCACCATCGCGGGCGCGCACGTCACCTCCGGCAAAATCACCCGCACCGCCCAAATCCGCGTGGTGCGCGACGGCATTGTGGTCGCGGAGGACAAGATCGCTTCGCTCAAGCGCTTTAAGGACGACGTGAAGGAAGTGGCCGAGGGCTACGACTGCGGCATCGGCCTGGAACGCTTCAACGACATCAAGGAAGGCGACATAATGGAAGCCTTCATGATGGAAGAATACAGGGACTGAAATCAAAACCCGTTCCGAATCCCCCGCCTGCAGGGGGCAAAGCCGCCCGTAACGGCGGAGGGATTTCAACGCACGGTCGTTTATTGTTACGGAGGATAGAAAAATGTCAAGCCACAGAATGGGGCGTATCACGGAGGACATCCGGCGCGAGCTGACCGCGATTTTTCGCGAGCTGAAGGACCCGCGCGTTCAGGGGATGATCAGCATCGTCCGTGTGGACGTCACCAGCGATTTGTCTTACTGCACGGTGTATATCAGCGCCATGGGCGGCATGGAGCAGGCAAAGCAGGCGGTCAAGGGGCTGAAATCCGCCGCGGGGTTCATCCGCAGGGAGCTCGGCGCCCGCCTGCCGCTGCGGCATGTGCCGGAGCTGGTGTTCAAGGCGACCGATTCCATTGAGTACAGCGCGAACATTTCCAAGCTGCTCAATGATTTAAGGAGTGAGCCGGATGATAAGCCTGAATGAAGCGGCGGAGTTTTTGAAAAAATCCGATCATATTCTGATTTTATGCCACGTTTTCCCCGACGGCGACACGCTCGGCAGCGCCGCGGCGCTGTGCCGCGGGCTGCAGCAGACGGGCAGGCACGCGGCGGTGCGCTGCTCCGACAAGATCGGGCCGAAATACCGGTATTTGTTTGAAGGCGTCGCGCCGGAGACCTTTGAGCCGGAAGCCGTGGTCGCCGTGGACATTGCGGATGTTTCGCTGTTCGGCGAGCCGCTCCGCGCGCTTTACGGGGACCGGGTCGACCTCTGTCTGGACCACCACCCGTCGAACTCCTGCTACGCGAAGCGCTGCTTTGTCGACCCGAAGGCGGCGGCTACCTGCGAGATCATTTTCCGCCTGCTCCGCCTGATGGAAATCCCCGTTGACCGGCAAATCGCCGCCTGCCTTTACACCGGGATCACCACCGACACGGGCTGTTTCAAGTACACCAACGTGACCCCGTTCACCTACCGCATTGCGGCGGACCTTGTGGAAACGGGCATGGACGCCCCCACGATCAACCGGAAGATGTTCGACACGAAGAGCCGCGCCCATGTGGAAATGGAGTGCCGCGTGTGGGACACCATGGAGTATTTTTACAGCGACCGCGTCGCCGTGATCGTGATCACACAGCGGATGATCCGTGAAACCGGCGCGCGGGAGGATGATCTGGACGGCATTTCGGCCCTTCCCCGCCAGGTGGAGGGCGTGCTGATCGGCGTCACCCTCCGCGAAAAACCGGCGGGCGGCTACAAAATTTCCCTGCGCGCGCAAAAGCCGGTCAACGCTTCCGAAATCTGCGCGAAGTTCGGCGGCGGCGGCCACGCCGGCGCCGCGGGATGCACCTTGGCCGTCTCGCTGGAAGAGGCGAAGGAACAGATTCTCGCGGGGATCGGGGCGTATTTGAACAAGCATGCCGCAACGTAAGGAGCAGGCCGCCATGGACGGCGTTTTGGTGATAGACAAGCCCCGGGACTTCACCTCCTTCGACGTGGTCGCCGTCATGCGGCGGCTGTGCGGGCGGAAGAAGGTCGGCCACACCGGCACGCTTGACCCCATGGCGACGGGCGTTCTGCCCCTGCTGCTCGGCAGGGCGACGCGCGCCGCCTCCCTTTTGGAGGACACCGATAAGGAGTACGAGGCCGGGTTTCGGTTCGGCCTTTCGACCGACACGCAGGACATCACCGGAACGGTGCTCGCGCAAAGCGAAGCCCCCGTTTCGCGGGAAAGGCTGCTCGCGGCGCTGCCCGCCTTTCGGGGCCGGATTCTGCAGCTGCCGCCCATGTATTCCGCGGTGCGGAAGAACGGCGTTCGGCTCTACGAGCTTGCAAGGCAGGGCATCTGCGTGGAGCGCGAGCCGCGGCCGGTCACCATTGAAACGCTGGAGCTGCTGCGCTACAGCGAGCCGGAGCGCAGCGGCGCGCTGCGGGTGCGCTGCTCCAAGGGGACTTACATCCGCACCCTGTGCGCGGACCTGGGGGAGGCGCTGGGCGCGTTCGGTGTGATGACCGGACTGCGCCGGACGGCGGCGTGCGGCTTTTCGCTGGCGGACGCCGTTTCGCTGGAGCAGGCGCGCTCGCTCGCGGAGCAGGGAAAACTGGCGGAACGGGTCAGGCCGGTGGAGACGCTGTTCGCGTCGCGCCCGGCCGTGACGGTGACCGCCGCGCAGACCGTGCGGTTCTGCAACGGCGGCGCGCTCAGTCTGGAGCGCACCGACCTGAAGGGGGCGGACACGGCGGAAGGCGGGATCTTCCGCGTGAAGTCGCCCGAAGGCCTGTTTCTGGGCCTTGGAAAGGTGGGGGACGGGCAGCTCGGAGTGCTCCGGCTGTTTGCCGTCCCCGGGGAAACGGGAGCGATATAGATGAAAGTCAGTTACGATTTGACACCGGGGCAACAGCCCTCCGCCGTGGCGCTCGGCAATTTCGACGGGCTGCACATCGGCCACGGCAGGGTGATTGCCAGCGCCGTGGAGGAAAAGGCGAACGGGCTTGTGCCCACGGTGGTCACCTTCGCGGCGAACCCGCTCACCGATCTGGGCGGCACGGCCGGCGGCGAAATCATTACGCGGGAAGAAAAGATACGCCTTTTGAAAGAAATGGGCGTGGAGCAGCTTTACATTCTGGAATTCGCAGCGGTCAAAGACCTTTCGCCCGAGGATTTTGTGGCGGAGGTTTTGGAAAAGGTCTGCCGCGCGAAAACGGTCTGCTGCGGGTTCAACTTCACCTTCGGGCGCGGCGGGCGCGCGGGCAGCGAAGCGCTGGCGCGCCTGTGCGGGCGGCGCGGCATGCGGACCGTGGTGTCGCCGGCGGTCCTGATCGACGGCGAGCCGGTCAGCTCCACGCGCATCCGCAGCATGATCGCCGAGGGCGACGTGGACGGCGCGGCAAGGCTGCTGGGCCGTCCCTACGGCTACCGCTCCCCGGTCCGGCACGGCCGGCGGCTCGGGCGGGAGCTGGGCACGCCCACGCTGAACCAGTCGATTCCGAAGGACTTTGTCCTTCCGCTTTTCGGCGTTTACGTTTCCCGCGTGATTCTGGCCGGCCGCGTTTACGCGGGCGTGACCAACGTGGGGATCAAGCCCACGGTCGGCTCTCCGTGCGCGCTGGCGGAAACGTGGATGCCCGATTATCACGGCCCGGACTTTTACGGGCGCGTGGTTCAGGTGGACCTGCTCCGGTTCCTGCGGCGGGAAATGAAATTTTCCGGCTTAAGCGAGCTGAAACGGGCCATCATCAAGGATGGGGAAGAAGCCAAGGCGTTTTTGGCCAGGAATGAAAACTGGATTCTTTATAAAACAGGCGGAAGGAATTGAGGAAATTCCTTCCGCCTGTGGTTTCGCGGCGTTTCAGCCGATTGCGCCCTGATTTGAAACAGCGCCCCGCTTCATGCGCGATACCTGCCGCGGCCTTTGAAAACAAACCTCTGTCATTTTTCGGATTCCTTCTGTTTAAAATAATGCAAAAACAAAAAAATGTAAATATATAGAAATTATTAGCTTGAACTCCTCAATTAAAAGGAAAGATCGGCTGAAACCCGCGTGTAAATAGTGATTTACAAAAGAAAACGGGTATGCTATAATATAACAGAATTATGCCCCTTTCCCGGAGCAGGGAGCAAGCCCCGAATGGGGATTTCACCGGCCCTGTTCTGCGATTGCGGGAAAAATAAGAAAAAGGTGGAAAACGCTATGTTGAAAGAAGAAAAGACCGCGCTGATTCAGGAATACGCCATGCACGAGGGCGACACAGGCTCCCCTGAGGTTCAGGTTGCCATTCTGACCAAACGGATCAACGACCTGACCGAGCATCTCAGAAGCCATAAAAAGGACTTCCATTCCCGCCGCGGCATGTTTAAAATGATCGGCCAGAGAAGGAACCTGCTCAACTACCTGCAGAAGAACGACATTGAGCGGTACCGCACCATTACGGCGAAGCTTGGAATCCGCAAGTAAAAACGGTCTGTTGGGGCAGGCGGCGTATGCCGCCTGCCTTTAGGCTATTTGAACCCGTTCGCATCGCTTTCCCAGCGCCGTGAAGGCGGTGATTTTTCCGTCAGTCTCCGTTCAAAATACCCGGGATACGAAAAAACCCCCCGCCGCCTATGGCACTCTCCCCAATGAAGAACAGGTTCTTACCACAAAAATCATTGCGGGCAGGGAATGGGTCTTTAGCAGTGAAACGAGCACCCGCGCGCCGGGCCCTGGTTTTATTGCTAAGCCTGTTCTCCCCGTAAAAACCGAAACAATAAAAATTTACAGGAGGAACAGTATGTTTGAAAAATTTAAAGCGTTCCGTACGGACTTTGCCGGGCGCCCCCTCGTGGTGGAAACCGGAAAAATGGCTCAGCTCGCCAACGGCGAGTGCCTGGTGCGCTACGGTGAAACCGTGGTGCATGTCGCGGTAACCGCGTCCGCCAAGCCGCGCGAGGGCGTGGATTTCTTCCCACTTTCCGTCGATTTTGAAGAGAAGCTCTATTCCGTGGGCCGCATTCCCGGCTCCTACCTCCGGCGCGAAGGCCGCCCGAGCGACAAGGCGATCCTCGTTTCCCGCGTGATCGACCGCCCGATCCGCCCGCTTTTCCCGAAGGACATGCGCAACGACGTTTCCGTCGTCTGCACCGTGATGAGCGTCGACCACGACTGCCTGCCCGAAATCGCCGCGATGGTGGGCACCTCCATTGCGCTCAGCGTTTCCGACATCCCGTGGCACGGCCCCATTTCCGGCGTTTCCGTCGGCTATGTGGACGGCGAATACGTGATCAACCCCACCTCGGCGCAGCGCAAGGTTTCCAAAATGGCGGTCACCGTGGCTTCCACCGACTCCCGCATCGCCATGATCGAGGCGGGCGCGGATATCGTTTCCGACGAGGTCATGTACAACGGCATTATGGCCGGGCATGAGGCGAACCAGAAGATCATTGAATTCATCAAAGGCATCCAGGCGGAGATCGGCAAAGCCAAATTCGAGTACCCGAGCAACGAGCCTGACGCGGAGCTGCTGGACGCCGTCAAGCAGTTTGCCATGGACGACGTGCGCCTCGCGCTCGACACCGACGACAAAACCGTGCGCGACGCCCGCCTGAAGCCCGTTTATGAAAAGGTTCACGAAAAATTCGACGCGCTTTACCCCGATCAGGAGGCGAAGATCGACGAATGCATGTATAAAACGCAGAAGTACGTGGTGCGCCGCTGGCTGCTCGACGAGCAGAAGCGCGTGGACGGCAGGGCGATGGACCAGATGCGCCCGCTGGCGGCGGAGGTTTCCCTGCTGCCCCGCGTGCACGGCTCCGGCATGTTCACCCGCGGCCAGACCCAGGTGCTTACCGTCGCGACGCTGGGCGCCGTGAGCGACGCGCAGCTGCTCGACGGCATCGACGAGGATGAGAGCAAGCGCTACATCCACCAGTACAACTTCCCGTCCTATTCCGTGGGCGAGACAAAGCCGAGCCGCGGCCCGGGCCGCCGCGAAATCGGTCACGGCGCGCTTGCGGAGCGCGCGCTTGTCCCGGTCATTCCCTCCGTGGAGGATTTTCCGTACGCGTACCGCCTTGTTTCCGAGGTGCTTTCCTCCAACGGCTCCACCTCGCAGGCTTCCATCTGCGGCTCCACGCTGGCGCTCATGGCTGCCGGCGTGCCGATTAAGGCGCCGGTCGCCGGGATTTCCTGCGGCCTGATTACCGAGGGCGAACGCTGGATGACCATGGTGGACATTCAGGGCCTGGAGGACTTCTTCGGCGACATGGACTTTAAGGTCGCCGGCACCAAGGAAGGCATCACCGCGATTCAGATGGACCTGAAGATCGACGGCCTCACCCCCGAAATGGTGAAGGAAGCGCTCGAAAAAACCCATAAGGCCAGGAACTATATTTTGGATGAAGTCATGCTGAAAGCCATCCCCGAGCCGCGCAAGGAGCTTTCCAAGTACGCGCCGAAGATGCTCAGCACCGTGATCCCCGTGGAGAAGATCCGCGAGGTCATCGGCACCGGCGGCAAGGTGATTCAGAAAATCTGCGCGGAATGCGGCGTTAAGGTGGACGTGGAGGAAGACGGGCACGTGTTCGTTTCCGGAGTGGACGCCGACAACCTGAAGCGCGCGATGTCGATCATCGACACGATTGTGAACGACCCGGAGCCGGGCGCCATTTACACCGGCAAGGTGACCCGCCTGATGGACTTCGGCGCGTTTGTTGAAATCGCCCCCGGCAAAGAGGGCCTTGTGCATATTTCCCGCCTCGACGTGAAGCGCACCGAAAAGGTGACCGACGTGGTCAACGTGGGCGACGAGGTGCTGGTCAAGGTGCTGGAAATCGACGACAAGGGAAGGCTGAACCTTTCCCGCCGCGACGCCCTGATTGAAGTGGAGGGCCTTGTCCCCGAAAACGATATTTCCGACATGCCGCGCCGTCCCGCGCCGCGCCGTGACGACCACCGCCGCCACGACGACCGCCCGCGCGCAAGCAACGGGTTTATTGCGAACACCAACAAGCCGAACACGCGGCACGATCGCGAGCGCCACGAATAAGCAGAAGACGTTTTGAGCCGGCCGGTTTTCCGGCCGGCTCAATCAAAAATCTGCGGCTGCAATTGCGCAAAGTACGGTCCGAAGAAAAAAAGCGCCCTGAAACGGCTTTACAGCCCGATCAAGGCGCTTTTTCTGCGGCATTCACTTGTTGGGGGTACAGAGCATTAAGCCTGAAAAAGACAAAAACAGGCTCCAGAGAACCTTAATAAGTTTTTTTACCGAAGTTCCGACCCTTTTGTTGTGAAAGCTTTAAAATCTGATTTATGAACTTTAACTGTTTTCTCCGATTGATCCTTAACCCTTCGGTTCGGCACCTTATCTTTGATCGCAATTATTATCCATTTGTCAAACCTGTGATTCGCTTCACTTTCGTGTTGCTGCAATCACACTTTCGCGTTCCACATTTGTGATGTGGCGGTCTTTCCTTTCAGCGTTTACCTAATTCAGTAATCCCTGGAGCTTGATTTAATTATAAGGGAGAAGCCCTGATATGTCAAGACTATAAAATAACAAATAATTGGGGATAACTTTTGTGCATGTTGCCAAAATCGGCTGGCCGTCCCAGTTTCCCCTGCGCGCCTGCCCCGGGACGGTCCCGGAGAAGATCGAGGGGCGCGGAAGATAAAAAAAAGAGGCCGAAGGGAAATCCCCCGACCTCTTGATGATACAGACCTTACCGCCCAACCGGGTCGGTATGCAAAATGCATGGCGCTGATTCAAATATATCGCGCGAACTACGTTTGTCCTGTGCTGTATTACTGATATTATTATACTACAGCATTTGCGTTATGTCAACTAAATTTTAAAAAATATTTTTATCGGTTGATGGAGCGCGCCATGCGGCGGTAGGTGTGGCGGATGCCCTTGATTGCGACGGAATACGCCGTGATATTTTCGGGCAGGGCCATGCCGATGTACCCGGCGTCGCCGAGCTGGTGGATGTCGGTCCCGGTCATTTTGGACCAGAGCGCAATCCGGCGCACGGTTTCCTTGTCGGCGCCTTCCTGCGAGGTTCCCACCGCGGTAATGGTGAGCGCGCCCAGCTTGTGGGCGTATTCCACCAGCGCGCGGATGTATTCCGTCGTAATGCCGGGCACGGTTCCGGGCGCGGGCATCAAAATCACGTCGGCCCCCGCCTTCACAAACGCGGCAACGTCCTCCCTGGTGATCAGGTTCTGTCCCGCTTCGGTCAGAATGCCGGAAGCGTGCATCTTCCCGGCGGCAAGAATCACGCGGTCGCCCAGTTCTTCCGAAAGGGTGCGCAGCGATTCCAGAATCGCGCGGTTCTGCACGCCGATTCCGGGGTTTCCGGTCAGCACGATCATGTCCGCCCCCATGGAGCACACCGTGCGCGCGTTCTGCAGGGTGGCGGTCCGCCCGCTTGTCAGGCTCCAGATCTCCTCGCCCGCGCCGGCGGAAAAGTCGGGGTCCGCGGGCTCCAGATTGACCCCGATCACCCGGCCGGTCAGCCGTTTCAGCTCCCGGATGGTTTCGCCCGGCTCCACCGCCGGCAGCGCCAGCACCTGCGGTTCGTTCACGTCGAACATGTTCAGGACCAGAAGGTCCGCCCCCATGCTCGCGGCGAACTCGGCGTTTGTAATGCTGCCCAGCATGGGCTGCACCGCGCCGATGGTTTCGCATGCGAGCACGCGGCCCTCGCTCAGGGCGATGGATTCGAGCAGTTCCGTTTTATTCATATGCAGCGCTTCCTGCGCGCTGCAGTCAATCAACCGTTTCAGCAAGACAGAAATCCCCTTTCCGATTCAGCCCGCGCCTTTCGCAAAGGCCGCGACCGGTTCTATGTACAGCCGGCTGAACCATACTGCCCGCACCGCGCGGACCGTTGTTTTTGTCACACGCCCAGCAGCTTGGGGGCCGCCTTGCGCAGCGTCTCGACCATGGCGAGCGAATCTTCCTTTGTTTTGCCTTTTCCGGAAAGGTAAACCTTGATTTTCGGCTCGGTGCCGCTGGGGCGCACAATCAGCTTGCTGCCGTTTTCCAGCCGGTACTCCAGCACGTTGGACTTGGGCAGAAAGATTTCCGCGGTTTTCCCGTCTTCGCAGGAAACGGACCTTTCGTAATCGCTCCAGCCCTTCACGCGGTGGCCCGCGACCTCCTCCGGCGCGTGGTCGCGCAGCGTCTGCATGATGCTGTTCATGCGGATCATGCCGTCCTCGCCCTCAAACCCGAAATTCATCAGGTCGTTGCGGTAATAGCCGTATTTTTCATAAAGCGCGTTCATGGCTTCCACAAGGGTCATGCCCTTTTTCTTGTACCAGTAAGCCATTTCGCAGACCAGCATGCTCGCGTTGACGGCGTCCTTGTCGCGCACATAGCCGCCGGAAAGGTAGCCGTAGCTTTCCTCGAACCCGAGGATGTAGCGGTCCGCGCCGCCGGATTTTTCCAGCAGGGCGATCTGGTCGCCGATGTATTTGAACCCGGTCAGCACGCGGCGCATTTCAATGCCGTAATCCTTGGCGATCGGGTCGACCATGTCGGTGCTCACGATCGTGGTGACCGCGACCGGGTCCTTCGGCAGGGTGCCGTTCTTTTTCCGCACGGAAGCGATAAAGTCAAGCAGAAGGATGCCGACCTCGTTGCCGGTCATCAGAACAAACTGCCCGTGCTGGTTCACCGCGATGCCGCAGCGGTCGCAGTCCGGGTCGGTGGCCAAAAGCAGGTCGGGCTGAACGGTTTCGCACAGCTCCAGCCCTTTCTGCAGGGCTTCGCGGATTTCGGGGTTCGGGAACGGGCAGGTCGGGAAGTTGCCGTCCGGGAACTCCTGTTCCGGCACAACCGTCACGTCCTTAACGCCGATGCGGGCGAGAATGCGGGTCACGCACACGCGGCCCGTGCCGTTGAGCGGGGTGTAAACCACCTTGAGGCCCTCGCATCCGCCGGGGACCACGCTCTGCTTCATCACCTGGTCCAGGAAGGAGTCGATCACTTCCTCCTTGATATACTCGATCAGGCCGGACTTCAGGCCCTCTTCAAAACCGACGTATTTGACGTCGTTGAAAATGTCGAGGCTGTTGATTTCCGCAAGCACCGCGTCGGCCGTTTCCTCGGTGATCTGGCAGCCGTCGCTCCCGTAGGCCTTGTAGCCGTTGTATTTGGCGGGGTTATGGCTGGCGGTCACGCAGATGCCGGCGTCGCATTTCAGGTAGCGCACGGCGTAGGAAAGGGTCGGGGTCGGCGAAAGCCACGGGTAAAGATACGCGCGGATCCCGTTTGCGGCAAGCACCGCGGCGCTCTGCTGTGCAAACACGTCGGACTTGATGCGGCTGTCGTACGCAATGGCGACGGACGCGTTTTCCGCGTTCTTTTTCAGGTAGTTGGCAAGCCCCTGGGTCGCCTTGCGCACGGTGTAGACGTTCATGCGGTTGGTGCCCGCCCCGATCACGCCGCGCAGCCCGCCGGTGCCGAACGCCAGATTCCGGTAAAACCGGTCGTTGATCTCCTCGGGTTCGTCCTGAATGCGTTTCAGCTCTTCGGTCAGGTCGGGGTCATCCAGCTCCGTATGGAGCCATCTCTCGTATTCTGTCATAATAGCCACATTCCTTTCCATTGTATAAAATAATATGAAGCATAAAGCGAAATCCGCAGCGTTATTTCGCTTTAAGCATATCATCCATTTCCCTCTATGTCAATTGAAATTTACCACATTTGTCACAATTCCTGCGGGGGTAATGTCTACAATTCCGTATGTTCCGCCAAATCCGCGCAGGCTGCCCGGGTTCAAAATGTAAAGCCCGGCCTCGTACTCGCAGAGCGGTTCGTGCGTGTGGCCGAACAGAAGAATGTCCGCCTTGTGCGCGCGGGCCGCGGCCACGATTTCGCCCAGGCCGTATTTGACATTGTAAATGTGGCCGTGGGTGTAAAAAATCCGCTTGCCCTCCGCGGTCAGTTCGCCGGTCGCGGGCAGCGTGGAGCCCCAGTCGCAGTTGCCGCAGACCTGAAAAAATTTTTTCTTCGGAAAGTAAGCCTTCATCAGCTCCGCTTCCTCTTCCCCGTCGCCCAGGTGAATTACGATTTCCGCTTTGGGCTGCGACAGGATCGCCCGCCGGAGCGCGGCCTCGTTCCGGTGTGTGTCGGACACGACAAGGATTCGCATAACATGGTCACCATTTTCTGATAAATTATTTTTTTGTATTTTAACACGGCTTTTGCTTTTTGTAAAAAAGCGCCGCAGGTTTTGCATCACATTCATGCAGTCAGCACCCGCCGATCATTTTTTCGCCCCGCTTTTCCGCCGCCGGGCCCCGTGAGGAAATGTACTATAATTCCCGTGCTTTTCATACAATAATAGCGGGGTGATGGTATGCCAAACAACGAAGACCAAAAACAGCTGCTGAATTATCTGATGGGTCAGCTCAGCGCGGGGGACCGCGAAAAGCTGGAAGGACTTTTAGCCGACAAGGCGGAAACCGAGCGGCTGCTGAAAACGCCGGAGGCGCAGCAGCTTCTGCGTAAAATTCAGGGAGGAAAATAATGGATGACCTGGCTTCGAAACTCGGCGAACTGCTGAAAAACCCCGCCGCTCTGGAACAGTTCAAGGGCTTGGCAGGGCTTTTTGGGGGAGCGGCGTCATCGCCGCAGGCTCCCGGCACGCCGCAGCCGGAGCCAGCAAACCAACCGGCCTCCCCGCCGCCGGTTCCCCCGGAAGGCCCGGGCGTGGACGCGGATATGCTGCAGTCGATTGCAAAAATGATGCCGCTGCTTTCCTCCATCCGGCAGGAAGACGACGGCACGCGGCTTCTGCACGCTCTGCGCCCGCTTCTGGGCCCCGCACGGCAGAAAAAGCTGGATGAATCCGTCAAGCTCCTTCAGATGATGCGGCTTCTGCCGCTGCTGAAGGGAAGCGGTTTTCTCGGCCTGTTCTGAGGTGTAACCATGGCAGAAAATTTGAACAATCCGGAAATGCAGCGCCTGCAGCAGGATGCAATCCGCCGCGCACGGGAAATGCAGGCGCGCGCGCAAAGGGCTTTTTCGTCAAATCAGCCCGCTCAGCGGCCGGCCCCGGTTCAGTCAAGACCGCCGGCAGCGCCTTCGCCCGGCCCGCAGCACCGGCATATTCCGCCGGAGCCCCGCGCGCCGGAACCTCGGGAAGGCGGCCCGGAACCCAGGCCCGGGAAAGAGCCTTTGAACCCGGTGGGCGATATTTTTGAGTCCCTTCTGGCCGACAGCGAGCGGACCCTGATTCTTGTACTTATTTTGATCCTGGTGGAAGAAAAGGCGGACACGGGGGTGATTTTCGCACTGATGTATCTGGTTCTGTAGCGGGCTTCTCCCCGCGCGGCGGGGAAGCCGGGCGGGTTACTGCCCGGCCGCCTGTACCGCATAAATGTATTCCTTTTTCGTATCCGGGTTTGTTTTCAGCACATATTCCATGTATTTGGTCGGCTTCGGAGCGGAAACCGTGCTGGAGGTCTGGGTCCGCCACGGGTCCGTGGGCGAAACATAACCCACGCGCAGAACGGTACTGTCACCCTGCTTTTTCGCGCTTTCCGTGTAAGGCGTTACCGTGCTGTCGGAAGAATAAAGCGCGACATGAAATTCGTTTTTTGTGGAATCATAGGTAAAGAAGGTTTCCGCTTCCGGATTTTTCGGCTGAAGCTGGCAGCTTGGGCCGAACAGCTCCTTGCAGGACTCCACCACGTCGCCGAGCGGAACGATCAGGCGGCCGGCGTCGTCGTAATCCGTGTAATTCGCGCCGTTGTCCGCCGTAACGGTTTTCCAGAGCGAAGCGTCCATTACAAATTCCCCGTCGGCTTTGTCCGGGGAAGAAAAGGGCTGCGGGTCCTGCATGACAACAGGGGTCAAAAACGTGTCATAAGCCCGCAGTCTGCTGTCGTCGGTGGCGGCACGGTAAATCTGCCGGCCGATGGAGGCGGCAATGAACACCACGCCGACAAGCGCAAGCGTTAAAACCAGCGACCCGACCGCCACGCCGTAGCGATGTTTTCCGCGACGGCGGGCGGTCTTTTTCGGCCTTTGCTCCGGTTCGGGCGGTTCCGGCTCCAGCTCATCCGTCCATTTGGTCAGGATTTCGTCGTTGGAATCCGAATCGGAATCGGGCAGAAAATCCTCCCCGTCGTCCTGGGGCGCGACCGGGTTTTCCGCGTCGCGTTCCCCGTCTTCGAATTCCCCGCGGTAATCCGCGCGGAACTCGTCGATCTTTTTCCTTTTCTTTCCGCTCATTGCGTACTCCTTCGTTCTTTACCGGATTTGTCCGCTGCCGTTGATGATAAACTTGGTCGAAGTCAGTTCGTTGACCCCCATCGGCCCCCTCGCGTGAAGCTTCTGGGTGGAGATGCCGATTTCGGCCCCGAGGCCGAATTCGCCGCCGTCCGTAAAGCGGGTGGAGGCGTTGACGTACACCGCGGCGGAGTCCACCTCCTCGGTGAACCGCCGCGCGTTTTCATAGCTTTGCGTCACGATCGCCTCGCTGTGGCCGCTGGAATAGGCCGCGATATGGGCGAGCGCCTCGTCCATGCCGCCGACCACCCTGACCGCCAGAATGTAGTCCAGGTATTCGGTCGCCCAGTCCTCTTCCGTTGCGGGGACCACGCCGCCGCCCAGAATGGCGCGCGTCTTTTCGCAGCCGCGCAGCTCCACATGCTTTTCGTCGAGCCTTGCCTTGATGAGCGGGAGCGCCCGCTCCGCGACCGCGCTGTGGACAAGGATGGTTTCGATCGCGTTGCACACCGAGGGGCGCGAGGTCTTCGCGTTGTATATGATATCCGCCGCCATGGAAAGGTCGGCGGTTTCGTCCACGTAAACGTGGCAGTTGCCCGAGCCGGTTTCAATCACCGGCACGCGGGAGTTCTGCACCACCGACCGGATCAGCCCTTTCCCGCCGCGCGGGATCAGCACGTCGAGATAATCGGTGAGCTGCATCAGCTCCACGGAGGACGCGCGCGTGGTGTCCTTCACCAGCTGAATGCAGTCTTCGGGCAGGCCGGCCCGGCCGGCCGCGCGCCGCATGATCTCCGCAATGGCCAGGTTGGAATGGAATGCTTCCTTCCCGCCGCGCAGAATCACCGCGTTGCCCGCCTTCAGGCAGAGCGCGGCGGCGTCCGCCGTCACGTTGGGGCGCGCCTCGTAAATGATGCCGATCACGCCGAGCGGGACGCGCACCTTTTCGATTTTCAGGCCGTTCGGCCGCATGCCGCCGCCGACCACGGTCCCCACCGGGTCGCTCTGCGCCGCAACGCCGCGCACCCCCTGCGCCATGCCCAGAACGCGCGCGTGGTTCAAAGCCAGCCGGTCCAGCAGGGATTCGCTCATCCCGTTTTCCCGCGCCGCCGCCAGATCGGTTTCATTCGCGGCCAGAATTTCCCGCTCCTCCGACTCCAGCGCGGCGGCAATCGCCAGCAGCGCCGCGTCCTTTTTCGCGCCGGCGTTCGCCAGAACGCGCGCCGCCTGCTTCGCGGCCTTTCCCATTTGCTCCAAAGCG
>JAAYUL010000147.1 GCA_012517675.1 Clostridiales bacterium | reverse complement strand
GAGAACTTTACAAACGCCTTGGCAAGGTCCGCGTTTTTCGTTTGGGAGGAAACGGACAGCACGGAACCGCCGAGGTTGGCCTGCGTGTTGCCGCCGGCGGTGAAGGCCGGCAGAGGAACGATTCCCCATTTTCCGGACTGGTCGGCGTTGGAGTTCTGCAGGGTTCCGGCATACCAGACCGCATAAGGAATGGATGCGATCTGTTCGTTGGAAGTCGCCGTGATCCGGTCGTTCCATTCATTCGCAAGGTTGATCGTGACTCCGGCATCCTTCATTTTTTTCAGCAGGGTGATCGCCTGAACCATTTTCTCGGAGTCCAGCTTGACCTTTCCGTTGCTGTCGTAATACTGGCCGCCCAGCTGATTCAGCAGCATCATGAGCATATCGTCGGAGGAAGAACCGCTGTAATCGAACCCGAGCAGCTTGGTTTTCCCGTTCGTCGCCTTGACGATTTTTTTGCCCGCTTCTATGTAGTCGTCGTATGTTTTGATGGTGGAAACATCGACGCCGGCCTTCTCGAAGATGTCTTTTCTGTAATAAAGGGCGCAGGGGCCGACATCCCACGGCACGGCGTAATATTTATCGTCCACTTTTGCAAGGGGCAGCACGAAGGAATCGAAGTTGCTTTCCTCCGGCTTGACAATATCGGTCAGATCCATCCACGCATCCGGATATTTATTCACAAAGTTCTGAAGGTCACGGTTCTGAAGCTGCACCACATCGGGCACGTCAGAATTGGCGGCAAGCTGAGAAAACAGCTTGGTGTAATTCCCGTCCACTTTTTGAACCGTTACGGTCGTTCCGGGATTTTTCTTCATGAACGCTTCGGCTTCCGCCTGCATGGCGTCGGCCGCGTCGTTCCAGGAAGCCACCGTAATGCTGCCGGAAAGCTTGCCCGTCGAACCCGAAGCCGCAGTGCTGGAGCTTTCCGTGCTGTCTTGGGAACACCCCGCAAACACGGACACGGCCATCATGGCCGCCAGGAAAGTACAGCCGGCTTTTTTCCAACCTTTTTTCAACATGATATCTCTCCTTTTTTGTTTTGGTCTGCATTCCGCCGAATCATGGTCCGGCGGAAATTTTACTAAAACATTTGAAACATTTCCAATAAAATTTTTACTACGTAGATTATACTGTTGTATCTCACGATTGTCAATACATTTTGTCGTTAATCACAAAAAATTTATTTACCAGCATTTAATTCCTGCGAATTCCCGCGTCTTTCCCTCGTTTTGCATCGGCCGAAAAGCGTTTTTATTCGACATTTTAGTAAAAATATTGCGCAATGTTTTATTATCTTATGATCCAATTTTTCAGCCGGATTCCGTGCCGCTGCAAACGCTTTTCATAGAAAAAGCCGCTTCGGCGTAAACCTCGGCGGCAATGGAATTTATGATGCCGCGGCCGGATTTCTCCCGCCGGGGGCAATTTTATCTGCAGCTTTTCCGGAACGTGACCTGCCCGTTGATATAGACGCTCTTCGTCACCCTGCGGTTCTGCAAAAGCCTTTCCTGCAAAAGGTCCAGCGCTGTTTTGCAGAGCAGGTCGACATCGATGTGAAAAGTCGTGAGGGGAGGGGAAACATACTGTGCGATGCCGATATCGTTGATGCTGAAGAAGCCGACCCGCTTGGGAACGGACCAACCCTTTTCGTTAAAGGCCTGCAGGGCGCCGATCGCAAACGGGTCGCTGCCGACGCAAAACGCAGTCGGCATGCGGTCCCCCAACGAATCCATCGCCTGGATCGCCATGCGGTATCCTTCCTGCACCGCAAAGGTATCCGCAATAAAAATATATTCTTCGTTCAGCAGGCCGTATTTGTTCATTCTTTTCCGGAAAGCCTCTTCCCGGATTTCCATGATTTTTATTTTTTTGTCCAGATCATAGTCGCAGCCGCCGATAAAACCGATTTCACTGTGCCCGTTATCCACAAAAAAATCCACGATCTGATAAACCATGGAGCACAGATTCGGCCTGACCGAATCAAATCTGCTTTCATCCGGCGACGTATCGTCAAGAAAAACGCCGTGGGGCGTAATATTGCCGAGAAACTTGAGCTCGGGCGTGGTAAAGCGGCCGATGGCGACAAACGCGGTCGTATTCGGGCTGACGCTTTCAATCCCGTCCGCTTTGTTGTAGCGCACGAGATTGATGTTATACAGCTTGGCCTGTTTTTCAAATTCGAGGCGGATGGATTTGAAATAAACGTCCTCCAGTTCCTGCTGGTCGGAAATCCAGTATAAAAACGCTACGTTGTCAATGAGCAAATGAATCACTTTTTTCTTATAGCGGACTCGTTCTGCGGTTTTTAAAATATTCTTCCGCGTTTCTTCATTGACGGAGATGCGCGGATCGTGATTCAGGACACGGGAAACGGTCGCAACCGATACCCCGACCTGATCCGCAATTTCTTTCAGAGTCGCCATCATCAATCATCCTTCGCACAATATATCGCCTGATTATTATATATTATACCGGCATCCCGGTCAAACATCAAGCGCTTTCATTGCGGTCGGTTTTTCCATGCCGCCCCGCGGCATGGAGGACGGGGCGGCTCCCGATCCCGAAAAAAGGCATTCCCTGTGGTATTTTTATCTTAATTTCAACAATAAGTTTAAATTTTAGACTCCAAATTCAGCAGATGCGGGGCAGGCCTTCGCCGTAAAGCTCCGGCACAATCCGTGTTCCGCCAATGGAAGTGCGCACCAGCAGCGTTCCGGCCTCTCCCGGCACCACGCTGCCGACCACGGCCGCGTTTTCGCCGTATTGGGAGGCTTTTAAAACCGCCAGCGCCTTTTCCGCGTCCTCCCGGTCAACCACGGCGGCGAATTTCCCTTCGTTCCCCATATAGAGCGGGTCGAGCCCCAAAATGCCGCAGAAGCCGGAAACCGGCGCGGAAACCGGCAGGCTTTCCTCGCGCAGCGCAATGCAGCAGCCGGAGGCGGCCGCAAATTCGTTGAGCACCGTCGCGAGGCCGCCGCGCGTGGCGTCGCGCAGGGCGTGCACCCTGACCCCGTTTTGAAACAGCGATTCCACCGCTTCGCCGAGCGGCGCGCAGTCGCTCCGGATCCGGTTTTCAATGCCCATGCGGGCGCTTAATACAGCCGCGTGGTGCTCGCCCAGATAACCGGAAACCAGAACCGCGTCCCCTTCCCGGCAGAGGGAAGCGCTCACGCGCCGCCCCGGCGGCACAAAACCGACGCCCGACGTATTGATATAAACGCCGCCGCCGCCCTCCACCACCTTGGTGTCGCCGGCCACAATGGTCACGCCGGCTTCCCGCGCGGTTTCCGCCATGGAGCGCGCCATGCGCTCCAGATCATCGCTTTCCGCGCCTTCCTCAATGATAAAACCGCAGGTCAGGTATTGGGGGACCGCGCCGCTCATCAGCAGGTCGTTCACCGTGCCGCACACGGAAAGCCTGCCGATATCCCCGCCTGGAAAGAACAGCGGCGTCACCACAAAGCTGTCCGTCGTGACGGCAAGCGTTCCGGCGCCCGGAACCACCGCGGCGTCCTCCATGGCGGAAAGGACGGGGTTTTTGAAATTCGCGGCAAAAATTCGGGAAATCAGTTCGGAGGTCGCCTTTCCCCCGCTGCCATGCGCCATTGTAATTTTCATATTCCATGCTCCATTCTCTCACCGGCATTCATCGACAGGCTTTGATGATTCCTGCGCTTCCTCGATTTTATTTTCCTGTAAAGCATCATAGCCTTACGAAAATGGGGCACCGCACCGTCGACAAAATTTTCGTAAGGCTTTTCACCTTGCCAGGTGTCAATCCCTTCGGTTGACATAATATTGATAACAGCTTCCTTCCGTGGAAACCATGCAGGCTCCCTGCGGCGTCTGCGGCGCGCAGGCCCTGCCGAACAGGGGGCATTCGTGCGGACTGATCGCGCCCGTGAGCACCTGACCGCACCGGCAGGCGGAGTGAAAACCGCGGTCCTGCGTCAATTCCGCGCTTCCGGCGTCGAACCGCGCAAATTCGGGGCGCAGCCGGATTCCGGAATTTGGGATCACCCCCATGCCGCGCCACGCCGCGCCGCACGGCTCGAAATAACGGGAAACCAACCGCTGCGCCTGCACATTCCCCCGCGCGGTCACCACGGAGGGATACAGGTTTTTAACCACTCCCCTGCCGCGCAGCCTGACAAGGGCATAAAGGGAAATCAGAATCTGCTCCGGCTCAAAGCCGGAAACGGCGAACGGGATCGAATATTTCCGCGCGAGCGGCTCAAACAGGTCGCTGCCCGTGATCACGCTGACATGGCCGGGCGCGAGGAAGCCGTCTATTCCGCCCTGATGCGCGCAGACCCAGTCGATGACCGGCGGCATGGTTTTGAGCGAAGTCAGCAGACGGATATTTTCCAAACCGGCGCGCACGGCCTCGCCGAGCAGGAGCGCGTAAACCGGCGCGGTGGTTTCAAACCCCACGGCGGCGAACACAAAGGTCTTTTCCGGCTCTGCCGCCGCCAGCTTCAGCACGTCCATGGGGGAATACACCATGCGCACCTGCCCGCCGAGGGCCCTGGCGTCGTTCAGGCTCCGGGCGCTGCCCTTCACGCGCAGCAGGTCCCCGAAGGAAACCACCGCGCAGCCCGGCTCCATGCTCAGCGACACAAGGCGGTCGATATAGGAAGTGACGGTCACGCAGACCGGGCATCCCGGCCCGGAAATCAGGCGGATTTTCGGCGAAATCACACTGGGAATTCCGCTGTGCGAAATGGCCGCCGTATGGGTTCCGCAGACCTCCATGATCCGCATGGGCTCCCCGTCATACTGCTTTAAAAACTCCTGCACTTTCAGCATAATTCTTCAATTTCCTCAAACAAATCCGCCAGGCTGTCGCGGTCCTGCTTTGAAATCACCTGTAAAATACAGCCGGCGTGCACCAGCACGTAATCGCCCGGCTTTACGGCAACCAGCCCGGCCTGCGCGCGGACGCGGTTTCCGCTGAAATCCACCTCGGCGACGCCGCTGTCCAGCCGGATCACCTTCCCCGGCATTGCCACACACATTGCAAACCAACCTTTCCCCGGTTTACTCCCGCCCGGCGCCCTGCGCGCACAGCCACGCCTGCCCAAGGCAGAGGCCGCCGTCGCCGCAGGGAACCGCGCGGTTCAACCAGACCCGGAATCCGTCCGCCCGAAGCAGGCGGACACATTCTTCCGTCAAAATCAAATTGGAAAAAACGCCGCCGCTCAGCGCGACGCGGTTTTCCCCGCTTGTTTCCCGCAGGGCCCCGCAGACAGCCAGAACAGCCTGCGCCACCGCCCGATGGAAGCCCAGGGAAACGGCCCCGGCGGAAGCGCCCGCTTTCGCCGCGCCGCAAATGTCGCGGATGAGCGCAGCCTGATCCAGGATCAGCCCTTCCGCGGTGCGCGTGACCTTCATCCGGAGCGGGAACGGCGCTTCCCCCGCGCCTTTCGCCGCCGCCGCGGCGTTTTCCAGCGCAACCGCGCATTCGCCCTCATACGTATTCCGCTCCCGGATATGAAGGATCGCGCTCACGGCGTCGAACAGCCTTCCCATGCTGGAGCTTTCGCAGGTGTTCACCCCGGCGCGCAGCGCGGCGCCGACCAGCGCAAACCGGCTGTTTTCCGCAGGCACTCCCGCGGCGGCCAGAAAGCACAGCGCGTTCAGCTCCGCGTCCTTTGCGCACCGGTCGCCGCCGCAGAGCGGAACATAGCCGAGGTGCCCCGCGCGCGTGAAGCCCGCGCCCCTGCAAAGCAAAAACTCGCCGCCCCAGATTTTTCCGTCGGTGCCGAAGCCCGTGCCGTCGAACGTCACGCCGATGCAGCCGTCCAGCCCGTTTTCCGCCATGACCGAGGCGGCGTGCGCGTGATGGTGCTGAATTTCCACCACGGGGAGACCCAGCTCCCCCGCGAGCCGCGCGGTCCGGTAGCCGGGGTGAAGGTCGCAGGCCACGGCCTGCGGCGCAAGATGGAAAATTTGCTCCATCCGGTCCAGATTCGACCGGTAGGCTTTTGAAACCGCGTATTCCTCCATGTCCCCGAAAGGCTGGCTCAGGTAAGCGCGGTTTCCGCTCATCAGGCAAAAGCACGCCTTCAGGTCGCCGCCCGCCGCCAGCACCGGCGCGGGAACCGACCGCTCCAGAAACAGCGGCAGGGGCACATAACCGCGGCTGCGGCGGATCAGCTGGGGCGCGCCGCAGACCACCCACGCGACGGAATCGTCGAGCGGCGTGACGATTTCGCGGGTATGGTACAGCACCCCGCCCAAAAGCGGGGCGGAAACGGAAAGCGCTTCCGCGTCTTTCGTCATAATCGGCTCGTCCGTCCGGTTTCCGCTGGTCACGACCAGCGGGCCGCACGCGTCCGTCAAAAGCAGGTGCAGCCCGGTACAGGGCAGAAACGCCCCGAGAAAACGGCTTTCCCCGCCGACCTCCGGGCAGAACGGCTCCACCCTTTTTTGCAGCAGCACGATCGGCCTTGCGGAAGAGGCCAGAAGCGCTTCCTCCTCTTTCCCCACCGAGCAGACCCGGGCCACGGAATCCGGCGACGGGAACATGACCGCGAACGGTTTTTTATCGCGCCGCTTCAAAAGCCGCAAATTCCGCACCGCGTCCCTGTTTTTCGGGTCGCAGACAAACTGGTAGCCGCCGATCCCCTTGAGCGCCAGCACCTGCCCGGCGCGAATCCGCCGGATTCCCTCCTGAAGCGCCTCCTCCTTTTCGAGCCGTTCGTCTCCCGCCTGAAAAATCAGCTGGGGGCCGCAGTCCGGGCACGAAATCGTCTGCGCGTGGCGGCGGCGTGTTTCGGCGGCGTATTCCTCCGCGCACGCGCCGCACATGGGGAAGCGCTCCATGGTGATGTTGCAGCGGTCATAGGGCAGCCGGTCCAGAATGCTGTACCGGGGGCCGCAGGCCACACAACTGATAAACGGGTAGCGGTATCGCCGGTTGCCCGGCGAATACAGCTCCCGCACGCAGTCCTCGCAAACCGGCAGGTCGGGCGGGAACAAAGGGGTTTCCGCATTCTGCCGTTCGCTCAATATAATCTGAAAATCGCGGAATTCCGGAAGATCCGGGGCTTTGTCCGCCACAAGCCGGTCCACCCGCGCGCCGCGCGGCGCGCGGCTTTTCAGGCCGTCCAGAAAGCGCTTCATCGCCTCCGGTTCGGCCCGGGCGGCGATTTCAACGACCCCGCCGCTGTTTTTCACCGTTCCCCGCACGCCGAGCTCTTCCGCAAGGCGCGCCACAAAGGGGCGATATCCCACCCCCTGCACCACGCCCAGGACCGTAATCAAACGCGTCATGCGAAGGTCAGGCCCTCAATCTCCATTTCCCTGCCGATCTCGCTCGGCTCCCCCTCGGCGCCGCACTGCGGGCACTCGTAGTGGAACGGGACCCGTTCAAACATCGCGCCGCACCTGGGGCAGCGCAGCATGGTTTTGACCGGGCGCACGCAGAGCTCCGCGCCCTCGCAGACCGTGCCTTCCCAGTTTTGCTCCAGGTACATGCGGATGCTGTCCGCCGAATAGCTGGAGCTGTCGCCGATAACAAGGTGGATTTTTGCCACCTTGTCCTTTCCTTCCTTCTTCGCCTGTTCGGTCGCGTATTCGATGATGTGCATGGCTTCATGGTAATCATGCATGTTCGTTCTCTCCCTTCGGGGCCGCCTCCGGCTCTTTGGCCGGCGCGGCGGGTTTTTTCTGATAGGTGTCCACGCTTTTTTCCGGCGCGGGCGCCGTATAGGTCTGCTTCATGGAAAGGCATTTTTTCGGGCAGCTGTCCACGCAGTAGGAGCACTGGATGCAGCCGAACCGCTCAATGGACCATGTGCCGGCCGCGCGGTCCACACGGATGGCGTCCGCCGGGCATTTTCTGGAACAAAGCCCGCAGAACACGCAATGCTCAATGTCGATTTCCACATGGCCCCGGGTCCGTTCGGGGTACTGCCGGGGCTGCTGCGGGTACGGCCGGGTCGCGGGCGCTGAAAACAGGTTTTTCAGCGTGGTTTTTGAAAAAGAAAAAACATTCATCGCTTCTCCCTACCTTTCGGTGCAGCTGATGCACGGGTCGATGGTCAGGATCAGGATCGGCACGTCGGCAAGCTGGCAGCCCTTGAGCGTTTCCAGCATGCCGGGCAGGTTCGCAAAGGTCGGGGTGCGCACGCGCACACGGTCGAGGAACCTGGTGCCGTTCGCCTTCAGATAATAAACCGCCTCGCCGCGCGGCTGCTCCACCCGCATCATATACTCCCCGTTGGGGAAGCCCTTGACCGGCACGGCGACCTCGCCCTGCGGAATTTTCGCGGCCGCCTGGCGGATGATGTCGATCGACTGGAAAATTTCATGGATGCGCACGTCGGTGCGGGCGTAGCAGTCGCCCACCGTGCTGGTGATGGGCTCGAATTCAATGTTCGGATAAGCGGCGTAGCCCTTTTTGCGGGTGTCGAGCGCAATGCCGCTCGCGCGCATGAACGGGCCCACCGCGCCGAGGTCGTGCGCCTGCTGCTCCGTCAGGAAGCCGACGCCGCGCAGACGGGTGTTGACCGCGTAGTCCTCCAGGAAGGTCGCGGCCATCGTTTTCAGCTCCTGTTCCATACCGTCGAAGATGGAAAGGAAATCACGGATCATGTCGTCGGGCATATCCCTGCGCTGCCCGCCGATCTTGTTCACGGAAAAAATGACGCGGCCGCCGGTGGAATATTCGAACATGTCGAGTATTTTTTCGCGCAGGCGCCAGCTCTGCATGAACAGGCTTTCAAAGCCGAACGCGTCGGCCAGCAGGCCGAGCCAGAGCAGATGACTGTGAATGCGGGACATTTCGCACCAGATGGTGCGCAGGTATTTGGCGCGCTCCGGCACCTCCACATTCATGATGTGCTCCGCCGCCTCGCAGTAGCCCATGCCGTGCATAAAGCTGCAGATGCCGCAGATCCGCTCCGCGATATAAACGTAATCGTTAAAGTCCCTTTTCTCCACCAGCTTTTCCAGCCCGCGGTGCACAAAGCCGATGGACGGAACCGCCTCGACCACCTTTTCGTCCTCCAGGACCAGGTCGAGGTGGATCGGCTCGGGCAGGACCGGATGCTGGGGCCCAAAAGGCACAATGCTTCGGGTAGACATGGTATTCCTCCTCCTTTATTTAAAGGGCGTCTTCTTTTGGATCCGGTACAGCTGGCCCTTGTAATCAATGGAAATCAGGTTGATTTTCACGCCGAAAAGATCCACGATTTCATTTTCATAAAGGAACGCCGGCTCAAAAATATTGCTGATGCTCATAATCTCCATATTCTCCGGAATATCGAGGCGGAAATGGACCAGCGTGTATTCTTTCGCGAAAGAATAGATCAGGTCGTAGCCGGTCTTGGTCCTGGTCGCGCAAATCTGCACCAGCCGGTAGCCGTCGTGCTTGATCTGCAGCGCGTTGGGCACCAGGTCGCCCGGGCCGATGCTGAGAATTTGTCCGTCCTTCATTGCGCCGCTTCCTTCCTCATGTTTTTGCGTTTTTCGTCGAGCAGGGCAACCGCCCTGACCACGCCGTCGATAATGGCTTCGGGCCTTGCGGCGCAGCCGGGAACGTAAATGTCCACCGGGATCGCGGTGTCGACCCCGCCGTCAATGTTGTAGCAATCCTTGAAAATCCCGCCGTTGCAGGCGCAGATTCCCACCGCGACCACAACCTTCGGGTTCGGCATCTGGGCGTAAATCTGCTTGACCACCGGCGCGTTCTGCGCGTTGATGCCGCCCGTGATCAGAAAAATATCGGCATGCTTCGGGTTCCCGGTGTTGATCACGCCGAAACGCTCCACATCGTAAACCGGGGTGAGGCAGGCCAGCACCTCGATGTCGCAGCCGTTGCAGCTGGAACCGTCGTAATGAAGCAGCCACGGTGATTTTGATACTTTGAGCACAGCCGTCCGCCTCCTATCGAATCATTGTCAGAATCAGCAGGTTGACCACGCCTGCGACCATGGTGACCGTCCATGTGGATTTCAGCATAAAATCCCACTTGACGCGCGGGAAAATATTGTCGGTCAGAATCTCCGAAAAATAGGAAAGCAGACACACCGCCACGGCGATGATCCCGCTCCACCACGCGTTCGTCACGACAAACAGGCCGACCACGCCGAGCAGGAACACATTCTCGTACCAGTGGGAAAGCTCCACCAAAGCCAGGATATTGCCCGAAAGCTCGGTGGTGAGCCCCTTCACCATTTCCTGATGCGCGTGGTGCGTGGTGCTCAGGTCGAACGGGGACTTGCGGAATTTGATCACAAGAATCCACAAAAAGCCGATAAAGATGCCCGGCATATAGGCGATGGCGGGCACGCTGCCGGCATGGATGATATCGCTGACGGAAAAGCTGCCGGTCACGTCGTAAAACCCGATGGCAACCAGAAGCACCATCGGCTCGTAAGCCATCATCTGCATCAGCTCCCGCTGCGCCCCCATGGAGCTGTAGGGCGAGTTGGCCGAGCAGGCGCTCATGACAAAGAAGATACCGGCCAGCGTCAGCGCGAAGAACACCAGCAGCAGATCCCCGCCGGCAAAGAACAGGCCCCCGGTAAACACAATGAACACAAGAAAGCCCCAGACAAGGAAGTCCTGCACGTCGTTGACCACGACCACCTGCTTATGGAACAGCTTGAACAGGTCGTAAAACGGCTGGAGAACGGAGGGGCCGCGCCTGCCCTGCATGCGCGCGGTGATCTTGCGGTCGATTCCCGCGAGAAGGCCGCCCGCGACCGGGCCGAGCACCAGATAAAGAAGGACGGAAATGACGGAAACCTTCATGATACCGCACCCCCGATCACAATAATCATCAACACCACAATGGCCGCGGAAGACAGAACCAGCGAAGGCTTTAAAAGCTTTTTCTCCCCGAAGTAGTCTTCCATGTACCAGTTGGCGAGGTACATGTCTTCTTTTTGACCGAACGAGTTGACGAACGTGCGGTCGTCGCCGCTGTTGACGCCGCCCATGTAGGACATGACGACTTTCTTCTTTTTGCCGAAGGTAAGGAACCGGACGGCGAGAGGAAGAATCATGATCATGCACAGCATCATCAGCATGATGTGCGTGTTGCCGCTGCTGATCACGGCCGGAACCTTGTCGTGGAACATATCGGAAAGGAAGGGCTCCACCAGGCCGGAGGAAACGATCGGGAAGGAGATGCAGAGCGCAACCATGATAAACGACTGCGAAACCAGCGAAAACCATTCGCTCCCCTTGGTGGTGTTGGGCAGACGCTCGGAATTGTGGATCATGGCAACCAGCTTTCCAAGCCATTTGGTCCAGTAAAAGAGCGTGGAGGCGCTGCCGAACACCAGAAAAACCACCAGCAGCGCGCTTTTGGAATCCACAAAAGCCTTCAGCGCCGCCCATTTGGAAATCAGCATTCCGAACGGCGCGAGGAACATGCCCGCAATGCCGATGATCATGACAAACGCAAGCTCCGGCAGGCGGACGACCAGGCCGTGCATGTCCTCAATATTCCGGCTCCCCGTATTGTTTTCCACCGCGCCGACCGAAAGGAACATCAGGGATTTGGAAACGGCGTGGAACATCATGAGCAGCACGCCCGCCCAAACGGCCTCGTGCCGGCCGACGCCGGCGCACGCCGTAATCAGCCCCAGATTGGAAATCGTGGAATAAGCCAGAACCTTTTTGCCGTCGCTCTGCGAAATGGCAAGCAGCGACGTGACAAAAAACGTGAAGCCGCCCACGGTGGTCACCATGGTGCCCGCCATGTTTCCGGCAAGCGCGGGGGCCAGGCGGACCAGCAGGTAAACCCCCGCCTTGACCATGGTGGCGGAATGCAGCAGCGCGGAGGTCGGCGTGGGCGCGACCATCGCGCCGAGCAGCCAGCCGGAAAACGGCATCTGCGCGCTTTTGGTCAGGCCGGCGAACGCGAGCAGAACGACCGGAATCAGGAATTCCGGCTTTCCGACCGCCGCCGTAACCATTTTTTCAAGCTCCGTCACGTGCAGCTGCTTTTCACAGTACGCGATCGCCACCGCAAACCCCAGGCCGCCCAGAAGGTTCATCCACAAGGCCTGAAACGAATTGCGGATCGCCTGTTCGGTCCGGTTGTAGCCGATGAGCAGAAAGGAGCAGAGGCTCGTGATTTCCCAAAAGAAATAAATCCATGTGAGGCTGCTGGAAAACACCAGACCGAACATCGCGCCCAAAAACACGAACAGCATGGCAAAGAAGAACGCGCGGCGGTCCCGGAACTCCGTGTGGTGCGCATGGTAGTCCTTCATATAGCCCACGGCATACACACAGATCAGGGTGCCGACCACACCGATGATCAGGCACATAATGACCGTCAGCTTATCCGCAACAATATGGCTGCCCTCCGTCTCCGGCCCCGAAAGATCCACCCATGCAATCAGGGCGGTCTGCGCGATCGAAAGCAGGGAAACATAGTGCTTTTTGAACTTGAAGCCAAAATAGATGACCAGCGCCATCATGGCGAATTCCCCGACCAATATGCCGGTGTCCAGCGCGCGCGCGTCCGTCAGGTACGCCGTGTTTTTCCCGGAAATCAGCGCCCCCGCGGAAAAATACAGCACCGCCGCGACAATGGCGATACAACTGGCAAAAATAAAATATTTTCTTGGTTTTCCGTGCTGCTTCATCATGGACAGAACAAGCGCCGCAGCAAAGGGAAAACAAATCAGGAAAGCAATCACTTCCAAATACAATACCCCCTTGGTTCATCTGCCGAATTTTTTCCGGTTTAATTCAAATCGATTTTATTATACTACTTCTTTTCCGTTTGTCCGTCAACAAATTCACGATAATATAGAAGAACATTTTCCACAATGCACGGATGATTTTATTGATTTTGCCATATTACGATTCCCTGTAAGTGCACCGCAAAAAAGGCCGACAAAAGGAACTGCGCCCCGGCTTGTTCATCAGGTCAGCATACTGAAAAACAAGAGGGGCGCAGTTTCAACTTTCCGCCGTTTCGGCTTTGGGTTCAGATGACAAACTGTTCGATATAACGCTTGCTCAGGATCAGGGACTCCTTGACACGGTCAATGGAGCCTTCGAACGCCTTGTCCTCAATTTCAATGCAGGTGTATCCGTTGTACCCGATGTCCGTAAGAGCCGACACATACCTGCCCCAGTCCACATCGCCGAGCCCCGGCAGCTTGGGCGACATAAACTGAAGCGGCGTGGCCATAATTCCGACGTCGTCCAGCTTATCCCGGAAAATTTTGATGTCCTTGTAATGGACATGGAAAATCTTATCCTTGAATTCATAGATGGGCTTGATGTAATCGATCATCTGCCAGACAAAATGCGACGGATCATAATTGAGCCCGAAATAATCGCTCGGAATCAGCGAAAACATGCGGCGCCATATGGCGGGCGTGGTCGCCAGATTCTGCCCGCCCGGCCACTGGTCGTCGGAAAACAGCATCGGGCAGTTTTCAATCGCGACTTTTACCCGGCACTGTTCCGCCAGTTCAATCAGCGGGCGCCAGATCTGCTGGAAAAGCACCAGGTTTTCTTCGACCGTCTTGTGCTGGTCGCGGCCGATAAAGGTGGTGACCATTCCCACTCCCAGCTTCTGCGAGGCTTTGATCAGCTTTTTCAGGTGCGCGACGGCCAGGTCCCGTTTTTCGGGGTCCGGGTCCATCGTGTTGGGATAATAAGCCAGCGAGGAGATTTCCACCCGCTTTTTGCCGCAATAATCCTGTATCTGCGCGATACGCTTTTCGTCCAGAGCGTCAACGTCGATATGGGTGACGCCCGCGTAGCGGCGCTCCGCTTTTCCTTTGGGCCAGCACGCCACTTCGACGCACTGATACCCGGCCTCGCTTGCAAAATCAATCATCTCTTCAAATGTGAACTGATCCAGGATCGCGCTTACAAACCCCAGTTTCATGAAATTTCCTCCTTTGATTCCAAACTGCGACATTCTCCATCCGGCCGGGCCGTCAGATACGGCACGAAACGGCAATTCCCTTTTGGGAGGATTCAAACGCCTTTTCCACAACTTTGGCCACCCGCAGGGATTCCTCCGGCTTGACAAGAAGCTCCGCCTTCCCCATCAGGACATCCCGGTAATTGCGGTAGAATTCGCTCCAGTCCGTTTCCTTCTTCGGCACATCCAGCGTTTCAATGGTGTTGCTCGGCCGCGGCCGCATGGTGCGGGTGGAACCCGCGTAATTTTTCTGCACAACGCTTTCAAAGCTCCAGTCCACTTCCTTGACGGTGCCCCTGATAACGCTGCCTTCGCCCTGAAAGCTCATGATATTGAGGGTGCCGTCTTCCCCGAGCACATGCCACCGGGGCAGCGGCTGAAAACAATCCGTCATGACTTCCATCTGCGCGCACACGCCGTTTTCGAACCGGAACAGCACCTTGAGGTTGTCGTCCACGTCATACTTCACGCAGAATATCTGCGCGTAGATTTCCGTGACCGGGCTGTCGATCAGCTGGAGCAGCTGGTCGATCAGATGCACGCCCCAGTCGTAGAGCATTCCGCCGCCCGATTCCCGCACGCGGCGCCAGTCGCCCGGAATTCCGTTGCTGCCCTGCACGCGCGTTTCGATAAAGAACGGCTTGCCCACCATGCCGTCCGCAAGCGCCTGCCGGACGCTCAGGAAATCACAGTCGCGTCGCCGGTTCTGGTGCACGGTAAACACCCGGCCGCATTCCCTGCTGACCCGGATCACTTCCTCCAGCTCCACCGCGCTCAGCGTGGCGGGTTTTTCACAGATCACGTTCTTTCCG
>JAAYUL010000146.1 GCA_012517675.1 Clostridiales bacterium | reverse complement strand
TGCTGAATGAAATGGGAGAAAACGCTTTTGTCATCGGAAGCGTGACCGCCGGGGAAGAGGGAGTCGTTCTATGCTGAAAATCGCCGTTCTTGTTTCCGGCGGCGGAACCAATCTGCAGGCGCTGATTGACGCGCAGGCTGCGGGGAAGATTGGGAACGGAGAACTTGCGCTTGTTGTTTCCAGCCGGGCGGACGCTTACGCGCTGCAGCGCGCCAAAGCCGCCGGGATTCCCGTGGAGGTGCTGGTCCGCCGCTCCTTTTCCACACAGGAGCAGTACGACGAAGCGCTGATTTCCCTGCTGAAACGCTGCGGTATCGACCTGGTCGTGCTTGCCGGGTTTATGACGATCATCAGCGGGCGTGTCATCCGTGAGTTTGAAAACAGGATTGTCAATGTGCATCCGTCCCTGATCCCCTCTTTCTGCGGAGAAGGCTTTTACGGTTTGAAGGTTCACGAGGCGGCCCTGCGCAAGGGGGTAAAGGTTACGGGCGCAACGGTGCATTTTGTAAACGAGGTTTGCGACGGCGGACCCATTATTCTTCAAAAAGCGGTGGAAGTGCTTCCGGACGACACTGCGGAAACGCTTCAGCACCGCGTAATGGAACAGGCGGAATGGAAGCTGCTGCCCAAAGCGGTTTCCTTATTTTGCAGCGGAAAAATCAAGCTGATCGACGGCAAGGTTTTCATTAAGGAGGAAAAAATATGAAAATCAATCGGGTAGAGGATATTTTAGGCGGCAATTCGTATCCGGGCAGGGGCGTCCTGCTCGGCAGGAGCGCCGACGGGATCAACGCGGTGATTGCGTATTTCATCATGGGAAGAAGCGAAAACAGCCGCAACCGCGTTTTTGTGGAAGAGGGGACCGGAATTCGCACACAGGCGTTTGATCCGGCCAAGCTGACCGACCCTTCTCTGATTATCTATTCCCCCGTTCGCGTCCTTGGGGGGACCACGATCGTTACAAACGGCGACCAGACGGACACCATTTATGATGCGGTGAAGGACGGCAAAACGTTTGCCGCAGCCCTGCGCACCCGCACCTTTGAGCCGGATTCCCCGAACTTTACGCCGCGCATTTCCGGTGTTGTGGAGCAGGGCGGAAGCTACCGTCTTTCCATTCTGAAAAGCGCGAACGGCGACAGCTCTTCCGTGCAGCGTTTCTTCTTTGAGTATGAGTCGCCTGTCAAAGGGCAGGGGCACCTGATCCATACGTATCAGGGCGACGGGAATCCGCTTCCATCCTTTGAAGGGGAGCCTACTCTGGTCGAAATTCCGAACGACATTGATGCATTTACCGGTTCGCTTTGGAACAGTCTGAACGCGGAAAATAAGGTTTCCCTGTTTACGCGGTTTATCAATTTGAAGTCGGGCCTGAAGGATACCCGTATTCTGAATAAAAATAATTAAATAAATGGAGGGTGTTGAAATTGGCGAAAGAGCTTACCTTGAAATATGGCTGTAATCCGAACCAGAAGCCGTCGCGTATTTTCATGCAGGATGGCAGCGACCTGCCGATTCAGGTACTGAACGGA
>JAAYUL010000145.1 GCA_012517675.1 Clostridiales bacterium | reverse complement strand
GGTCATGGGAGTGGTGATCACTTCGTCGCCGGGGCCGATTCCCTGGGTCAACAGCGCAACATGCAGCGCCGCCGTGCAGGAGTTCATGGCGACGGCGTGCTTCGCGCCCAGATATTCGGCAAAACGCTTTTCAAATTCGTTTGTGCGGGGGCCCTTGGCAACCCAACCGGATCTCATCGTATCCACCACTTCATTGATCTCTGCGTCGGTAATATCCGGAAGGTTGTATGGAATAAATTTTTCCCTCTTTTTAAACTGGCTCATATCGCCCTCATCGTTTCCTTTCCATTCCTCAATATTGTCTGTTGGATTCTGGATCAAACTTCATAATAATACGATGGCCCGGACTTGTCAATGACAAAAATACCAAATAAAGAATTATGTCCCCGTCCGGTCATGCACGCACGGCGCCGGATTCCTCCAAAAGGCCCAGCTCTTCAATTTTATCGCGCAGCTTTAAAAAATCCTCGAACGCGGCCGGTTTGTTGTTCGGATTGCGCAGCAGCGCCGCGGGATGCAGCGTCGCCATCATCAGCACACCGTTTTTTTCAAAGAAAACCCCATGCTCCCTCATGATTTTCAGGTCCGGCTTTATGATTTTCATGCCGGCGATGCGGCCGAGGCACACGATGATTTTCGGGCGGATCAGGGTCACCTGATTGCGAAGCCAGTCTATGCACATTTCCTGTTCCTCGGGCAGGGGGTCGCGGTTTTTCGGCGGCCTGCATTTTACAATGTTGGCAATGTAAATATTGCTGTTCCTGTCCAGATCGACCGCGGCGAGCATTTTATCGAGCAGCTGACCGCTGCGCCCCACGAACGGTTTCCCCTGTTCGTCTTCGCTCTGACCCGGACCCTCGCCGATAAACAGCACCCTGGCCTGCGGATTGCCCATGCCGAACACCACATTGGTGCGGGTTTCGCACAGCCCGCATTTCGTGCAGCGCATACACGCCTGCTGAAGTTCTTCCCAATTCTGGAACAATTTAATATCCTCCCTGAAAATAATTTCCAAATGATTGCATCAATAGATTATTAAATAATTAACAGGTTCCGTTTTGTTGTAATTTTCGGTCGAATGCGTTAGAATTATTAAGGTAATATATGAACAGGAGATGTTTTGTTTGAAAAAAATGATCGTTGAAACCTCCGCGCGCCATATCCACCTGACCCAGGAGGATCTGGAAACGCTGTTCGGCAAGGACGTTCAGCTCACCCCGAAAAAAGCGCTGTCCCAGGTCGGCCAGTTTGCCTGCGTTGAAAAGGTGGAAGTCATCGGCCCCAAAGGTTCCATTAAAATGTCCATCCTCGGCCCGGTCCGTCCGGAAACCCAGGTCGAAATTTCAAAGACCGAAGCCCGCACGCTGGGCATTGACGCTCCGATCCGCATGTCCTCGGATCTGGAAGGCACTCCGGGCTGCAAGGTCATCGGCCCCAAGGGCGAAATCACGCTGGACAAGGGCGTCATCGTCGCAAAGCGCCACGCGCATTTCACCCCCGAACAGGCGGTGGAATTCGGTGTGACCGACGGCCAGAACATTCAGATCAAGCTCGATTATAACGAGCGCGCGCTGATTTTCGGCGACGTGATTGCCCGTGTGAGCAAAACCGCCGGCCTTGCCGTGCATATCGACACCGACGAGGCGAACGCGGCGGGCCTGCCGGGCACCGTCGACGGCGAAGTGATCCTGTAACTAAAATCATAGCACAAAAAACGCCGGAGCGAAAGCCCCGGCGTTTTTTTGTCACTGCCCGGCACGGGTCGCGCGGATCGCATTGAAGACCGCGATCAGCGTCACGCCGACGTCGCCGAACACGGCTTCCCACATGGTGGCGATGCCGAAAGCCGCCAGAATAAGAATCGCAGCCTTTACGCCGAGCGCAAACAAAATATTCTGCCGCACGATCGAATGGGTCTTCCTCGCGATTTGAATCGCCGTCACCAGTCTGGAGGGTTCATCCGTCATCAGCACCACATCGGCCGCTTCGATCGCCGCGTCGGAGCCCAGGCCGCCCATGGCGACGCCCACATCCGCACGGGCCAGGACCGGCGCGTCGTTGATCCCGTCCCCGACAAACACGACGCTACCCCTTTTCGCGGTTTGATGCTCGAACTCTTCGATTTTCTCCACCTTTTGCTGCGGGAGCAGCTCCGTGTAAACGGCGTCCAGTCCGAGTGCTTCCGCCGTCTGCCCGCCCGCCTGCCTGCTGTCGCCGGTCAGCATCGCGATACGCCTGACCCCGGCGTTTCTCAGCTGCCGAACGGCCCGCGCGCTGTCCGGCTTGATTTCATCGGAAATAACGACGGCGCCCGCAAAGGTCCCGTCAACAGCCAGGTAAACGACGGTTCCGGCGGAATCGCAGGGCTTCCAGCTGATTTTTTCCGATTCCAACAGGCTTCCGTTCCCCGCGCACACGGTTTTGCCGTCCACCCTGGCGCGGACGCCCTTTCCGGGAATCTCCTCATAATCCGAAACCCGGGCGGGGTCCGGCTCCGCGCCGCAGGCCTCCCGGATGGAGACGGCGATGGGATGGCCGGAATGCAGCTCGGCATGCGCCGCATAAAAAAGGATTTCATCTTCCGACCATCTTCCGGCGGCGGCGATTCGGGTCACGCTGAAATTGCCTTTGGTAAGCGTCCCCGTTTTGTCGAACGCAACGGTGTCCACGCGGTTGAGGGCTTCCAGATAGTTGCCGCCCTTGACCAGAATTCCGTTTCTGGAAGCGCCGCCGATTCCCCCGAAAAAGCTGAGGGGAATCGAAATGACCAACGCGCAGGGGCAGGAAACCACAAGGAACGTGAGCGCGCGGTTCACCCAGTCGGCAGCCGCCGCGCCGGGAACGACCAGAAGCGGGACCGCCGCCAGCAAAAAGGCGGCCACCACCACGGCGGGGGTGTAATACCGCGCGAACTTCGTGATGAAATTTTCAGCCGGCGCTTTTCGGCTGCCCGCGTTCTGGACCAGATCGAGTATTTTGGCCACGGTGGATTCTCCGTACTCTTTTGTCACCTCAACCGTCAGCAGCCCGTTTCGGTTGACGGAGCCCGACAGAATATTCGTGCCGGGCCCGACGCCGCGCGGAAGGGATTCCCCCGTCAGCGCGGAGGTATCCAGAGAGGACACCCCCTCGACCACCCTGCCGTCCAGCGGGACCCGTTCGCCGGGGCGAACAAGAATCAGGTCCCCTGCCCCGACCTCCTCGGGCGATACTTTTCTGACCCCGCCGCCGGTCTTCAAATTGGCGTAGTCGGGGCGGATATCCATCAGCGCCGAAATGGACCCGCGCGACCTGCTGACCGCAAGGTCCTGAAGAAATTCGCCCACCCGGTAAAACAGCATGACGGCAACGCCCTCCGGATAATCGCCGATCGCAAATGCGCCGGCGGTCGCCGCGCTCATCAGGAAATTTTCGTCAAAAATCCGCCCTCTTCCAATGTTCCGAACAGCCTTCCGTACGATTTTGCCGCCGACCAGAAGGTAGCTGACCAAAAACAAGACAAAATTCACCGGCTGCGGGAACGCAAAAACCAGGCCGGCCGCAAACAGCAGCGCGCCGGAGACGAACATCGCCCTTTGCAGCCGCTCCTGTTTCACATTGGCCGGACTCTTTCCGGCCGATTTCCGCACGAAAGAAACCTCCAGCTCCGGTTCGATTTCCCCGATCACCTGAACGGCACGCCTTGTAACCGCCGGCAGGCTTTTCCGGTCCGCGGCTTCTATCGTCAGCTTCTGCGCCGGAAAATCGACACGGGCGGACTGAACGCCGTCGATCCGCCCCACCGCCGCTTCAATTTTTTCCGCACAGACGGCGCAGTTCAGGCCGGACAGGTACAGCACCCGTTTCTCCGCCCCGGGAAGCTCCCGCTCCTTGAGCACAATTTCGGAATCATGGCGCCGGGCGATTTTTCCCGCCTGCTCCGCCACGCTCTGCGGCGAAGTCCCGCCGGAAAGCTCCAGCGTTAAGATTTTCCCGGCAAAATCCACATTGGCCGAGGAAACGCCGTTCAGCCCGCCGACCTCCCGTTCTATTTCCGCCGCGCAGACACCGCAGCAAAGGCCTTCCAGTATGTACTGCTTTTTTATGCTCTCCATACCGTTCTCCAACCTTTCGTGTATGATATAAAATAGGATGCATGGAACGATCAAGCGCCTGTGACGGCAAAAATTCACTCTTCGACGTGTGCGAGCCCCTGATCGAAAATATTTTTGACATGCTCGTCATCCAGGGAATAATACACGACTTTCCCGTCCCGGCGGTTTTTGACCAGCTTGGATTGTTTCAGCAGCCTGAGCTGATGCGAAATCGCGGATTTGGTCATCCCCAGCAGCGCCGCAATGTCACAGACGCACAGCTCCGCATGGAACAGCGCGCACAAGATTTTCACTCTGGTCGAGTCCCCGAACACCTTAAACAGGTCCGCAAGATCGAGCAGATTTTCTTCCTCCGGCATCAGGCGGCCGACCTCCCTCACCACATCCTCATGAATCACGGTGCAGTCGCATTTATCAATATCCGGAATATTCGCGTTCATCAATATCATTCCCTTCGATTGAACAGTTGATTATACGTTCAACTATATTATACCTTTTTCCCGGCGGATGTCAACGGATTTTTCTCCCCGCGTGTCTCTGTTTTCATTGAATTTATCTGCCGGTTATGATACAATTTTAGCGATAAAGATCAGAGTTCCACCAATCAGCGGGAAGACCGGTAACAGCGGCTGCCGGCCTTCTTTCTTCTTTATTTCTTTTTCAATTTCAACGTGTCTGGGGGCTCTTTCGGTGTTTGACGCAATTGTACAGGACGGTTTGCTTTATTTCTGCGTGCCTGCGCTTGTCTTTCTTCTGGTATGCTTTTATAAGACCCGGGACAAGGACATCCTTTATTTTGCCGTTGCCGATATTTTTTATATTTTGGGCGAACTGTGCTTCGTCATTTTTAACAGGATCCTCAATCTTCCGATCGATTTTATCTTCTTCTTTTCTTATTACGTTACCCTTTATTTATTTTTAAAAAACATGACCAAAAACCTTTTGAAAAACCCGGCGCTGAAAAAACACACGGCAACCAAAACATGGCTTTTGCTTGTGATCGATTTTTTCATTATTGAGACACTGTCGTATTTGATTTTTTACTATTTCGACCGTTATCCGCTGACCGCGCCGCCGGTGATTTTCCCCATGAGCAGCACCATACTGTCTGCTTTTTTATACCCGGTGCTGGATTTCGTTTTGCTCGGCTACTATGTTTACATCAATAAAATTTACGTGGTCAGCGGAAGAAAAGCCTACCTTCCGCTGACGGCAAGCGTTCTGGTCTGCACGATCGGCGATTTTCTGCTCGCTTTTGAGGAACTGTTTAAAGTGACCGTGTACGGAATCGGGGATTATCTTCAGTTTTTCGGGCTTGTCACCCTGTGTATCCTGCTGTTCCTCATAAAAAACAACAAAACCGGGTTTGATTACACCACTCTGGATGTGACCCGCGACAAAACCAAGTTCGGAAATTTCACCATTATGGTCAACAGCCTGGTGATCGCCTATGTCGTGATTTATCTTTACTGCCTGAATCATTTCGCCGACCAGCTTCTGCTGATGAACACCGTCAGGGAGTCCGGTATTATTTTATTGATCCTTTCCATTTTACGGCAGAATCTTCTCAATTACGATACGCAGCGCCAATTGGCCGAGCTGCTGAAAGACGCGCGGACGGATGCCCTGACGGGCCTTTACACCAGAAAATACGCTTTCAACCTGATGCAGAGCATTTTTCAGTCTTCCCGGTATTTCGATGTCAAGATTTCAGCGCTGATGCTTGACATCGACCATTTTAAGGCTTACAACGACACCTGGGGCCACCTCAGCGGCGACTATGTGCTGATTCATCTTTCCCGCATCATCCAAGGCGTAATCGGCACTTCCGATATCATATGCCGGTACGGCGGTGAAGAAATTCTGATTTTCCTGCCGGGGAAGGACCAAAACAGCGGGAAACTGATGGCGGAAAAAATCAGGAACGCAATCGGAGCCTTTGATTTTCATCGGGAGCAAGAGAAACCCGGCAAGCAGGTGACCGTTTCCATCGGAGGGGCCACCGCCGGAGCGGAAACAAACAATTATATGGATCTGATCAGCCAGGCGGACGCCGCGCTGTACCATGCAAAGGAAACAAGGAACCGGACCTACTGGTTTTCCGCAGCCGACGGGATTGAACGAAGATAAGCGTTACCGCATTTTACGGCCGGCCACAGCGCCGGAAGGAGCAGACTTTCTCCATGCGGCCCGGTATGTTTTTCCCGTTTTTGCAGACAATAAAACGGGGATATCCGGAACGTACCATCCTCGGGCGGGCTTTGCAAAGTATCTCTTCGCGCTGCAGAGCCTCCGTCCGGTTTCCTCTGAAGCCGGAGCGAAGCGGCAAAATGGAGCATTATGCTGGACGAATATCCAATCGGCTTTGGCCTGACGCTCGCCATGAATGCAAAGGCAATGGAAAAATTCAGCGCCATGCCGGAAGAAAAGCAGCGGAAAATTATTGAACAAACGCATCAGGTAAGCTCCAAAGGGGAAATGCAGGCGCTTGTTCAAAGCATTGCGGACGGAAAACAGAATACCGTCGGATAAGCCGCGGGCCGCGCAGAAAGATCTGCGCGGCCCCGTTTTATATTGTCCCGCTATGACATTTCCGACTCATCGGCGGGCTTTCCGCCCAGCGAATCCAGATACGCCCGGAGCGGCTCCAGATTTTCAAACAGCACCGCGATCAGATCGCCCTCCTTCGCTTGCGCGACCGCGGATTTCAGCGCGTCCAATTCGTTTTCAACAATCCGCACGTTCTCCCTGTCGTACCCGCTTTCCAGAATCGCATCGTAAAACAGCCGCGCGACCTCAAGCGGCTCCCTGCCGCGCTTGTCCGCATCCTCCTTGACATAGATGCGGTCGAAGGAACCGGCGCAAAGCCTGCCGACGGAGCGGATAGCCCCGTCGTTCCGGTCGCCCGGCATCCCGATCACCCCGACCAGCCTTTTGCCCCCAAGGTTTTGGCAAACGCCGATCACCTGGCGGTACCCCGGGAGATTATGTCCGTAATCCAGCAGCACCCTGAATTTTCCCACTTGATACAGGCCGAACCGGCCCTCGTTGCCGCGGAAGGTTCCAAGGCCCTTTGCAATGACATCGGCAGGGACGCGCAGCGCGTAAAGCGCGGCGGCGGCGGCCAGTGAATTTTCAATATTGCATGTTATTTTTCCCGAACGGGTCATGGGGATTTTGGAAACGGGGATCAGATCGATCTGCGTTTTCTCCTCCTCGATTTTGATCCAGCCGTCTTCGGCAAAAACGCAGGCGGCCGCGCTCTGACAAAGCCTCCGGTCCATGCATCCGCTCCCGGAAAACAGGATGACCCCGGCTCTGGTGCGCTCCAGCAGAAAAGGCGTCATGGGGTCGTCGCCGTTCAGAACGGCAAATCCGTCCCTTTTGACCGATTCTGTGACCAGCGACTTTACAAAAGCAAGGTCTTCCAGCGTTTCCGTGCCGTCCATTCCCAAATGGTCCTCCGCAATGTTGGTGACAACACCGACATCGGCCAGATCATACCCAAGCCCTTCCCGAATGATTCCGCCGCGCGCCGTTTCCAGAACGGCGCAGTCGATCTCCTTGCCGGAAAGGAGCGTCCGCGCGCTCCGCGGCCCGGAATGATCGCCCTTGCAGATGCATTTCCCGTTGAGAAACGTTCCGCTCGTGCTGGTCATGCCCACATGTTTTCCGAAAATGCCGAGCGTGTGCGCAATCAGGCGGACGACGGTGGTTTTTCCGTTGGTGCCGGTCACGGAAACGATTGGAAATCGGTATTGTGCGTCCGGAGGAAACAGATAATCGACAATGTCCTTTGCCACATTCCGCGGCGTTCCCCCGCTGGGGTAAAGGTGCATGCGGATTCCCGGCGCGGTGTTCACCTCCACAATCGCGCCGCCGGTTTCCGAAATGGATTTTGAAATATCCTCCGTCACCATGTCGATGCCCGCGATGTCGATGCCGATCACCTTCGCGGCCAGAACCGCCAGCTTCGCGTTTTCCGGGTGGATCCGGTCCGTGCAGTCAACGGCGGTTCCGCCCGTGCTCAAATTGCCGTTCGCCCTGAGCGTTACCACCCGCCCGTTTTCCGGCACGGAATCCGCCGTCAGATGATTCTGTTTCAACATGGCGGACGAAATGCTGTCGAGCCTGATTTTGGTAAGCGGCTTTTCGTGCTGCTCCCCCATGTTTTCATCCGCGTTCACAAGGTCGACCAGTTCCCTGACG
>JAAYUL010000144.1 GCA_012517675.1 Clostridiales bacterium | reverse complement strand
GGCTTCAGGCGCGCCACTTCCTCCGTCGTCATGCCGAACAGCAGGATGTTTTCGTCGCCAACGGCCTCGTGGATCTCCACGTTCGCGCCGTCCAGCGTGCCGAGCGTGACCGCGGCGTTGATCATAAATTTCATGTTGCTGGTGCCGGAGGCCTCGGTGCCGGCCAGGGAAATCTGTTCGCTGATGTCCGCCGCGGGCATCAGCAGCTCCGCGAGCGTCACGCGGTAGTCCTCCAGATACACCACGCGCATCTTCTGGTTAACGCGCGGGTCGTTGTTGATGGTTTTGCCAAGATCGACAATAAACCGGATGATCTCCTTGGCAAAATAGTAGCCCGGCGCGGCCTTCGCGCCGAAAATATAAGTATGCGGGGTAAACGGGGCGTTCGGGTTGTCGCGCAGCCACTGGTAGGTCGCCAAAATCTGCAGCGCGTTCAGATGCTGACGCTTGTACTCGTGCAGCCGTTTGACCTGCACGTCGAAAATGGAATCGGGGTCCACTTTAATATTGTGTTCTGTTCTAATATATTCCGCAAGGCGCTGTTTGTTACCGCGCTTGATCTTCGCCATTTTTTCAAGAACCGACTTGTCGTCCTTGAATTTCATCAGGTTTTTCAGCTCTGCCGCGTCTTGGATATAGCCTTCCCCGATCAGCTCCGTGATCATCGCCGCGAGGGCGGGGTTGGACTGGTTGAGCCAGCGGCGGTGCGCAATTCCGTTGGTCACATTCGTGAACTTGCACGGCATTTCGGTGTAAAAGTCGTGGAACACGCGGTCCTTCAGAATTTCGCTGTGCAGCTGGGAAACGCCGTTGACGTGGTGGCTGGTCAGCACGGCGAGGTTCGCCATTTTCACATAGCCGTCGTTCAGCGGGGCCATGCGCCCCACCTTGTAGCCGTCCACGCCCCTCGCGTGCATTTCCGCGCAGAAGCGGCGGTTGATTTCCTCCACGATCTGATAAATGCGGGGAAGCATCAGCTTGAACAGGTCGACGCTCCAGCATTCCAGCGCTTCGGGCATGACGGTGTGGTTCGTGTACGAAACCGTGCGCGTCACAATGTCCCAGGCCTGGTCCCAGCCGTAGCCGCATTCGTCCAGCATGACGCGCATCATTTCGGGAATGGCGAGCACGGGGTGCGTGTCGTTCAGGTGGATGGCGGTCAGGTCGGGCAGATTGTCGAGCGTGCGGTTGCGGAACAGATGGCGGCGGATAATATCCTGCACGGTGGCGGAAACCAGGAAATACTGCTGCGAAAGGCGCAGGCTTTTCCCCTCGGCATGGTTGTCCTCGGGATACAGCACCTTGGTGATCGCCTCCGCCGTGGCGACGTCCTCCATGGCGCGCAGATAGTCGCCGCCGTTGAACAGCTTCATGTTGAACGTGTCGGAACGGGCGGCCCAAATGCGCAGGCGGCTGATGCCCTTTCCGTCGATTCCTGAGATGTACATGTCGTAAGGCACGGCGATCACCTTGGTGTAATCCTTGTGGTCCACCACATGGTACTGGTTGTTCCAGTGCTCCTCGATGTGGCCCTTAAAGCGCACCTCCACGTTTTTCTCCGGCACCGCCTGCATCCAGATCTTCCCGCCCGGCAGCCAGAAATCGGGCAGCTCGGTCTGCCAGCCGTCCACCAGCTTCTGGCGGAAAATGCCGTACTCATACCGCAGGGAATAGCCGGTGGCAAGGTAGCCCTGCGAAGCGAGGCCGTCCATAAAGCAGGCGGCCAGCCGGCCCAGCCCGCCGTTGCCCAGCCCGGCATCCGGCTCCTTTTCATACAGAGCGTCGAGCTTAAAGCCCATCTGCTCCAGCGCCGTGCGGAAATCGTTTTCCAGCCCCAGGTTGAAAAGGTTGTTCTTGAGCGAGCGCCCCAGCAGGAACTCCATGCAGAGGTAGTACACCTGCTTGGTCCCCGTGGCCTCCGCGCGCGCCTTGGATTCGCTGCGGCCCTGTGCCATCAGGTCGCGCACGATCAGCGCCACGGCCTTGTAGCACTGTTCGTCGTTGGCGTTTTCAAGGCTCACTCCGAATACGCGGTCCAGCTTGGCCTGAACGGTCTCTTTGATTTCCGGAATCGGCAATCTATAGTTCATAGAAGTCATGTCCTCCTCAGTCGGTTGCCGGGCGCTCGGAAAAGCCCCCGGATTGATTTCAGATTTTCTTTTGTGTTAATTATATACCAAGTTTTTCACTTTTTCAATCTAAAATCTCTTTTGCGGAAAATAGCAAAAAATCCTCAAAAATATAGGTTTCAAGCCATTCTTCGATGAAATATACCTAAAATTCGTTTTTTTGTGCTACACGTTTTTTTTTCATCAAATTTGTGCAGTTTGCATAAAAGCATGACCATTTGACGTTTCGTTTGTGAAATTTGCCGAAACGCATGAAGTCCCGGAATGCCGGCAGGTATTTTTCCGAAAAAGGTTGAAACAACCCCCGCGCCGGCCTGCCCCGCCGTGTTTTTCCACCCTTTTCCGGTCCGGAAAAAACAGTGTGAAATCCGCCCTCCGCGCTCCGGAAAAAACGGTGAAATCTTTTCCCGATTATGATATAATAAAAAATATACAAAAAACATGCGCCTGTTGTTTGGTGAAAGGGTTGACTTCATGAGCAGGAACAAAATTAAGCTGAATATCTGCGGCTGCGAAATCGTGATCGGTTCGGACGACAGTGAAAACTATATTCATTCCATCGGGGACGAGGTGGAAAAGGCCATGGAGGAGATCATGGACAAAAACGAACGGATCTCCGTGACCATGGCGTCCGTCTTGGCGGCG
>JAAYUL010000143.1 GCA_012517675.1 Clostridiales bacterium | reverse complement strand
GGTGATGATCGCAAGATAGTCGCCCCGGAGCCGCAGCGCCGGGATGCCGATGATCAGGCCGAACAGCGCGGCGACCAGACCGGCAAGGACCAGAGCAATCGGAAAGGCGACCGCGACCGGCAGGCCGGAATACATGGTAAACAGCGCGGCCGAATAGGCGCCCACCGACATGAACCCCGCGTGGCCCAGAACCAGCTGGCCCAGAAAGCCGCTTGCAAGGTTCAGGCTGACCGTAAGGATGATGTTGATGCAGACCATGGTGATCAGCCCGCCATAGTAGCGGTTGATGCTTCCGTTGTTGATATTGACCGCGAGAACGGCATAAAGGACGAATACAACCACCAGATTGACGGCATAAGAAATCTTTTTCATTTTCGACATTTCTTCTGCCCTCCTTAAACCTTTTCCCGCACATTTTTGCCGAGCAGCCCGGCGGGCTTAAACAGCAAGACGATAATCAGAATGCCGAACACGACGGCGTCGGTAATCTGCGAGCCGCCGGCGGCTTTCGTCAGGCTTTCCGCCACGCCGATCAGGTAGCCGCCGAGCATGGCGCCGGGGATGCTGCCGATTCCGCCCAAAACGGCGGCGACAAAGGCTTTCAGGCCGAGCATTCCGCCCATATACGGCGTAATCAGCGGATAAGCGCCGCAGTAGAGGACCGCGCCGACCGCGGCGAGCGCGGAGCCGATGCCGAAGGTGAACGCGACCGTGATGTTCGTGTTGATGCCCATCAGCTTGGCCGCGCCCGCGTCTTCCGACGTGGCGCGCATGGCCTTGCCGATTTTCGTCTTGCTCACCAGCACCTGCAGCAGCACCATCAGGGCCACGGAGGTCACGATCGTGATCAGGGAAACGGAGCTGAGCTGTATGGACCCCAGGTCAAGGGAGTCGCTCGGGAACATTTTCGGCATGGACTTTCCCGAAGAGGTAAACAGCAGCTGCGAAAGGTTCTGCAGAAAGATGCTCACGCCGATTGCCGTAATCAGCAGATAGATTCGCGGCGCGCCCATGTTCAGCAGGCGGCGGTAGGCGACACGCTCGATCAGGACTCCGGCGATCGTGCAGAATGCGATCGACGCCAGAACCGCGACCCACAGCGGAGCCCCCCCGACCACCAGAACCAGATACGTAACATACGCGCCGACCATGATGATATCGCCGTGTGCGAAGTTAATCAGCTGTACAATACCGTAAACCATGCTGTAACCAAGCGCAACCAGGGCGTAAATACTGCCTATTCCCAGGCCGTTGATGATCTGCGATAAAAAATCCATTGTTGCACCTTCCTGCCTTGTAGTAATCCAAAAAAGAGGGGGAATAAATTCGCCCTCTTTTCGCGGATCGTCCGATTCTGTTTTGAGAAAGCGGATTTACTTTTTATAGTATTCGACGAACTTGTAGGCGTCGTCTTTAATGGTAAGAATCGCGCAGGTTTTAACCGGGTTGCGGTCCTTGTCAAAGGTGATGTCTCCGGTCAGTCCCTTGAACTTGAGGGCTGCCATTGCCTTGATGACCGCGTCGGAATCCGTCGAACCGGCGTCCTTAATGGCCTGAATCATCATGTTCATCGCATCGTAGCCGAGAACGGAGAACATGTTCGGCTCGGCTTTGTAGGCGGCTTTGTAGGCTTTAATAAAATCCTGCACCTTGGAATCGGTGCTTTCCGCGGTGTACTGGCTGCAGAAGTAGGAGCCCTGCAGGGCGTCCGCGTTGCTCTTGTCGATCTTGTCGAGCACGCCGTCCCAGCCGTCAACACCCATCAGCTTTGCCTTCACGCCGGTTTGCTTGACCTGAACGGCGATCTGGGCCAGGTCCTGATAATATACGGGCAGGAACAGAACGTCCGGATTCTTCCCCTTGATGGAGGTCAGCTGGCTCTTGAAATCCACGTCGTTCGTCTGGAATTTTTCTTCGGCCACAATGGTGATGCCCTCGGCTTCAGCGGCCTGTTTATAGGCTTCCGCCACGCCGGAGGAATAGTCGTCCGCCATGTTGTAAAGGATCGCCGCGGTCTTCGCGCCAAGCTTTTTCTTGGTGTACGAGGCCATCATTTCGCCCTGGAACGGGTCGGTCACGCACGCGCGGAACACATTTTCACCGGTGGTGGTAACGCCCGCCGCGGTCGCGGTTGCGGAAATCATGGGAAGATTGTCGTTGACCGCCTGCTGGGCCACCGCGAGGGTCGGGGTGGAAGTGACGTCGCCGACCAGCGCGACCACCTTGTCGTTTTCGACCAGTTTATTGTAAGCGTTCACCGCTTCGGTGGCGTCGCCCTTTTCATCGTAGCAGATGTACTGGATCTTCTTGCCGTTGATTCCGCCGGCGTCGTTCGCCGCCTTCACCGCAAGAAGCACGCCGTTGTTCGTGGCGTTCCCGTAAACGGAAACCGAACCGGTCAGAGGAGCGAGCCCGCCGATTTTAATGGTGTCGCCGGACGCGGTGCCTGTCCCGCTTGCCGCAGCGGAATCCGTATTGGAACCTTGAGCGCAGCCCGACGCGGAAGCCGCAATCATCACCGCCGCAAGGGCAGCCGCAAAAAAACGCTTTTTCATGTTCTTTTTACCTCCCAAGCAAAATTTATTTCAGATGGGTTTTGAATAGCTTTGATTATACTACGGTTTTTTTCATTTTGCAACCTGAACTTCCCTTGATTCGCGCCTGTTTAATAATTGTTTGTTTTACGGGTATTTTTACTCTTTTTTAATCATAAAAGAGTAAAAAAATGAAACAAAAAAATAAAAAGCTGCAAATTCTTTTGTCCTACAGCAAATTAAACCAATAAAACGCAGCCTGGTCTTATCGATTTGTACCGATTGAACCAATCGGCTCCGCCGCGGCATATGACAAACCGGGCGCTTTCCAAAGAAAAGCGCCCGGAAAAAATTTTCAGCAATCAGCTCTGGATGTCCGCATACATAAAGTAGTCGAACCCAAGGGGAGAATTGTAGTACCCTTTGATGTTGGTGTTCATCAGGATGCTGCGGCAGCGGTAGAAGAGCGGCGCCACAACCATGTCCTGCCCGATCAGAATGTCTTCCGCCTGATGCAGGAGCGGCATCCGGACCGTGTTGTCGTCGGTGGATTTGACCTTCTGGATCAGCGCGTCGTATTTCGTGTTGGAATACTTCGGGTCGTTGTTGCCGCCGCCCGTCACAAACAGGTCGAGGAAGGAAACCGGGTCGTTATAGTCCGCGCTCCATCCGCCGCGGCTGACGGAAAAATTGCCCTTGTTGCGGGAATCGATGAACACGGCCCACTCTTCCTGCGCGATGGTGCATTTGATGCCGAGCTCCGTTTTCCACATATTCTGCAGCGCTTCCGCGACCGCCTGATTTGCGGTGCTCTGGTTGGTGGAGTACTCAAAGGCCGGGAATCCCTTGCCGTTCGGGTAACCGGCTTCCGCGAGGAGCTTCTTCGCTTCGGCCACGTTCTTTTCGTAATCCGCCTTCTTCGTGGAGTAGTAATCGCCGCCCACAACGCGGAACTGCTTGGTGCTGTCCACATCGTTCATGCCGAGCCGAACAAAACCGGTGGCGGTAGTCTGATTTTCCTTGGTGACTTTCTCCACCAGATAGTTGCGGTCAACCACAAGGGAAAGCGCTTTTCTGACCCTGGGGTCGTTAAAGGGCTTTTTGGTCACGTTGAACTCAAAATAGGTGATGCCGAGCTCATTGACCTTCATGTAGTCCGGCTTGTCTTTCCACGCGTCCATCTCATCGACGGAAATCGGGTAGGCAAACTGGATTTCTCCGGTTTTGTAGGCGGACAGAATCGCGGCGTCTTCATCGGTCAGAACGAACCGCAGCGTGTCGATTTTGACCTTGTCCTTTTCATAATAATACGGATTTTTTTCCAGGACGAGGCTTTCCTTGTGGTTCCATTCCTTCAGCTTGTAGGGTCCGTTGCTGATGTAGGTCTTCGGGTCCTGGGTCCACTTGTCGTTGCCTTCCACCACATCCTCGCGCAGCGGATAATACGCGGTAAACGACAGCAGCTCCAGAAAATACGCGCACGGGGTGCGCAGGGTAATGACAAGGGTTTTGTCGTCGGTCGCTTTCACGCCCAGCTCACTCTTGTCCTTCTTCTTGGCGATGATTTCGTTCGCGTTCTTGACCGGGTCAAAAATATAGGCATACTGAGAAGCGGTTTTCGGATCGACCGCCCTTTGCCACGCGTAAACATAATCGCTGGCTTTCACCGGTTTGCCGTCGGACCACTTCAGGTCGTCGCGCAGGGTGACGGTGTAAGTCAGGTGATCGCTGCTCACCTTAATGTCCTTTGCTTCCGCGTTCACATACTTTTTGTCGGAAGAGTAGCGGGTCAGGCCTTCAAACATGTGCTGAATTTCCGTGGTCACGTCGGCCGCCTGATTCAGCGCGGGGTCGATCGTTTCCGGCTCCGGGCCGACGACAACGCTCAGGGTCTTCGCCCCGGACGAAGTGCCGGTGCTCTGGTTGCTGCCGCATCCGGCAAACGCGGTGACAATCATCGCGAGCGCCAGCAGCAGTGCTGTAACTCTCTTTTTCATAATTTTCCTCCATTCATTTATTTTAACCCGCACGGGCGGGTCAAACGCGGTTAAATCTCCCCAATGCGGTGACAGGCCGCAAAATGCCCGGTCTCATATTCTTTAAACTCCGGCTCCTCGGCGGCGCAGCGCTCCGTGGCGTAAGGGCAGCGCGTGCGGAAACGGCAGCCCGAAGGCGGGTTCAGCGGACTCGGGATGTCGCCCTCCAGAACGATCCTGCGTTTGGAACGGCTTATTTTCGGGTCCGGAACCGGGATGGCGGAAAGCAGGCTTTTGGTGTAGGGATGGATCGGGTGGGTGTAAAGAGTGGCGCTGTCGGTCAGCTCCATCATTTTTCCAAGATACATCACGCCGATCCGGCTGCTGATATGCTTGACAATCGAAAGGTCGTGCGCAATAAACAGATAAGTGAGCCCCATTTCCCGCTGCAGGTCTTCAAACATGTTGACCACCTGCGCCTGAATGGAAACGTCCAGCGCGGAAACCGGCTCGTCGCAGACGATAAACTCGGGGTTGACCGCGAGGGCGCGGGCAATGCCGATCCGCTGGCGCTGGCCGCCCGAAAATTCGTGCGGATAGCGGTTCGCGTGCTCGCTGTTCAGGCCCACGCGCTCCAGCAGCGCGAGGATCATATTGCTGCGTTCCTTCTTGTTCGCGGCCAGGCCGTGAATATCGATCGGTTCTCCGATAATGTCGCCGACCGTCATCCTTGCGTCAAGCGAAGCGTAAGGGTCCTGGAACACGATCTGCATTTTTTTGCGGTACGGCTTGAAATCGACGTTTGTCACGTCGGTCCCGCTGTAAATGATTTTTCCGCCGGTCGGCTCATAAAGGCGAAGAATGGTGCGGCCCGTCGTGGTTTTGCCGCAGCCGCTTTCCCCGACCAGCCCGAGGGTTTCCCCTTTATTAATGTAAAAGCTGACGTCGTCGACCGCCTTGATATACGCCTTGTGAAACATTTTTCCCTTGACGGGAAAATACTGCTTCAGATGCCGGACTTCAAGAAGCTTCTCACTCATGATTGTTTCCCTCCCCCGCTTTTTCAAACCGCTCCTTCTGCAGCAGCCAGCACGCGCTTTTATGGCCGGGGGAGATTTCCGTGTATTCCGGCATTTTTTTCAGACAGATTTTCATGCAGCATTCGCAGCGGGAGGCAAACGGACACCCTTCCGGAAGATTGAGCAGGTCGACCGGAGTGCCTTCGATCGGAACCAGCCGCTCATGGCCGGTTTCGTTGATTTTGGGTATGGAGCGCAAAAGCCCCCGCGTGTAGCAATGCTTCGGGTTGTAGAAGATATCGTCCACACTGCCGATTTCCACAATCTTTCCCGCGTACATGACCGCGATGCGGTCGCACACGTCGGCGACAACGCCGAGGTCGTGGGTGATCATGATAATCGACATATTAATTTTCTTTTTCAGTTCCACCATCAGTTCCAGAATCTGCGCCTGAATGGTCACATCCAGCGCGGTGGTGGGTTCGTCCGCAATCAGCAGCTTGGGCTCGCAGGCAAGCGCCATGGCGATCATCACCCTTTGACGCATGCCGCCCGAAAACTCGTGCGGATACTGTTTGAGCCGTTTTTCCGGCTCGTTCATGCCGACCAGGCCGAGCAGTTCGATCGCCCTGGCCCTGCGCTCCTCTTTGTTTTTGCCGGTATGGAGCTTCAGCATTTCCATCAGCTGGTTGCCGACGGTATAAACCGGGTTCAGCGAGGTCATGGGGTCCTGAAAAATAATGCTGACCTCACTGCCGCGGATTTTCCGAAATTCCTTTTCGGTCATTTTCTCAATTTCATGGCCGTTGAAATCGACGGTGCCGCCCACAATTCTGCCGGGCTCCGCGATCAGGCCCATCAGGGTGTAAGCCGAAACGCTTTTTCCGCTTCCGGACTCCCCCACAATGCCGAGGACTTCGCCGTGGTCCAGCGTGTAGGAAACGCCGCTGACGGCCTTGACCTCCCCCGCCGGGGTGAAAAAGGAAACCTGAAGATTCTCAATGTCAAGCAGACAGTTTTTACTCATGATTGGCCCCTCCTATTTCTTCAGCTTCGGGTCGAACGCGTCTCTCAGTCCGTCGCCGAAGAGGTTGAACGAAAGGATGATCAGGCTGATCGCGACGGAAGGAACGACAAGGCGGTATGCATAGGAGGTAATGCCGTCGAGCGCGTCGTTCGCCAGGGAACCGAGGCTTGCCATCGGAGCGGCGACGCCGAGGTTCAGGAAGCTCAGAAACGCCTCTGTGAAAATAGCCGAGGGGATTTGCAGCGTGGTGGTGACGATCAGGGTCCCGATGCAGTTGGGCAGCAGGTGCTCCGCGATAATTCTCCGGTTGGAGGCGCCGAGCGCCTTGGCGGCGGTGACGAACTCCTGCTCCTTGAGCATCATGATCTGGCCGCGCACGATACGGGCCATGCCGACCCAGTACAGCAGGCTGAAGGTGATGAAAATGCTGATCAGGCCGACGCCGATCTGCTGGAACCCGGCCAGAGCAGGGTTGCTGCTGAACAGCCGGTTCAGCGGCTCCTTCATCGTGACCTGAAGCAGGATGATAATGAGCATGTCGGGCACGGAATAGATAATGTCCACGATCCGCATCATGACAAGGTCGACCTTGCCCCCGAAATACCCCGAAACCGCGCCGTAAATACTGCCGATCAGCAGAACGAGCGCGCTGGCGACCAGGCCGACCAGAAGGGAAATGCGGGCGCCGATCATGGTGCGCACCGCCATGTCGCGGCCGAATTTATCCGTCCCGAAAATATGCGGGAACACGCTTTCGCCCTTGGAGATTTTCTGCAGCTCCATTTCGGAATACTGCATGGGGCGAAGGTCCTCGCTGCCGCGCACCTGCTGGTCGTACTGATAAGGGTAAAACACCGGCACGATGAACGCGCAGAGCATGATCAGGATGATGACGAAAAAGGAGACCATGGCGACTTTATTTTTACTGAAGCGCTGGAGCGCGTCCTTCCAGTAGGTCGTGCTTTCGCGCATGACGATCCGTTCTCTTTTTTCTTCCTCGCTGGCAGGAAGAAAATCTTCCGCGTTCAGCTGCAAACTCAAGGGGTTCTTCTTCAACTTTATCTCACTCATGCAATTTTCCCGCCTTTCTACTTCAGTTTGATTCTGGGGTCCACAAGCTTGTAACAAATGTCCACGAGTACATTCATAAACACAAGCAGGGCGGCAAGGAAAATCGTGGTGCTCATTACCATCGGGTAATCGCGCCCGCTGATGCAGTTGATAAACTCACGGCCAAGGCCGGGGATATTGAAAATCGTTTCGACCACGAAGCTGCCCGTCACCGTGTAGGCCAGCAGCGGGCCGACATATGTAATTACCGGGATAATCGCGTTGCGCAGGGCGTGCTTGAACAGCATGACCACCTTGCTCACGCCTTTCGCCTTCGCGGTGCGGATATAGTCCTGATTCAGCGCGTCCAGCATGCTGGAGCGCATCAGGCGCGTGATATAAGCCATGGGATAAAAGGAAAGAGCCGCAACCGGCATAATATAATGTAAGGGAGTTTTCAGCCCCATGGTGGGAAGCAGCCGGAGGTTGACGCCGAATGTAACCATCAGCGCGGTCGCCACCACAAAGCTCGGCACGGCGATTCCCAGCGTGGAGATCACCATCAGGACGCTGTCGCCCCATTTCCCGCGGTTGAGCGCCGCAACAGACCCCATCGTGATCCCCAAAATCAGCGCGACCAAAATGGAGATGCCGCCCAGGCTGGCGGAAACCGGGAAGGTCGAGAAAATAATGTCGTTCGCGGTCCGTCCCTTTTGCTTCAGGGAAAGCCCCAGATCCCCCTGCAGCAGCTTGCCCATGTAGCTGATGTACTGCTCGGGCAGGCTTTTGTCCAGCCCGTACTTTTCCTTCAGCGCCTGCGTCGTTTCCGGGGACACCGCTTTTTCGCTTAAGAAAGGTCCGCCGGGAATCATATTCATCAGCGCAAAGGTGATGATGGAAATCAGGAAGATCGTCAGAAACGCGTAAGCAACGCGCTTGACCACATAATTCGCCATTCTTGCCACTCCTTAAAAATACTCGCCACAGTGCCGGTCCCTTTCAGTTCCCGCCGCGACACAGCAATAGATGATCCGCCGCGCAGGCACAGCCATGCGGCAGGCAGAGCAGTATCCTGCAAAACGCCCTGCTTTTCCGCTTTTACAAAGCATAGTAAAAAAGCACAGACGCTGAAAATGCTGCGTAGGACACACTCCTCTGCGAGCGTGTCCTACGTTCCTTTGTCATTTGGTTATTATATCAACAATCTATGAATTTTTCAAGGTTTCAAGCTGCAAAATATTACTTCCGATAGGTGATGACCGCTGTTTCTCCGGCAACCGCATCGCCCGGAAATATCTGTAAATCCTTGACGGAATCAAGATTGGTGATAATGCAGGGCGAAACCGTGCTGAATCCCCGGTCCGCAATCAGGTCAAGATCCATATCCATCAGCTTGTCCCCGGCATTGACGTGCTGGCCTTCTTTGACATGGCAGGTAAATCCCTCGCCCTTGAGCTTGACCGTGTCGATGCCCAGGTGCACCAGCACCTCCACTCCGTCGTCGCTTTCCAGGCCGATGGCATGCAGCGTGTGCGCCACCTGAACCACCGTTCCGGAAACCGGCGCGAACACTTCGCCGCTGTTCGGCTGTATGCCGACGCCGTCGCCGATCACTTTCCCGGAAAACACCGGGTCCGGAACTTCGGTGATGCTGACGGCTTTTCCGCTCTGCGGGGCCAAAATTTTCTCTGTTTTATCCTTACGAGTAAAAAATCCCATTGATATCCTCCAAAATGATTAAAATATGAACCCGCGGGCAGACGCAGGCTGCTCCGTTCGTCCGAGTCCCGCCTTTTTTTAAACCGAAAGCTGCTGCACTTCTCTTTTCAGCTCAAGAACCGCCGAAGGCGTGACGGAAAGTTCCCTGACCCCGATGCGGGCGTAAAATTCGGTCAGCGCGGTGTCCGCCGCGGACTCGCCGCAAATGCCCGTCCAGATTCCGGCCTTTTTTCCGTTTTCCACCGTCATCTCGATCATGCGCAGAACGGCGGGATTGCGGGAATCAAACAGGTCCGCGATTTTGTGATTCATGCGGTCGGCCGCCAGCGTGTACTGGGTCAGGTCGTTGGTGCCGATGCTGAAAAAGTCGATTTCCCGGGCAAGCTCCGCGCTCATCATAACGGCTGCCGGGGTCTCCACCATAATACCAACCTCAAAATCGGGCGCAAACGCGATGTTTTCATCCGAAAGCTGCTGTTTCACCTGTTCCAGGACCGATTTGCATTCCCGCACCTCGTCCACGGAGATGATCATGGGGAACATCACCGCAAGCCGTCCGAAAGCGGAGGCGCGCGCCAATGCGCGAAGCTGCGTTACAAAAAGCTCCCGGCGGTCAAGACTGATGCGGATGGCACGGTAGCCGAGCGCGGGGTTTTCCTCCTTCGGCAGGTCCAGATAGGGAACCTGCTTGTCGGCGCCCAAATCCAGCGTGCGGATGATCACCCGCTTGCCGTCCATTTTTTCCAGCACCGCCCGGTAAGCGGAAAACTGCTGCTCCTCACTGGGGAACGTGTTGTTTTCCATGTAAAGGAATTCGCTGCGGAACAGGCCGATCCCGTCGGCATCGTTTTCCAATACTTTTTCCACATCGCCGGGGTGGCCGATATTGGCGTTGATCTCGATTTCAATCCCTGTTTTTGTCACCGCTTTTGTGCCGCGCACCTGCTGCAGCTCCCTGCGGCGCTGTTCATATTCCGCCTGCATTCTGCGGTAAGCGGCCAGGGTTTCGGCATCCGGCCGAACGATCACTTCCCCCGTGCCGCCGTCGACAATGACCTCGTCGCCGTCGGCCAGACGGGGATACTGTTCCGCAAGGCCCACCACGGCGGGAATCCCGAGGGTCCTTGCCAAAATGGCGGAATGCGAGCTTTTCGACCCTTCCCGCGTGAGGAAGGCAAGCACCTTTTCGGGGTCGATCTGCACGGTTTCGCTCGGCATTAAATCCGCAGCGGCAACAACGGTATGCTCCGTAATCGTATCCAGCCCGTTCGCATAGGCCGGATTCAGCGTGCGGATCATCCGTTTGGAGATATCGATCACGTCCGCGGCCCTGCCGCGCATATATTCATCCTCCATCTGGGCGAAGATATTGGAAAATTCTTTTCCCGTTTCCCATACGGCCGATTCGGCGTTGACCTTGTTTTCACGGACCCTGTTACGGATCGCGCCAAAAAAGTCCTCGTCCTGAAGCATCATAATATGGATTTGAAAGATCATGGAATTTTTTTCGCCGACCCGTTTGAGCGCACTCAGGTAAACGGCGTTCAGCGCGTCGACGGCAAGGCGTTTTGCGTTTTCCAGCCTTTCAAGCTCCGCCGGAACATCCTGTACGGGGATCTTTTCAATATTATTATCATCGATGCTGACACAGATCGTCAGCTTTCCGATCGCAATTCCTTTGGACGCCCCGATTCCCGCTAATTTTTGCATTGACCCACCTGCCTTATTTCATTTCATTTTGCGGAATGTTCCGCATTTGGCTCCGTCCGGCTGTTGATTCAGCCCGCCATAAAAAATTACGGCTCGTCGTTTTTCCGCGGCAAGCCTGACGGCAATGAGGTGCTTCATCCGCGCGCGCATGCTGCATAGCGCAGCGCCCGACGGCGTTCCGCACCCCCAGCTCAGAATTATTATATCGCTTTTGCTCTTTTTTTGTCAACAGGAACATTTTCCTGCTGTTCATATTTTGTTAATATTTTTTTCAGCTTTTATCCATTAACGCCAATTTGTTCTCGCTGTTTTTATTGCTTGTCAACAATATATTATTTTTTCAGTTCTTTTTCAATCAAAATTCTGAAAAATATTTTTTCTTTTTAAAGCACGATAACCGTGAGAAGGATTTGCGGAATTCGCGGGCCGGAATCACGCGCGCCGGGCCGCTTAAAAATTGCCCTGTGCGGGCTTGTCGTCACACAGGCAGGAACGCTCTCCGCCGGCCGAAACCACACAGATTCCGCAGGGCGCAAAGCCGCTCGGCGTCTGGCAGTAGGGGCACTTGATGGTCAGCCCCGGCTTGCCCGGCAGCTCATAACAGCAGGCCATCCGGTTGCAGGAGCAGCCGCTGCCGCGGTACCACGCGCAAGCCGAACAGTTCGTGCAGTGCTTCACGGCCGGTAAATCCACATATTCCGGCGCAATCATCCCCCCCTGCTGGTAATCCCCGTTGCTGATCAGCAGGTGGGCAATGCTGATTTCCGAAAACAGATGGCTCCATGCGCTGGCGGTGCCGTGGTGGGGCGCTTTCAGAATATAATAATGGTCGTAAAGCCGGTCGGCAACCGCGTCCATACTTTCGGGGGTCGCGTCGCCGGTCATTAAAATATCGTCAAAGCTCGCCTCGCAGGTGCGCCGGTTCTGGAATATGATCCCCGCCGCATTCAGCTGGTCGGAATAAGCCGTGCGCGTGGTGGGGCGGCTTAAAATTTCCACGATATCCGGCGCGGAGGGCAGAAGAAGAAGCTGCGGAATCAGTTCCTCGATCCGGCCCAGCACCGCCGCAACACGGTCGATGTTTTCCTGACACAGGGGAGCGGTGCGGCAGCACGCCGCGTAATCCGCGCAGAACTGTTCCTTCAGCCGCATAAAATCGCGCGCGCACTGCGGCAAAAACGGGGAAGAAAGACAGACGTTCATATCCTCCACCGCCGCGGTAAACAGATCGGAAAAGGGGAACTCCTGTTCACGGGGCCAAAGAACGTCATAGGTCACATCGTCGAAAACGAAGCTGTCGCCGGCCTTGAGTGCGAAAATCCGATCGGCTCCGGCAATTTTCGCAAGGCGGTCGAAAATTTTCAGCGCGCTGATGTTCACCTGCGAGTAGTCCGTCTGCCGGCTCAGAAAAGCGTAGACGAACAGGGCGAATTCCAGCAAAAGCGGGCGGCCGCTGCGGTCGCAGGGGGCGGCCGGAAGAAAAATGCGGTTGAAATAATCCGGGCCGGTCTCCAGAATCCGAAAAAGCCCGCAGAGGTGGTCGCGGTGAAAATGCGTGAGCAAAAAGCTGCGCGGCGCGCAGTTCGAATAGCGGCGGTACAATGTGGGGTTCACATAAGAGGAGAACGCCAGGTCCCCCTCCCGTATTTTCTGGTTGATACTGCCGCAGTCCACCATCAGAATATCTTTGTGCGCGCCGCCCAGCACCACGCACTCCCCGTATTCCACATTATGTAATTCCAGCCACTTCATATTATCACCCCGGTTTAATCCGCGGAAGCGTCTGTCGGCTCCGCTTCGGTTTTCTCCGAAATTCTGCGGTCTTCAAAAAACTCGCCGGAAAACACGATTTTTCCGTCCTGATATTCCGTTCCGCGGCCGTGCCGTTTCCCGTTTTTCCATTCCCCGCTGTAAAGCAGGTTCCCGTCCGCGTCGAACGCGGTGCCCTGCCCCGTCGGGATGTTGTTTTTCCACTTTCCGACAAAAATCGAATCGTCCGCGGAGCGGAACGCGACGCCAAGCCCGTCGCGCTGATTCCGCTTCCAGTTCCCCGCGTAGCACAGCCTGCCCGATTTGTAGTAATACACGCCGAATCCGCTGCGCCTGTCGTCGAGGTATCCGCCTTCATAAGCCGTGCAGCCGCTCTGCATCTGCGTTCTGCCGCGGCCCTGGCGCAGGCCGTCGATCACCTTGCCGAAATAAAGGTAACTTTCCTGTTCGCTCACCACAATCCGCTTGGCCGCGCGCTGCACGCCGGGCGCCACCGCCGGCCCAACCACCGTGCCGCAGTCGATCCCCTTCGCGGCGACCGTGTATTTCATGGGCTTTGGCGCCTCAACGCTGAACAGCTCGTGGTCGACCGCGTAATCGCGCGGCGGGGGCGGCGCTGCTTCGGCCTTCTCCGGCTCCGGCGGAGCGGGCGGTTCCGGCTTCTCTTCCGGCTCCGGCCCGTCGTTTTCCATAAATTCAAAATCCAGCGCGCCGCCGTCCCCGGCGGAATCCGACCAGTCCGGCTGGCCCGCTTCCCCCTGTTCCTGAAATTCACGGAGCAGGGCCTCGCGCTTTGCCTTTTCCTCCCCGGCGCAGTAGCAGAAAAAACCGTCCTGCGTCTGCGCGAAAAGCCGGGGCTCTTCCGCGGCGCCGTCGACAAAGCTTTGCTGCGCCGTCCCGGCCAAATAGGGACACGGCTCAAGCTCCGTGCGCACATATTTTCCCCGCTCGCCGTCACGCTCGATCAGAACAAGCTTTCCGGATTCCCCCGGCTGAACCAGCGCAGCGGGGGTTTTGACCGCCCCGCAATAATAAGAGGTGCGCAGCCACACATGCGCGCCGCTGAAAACCGATTTCGCGGCAATTTCGCCGTTTTCATTCCAGGTCACAATAAAATAGCCGCCCTTTTCGGGGTATGCTTTCTGCAGGACCCGTTTCCCGCTGGTTTTCAGCCAGTGAAACATCCCTTTTCCTATTTTATAGCGGATGCGGATCTCCGCTCCGTCCTCGACGGCGTCATGCTTCCCCGAAGCGCTGCGCAGCGAGGAAAAATACGCGCGGCGGATCTGTGAAAAAAAAGAGTTTTCCTTCGGCACGCCGTCGTAATTCCGAAGCCCGACGGATAAAAACGCGGCGGCCCGCCGCAGATTCCGACCCGGCATTGCGCCGTTCCCCACCTTTCTTTTTTGACTGTATCGCGATCACTCCGCCTGTAAAACCGATGCGCTCCGTTTCCTCCGTCAAAGCAGAGGGAGCACGCCGCGCCGGTACAGGCTGTACATATATCCGGTGCCCGGCACCGCCCAATTCTGAAACGAGATCCTGTATAAATCGCCGTTCCGGCCGACCGTGTTCCGCAGTGTTTCATCGCGCATGAAACCGCCGAAATTGTCAAACGCGACCGGATTGACGCGCAGGGCCCAATTCGCGCGCATCGACGGACTGAGCTGCACGGTATGGAGGAAATTTTCGCAGGGGTAGCAGAGCGAATAAAAATAAACGTTTGAGACCCTCTCCGCACAGCAGGATTTTGCCTTATAGCGGTAGGTGACGCGGACCGGGTGCGAGGCCTCTTCGGGACGAATCCGGAAGGAAAGCCTGATTTCCGAACAGACGACCCCTTCGCAGCGTTCCTCCCGCACCGCCCGCAGATCCGGCGCGGCGCGGTGCTGCGGATTCAGGTAATCCGCGAGCGGAACCCCGTCCACCTTACAGGAAAAACCGGAAAACGCCCGGGCGGCGGCCTGTTCCTCGGGCAGGCCGGCCTCGTGGTACACGGTCTGCTTCAGGATAAAATCGGCCGGCACGGCCTGAGGGAAAAGCATCTCCGCCTCTCCGGCAATTTCAAACAGGACAAAATCCTGCCCCACGGAAAGAGAAATCCGTTCTCTGCGCCGGATCATCCGAAAATACGGCATATGGAGCTGAGAAAGCAGGATCGTTCCGATTTTTTCAAGATAGCCGATATCGATGAAATCCTGGGGACGGTCGCGTATCATGCCCTCCGCATAAATCAGCTTCAGAAAAAGTTTTGTCCTTTCCTGATAATCCATGCTGGTTTCCGCCGGCCGCGTCTGCGTGTCCTCCCCGCCGCCCTCGCCGCGCCGGGCCTTCCGGGTGTTCCGGTAGGCTTCCTCGTAACAGCAGGACATCAGGGCCGGCAGCATTCCGGCGCAGAACTTTTCCGCCTCGTTTTCATCCGCGGGCACGGGAATATCCGAAAACAGGGAAAGGGTCCGGCCGAACGTTTCCGATACGAGATATCTTTCCCCGATGGACTGCGCATAAATGAAAAAGCGCTTGACCGTGGAAACACTGCGGGGAAAACACCCCAGCAGGCCGAACGCGAATTGAGAAGCCATCAGCTCCGGCTGAAAAGAGACGGGAAACCGCCCCTGCTTTCCGTGGCGGAGCCCGGAAAGCACGGATTCGGGCACGTTAAAAACAGCGGCAAGCGCGCCCGGCTCCATGGAAAGCGGGGGCGCACACAGAGAAGAGAGAAAAACATTAAAAGTAAAGGCCTTTTTCGCATATTTTGTTTTCATTCCATCACCCGCTCATCAATCATAAAAATTCACGGTTTTAAGGCCAGGCAGCAAAAAAAACCGTTTGCTTATGATATATCGTCCGGTATGAAACAAAACTAAATTGAAAGATAAAATTTTACAAAAAAGCCAACCGGAAACCGCATGGATGCACCCGTACCCGGCGGGAAGAAAGCCTTCCGCCGAAAAAGCGCCGCCCCCGGCGTTCCGTTGTTTTTGTCCTTTCCCTTTGATTATATCCGTTCTCTCACCGAATCGCAAGAAATTCACCCTGTTTCTCCCTATTTTTTGTCCGCAGGCAGTCTGTTCCCCGTGCGAGTGCGGCAATCCGCCGTATTTCGCCATTCCTCGACATCCGCTTTCTTTTCATTCGGAAGCGTGCGGCTCCGTATTGCGGTTCGCGCGGCGTTTTGCTATAATTCATGCAGGAAGACAAATCGGCGGGGTATTCCCCGCCGAAATGCTTTTGCTTCTTTCAGGTTTCAGCGGAACATGGACGTCACATTGTCCAGCATTCCGTTCACGGCATGTACCGCCTTGTTTGCATTGCGCCTGAACCGGCGGTTCTGCCGCATCATCCGGCCGCCCATCGCCGAAATGGCAACCCCGGCGATGACTCCTGCTCCGATGCCGCGAATAAAACCCATTGTTCTTCTATACATGGCTGACAACCTCCAAATTTTTCAAATCAAGGTCTTTTTACAGTATTCCCCTGTTTATTTGGTTTATATTTTGAAAATTTTGTCAATCATAAAGGAGTTTTTTCATGTCAACACTGAATATTGTTATGGTGGAACCCGAAATTCCCCAAAACACCGGAAACGTTGCGCGCACCTGCGCCGCCACCGGAGCGCGCCTGCACCTTGTGGGGCCCATGGGCTTTCGCATCGACGACAAAAAGCTCAAGCGCGCCGGGCTGGATTACTGGCACCTGCTCGACATCACCTGTTACGACAGCCTCTCCGACTTTTTTGAAAGGAACCGGGGGGAGTTTTTCTATTTTACGACAAAAGCGCAGCACATCCATTCCGAAATGGCCTACCCCGACAACTGCTACCTGGTTTTCGGCAAGGAAACCGCCGGCCTGCCGGAAAAACTGCTGTACGAAAACCCCGGCCGCTGCGTGCGCATTCCCATGCTGAACCATCCCGACGCCCGCAGCCTCAACCTTTCCAATTCCGTCGCGGTGGGCGTGTATGAGGTTTTGCGCCAGTGGAATTATCCGGAGCTGTTGTGCAAAGGGCGGCTACGGAGTTATCAATGGTGATTATTTTTTAACAATCTTTGCCGAAATGCTCCCGCAGGGGCCCGTTTTGCTTGAAATTATTCTTGTAATAGTGTATAATAATTAAAGTTAATCGGGGATATTCTTATTTCAAAATATAAAAGGAGTGCAAGCCATGAATTACCTGAACAAAAAAACCGTGGAAGACATTGACGTTGCGGGAAAAAGAGTATTGGTGCGCTGCGATTTTAACGTGCCGCTTGACGCGGACGGCAATATTACCGACCCGAAGCGCATCAACGAAGCGTTGAAAACCATCCGGTACCTGATCGACCACAAGGCCAAGGTCATCCTCTGCTCCCACCTGGGCCGCCCGAAGGGCGAGTTCAACATGAAGTATTCGCTCACCCCGGTCGCCAAATACCTTTCCAACGCGCTTGGTCAGGAAGTGAAAATGGCCAAGGACGTGATCGGCGAAAGCGCAAGGAGCATTGCAGATTCCCTGAAGGACGGCGAAGTGGAGC
>JAAYUL010000142.1 GCA_012517675.1 Clostridiales bacterium | reverse complement strand
CTGCTGCTATATTCCCCTACCACTTTTGAGTATTTGGGATTGCTGGGAATCGAAGCCTTATTATAATACATGATTGCTGCAATACCAATTATCACAAGTGCCACCACGATCACTAAAATCGATTTTCTTTTTAATTTCATAATTGTGCAAGCAACCTTTCTTTTATTCTTACAAAGCAATCAACGAAAATGAAGGCAGCAACTCATTTTTTCATTTACAAACAAAAAGGGCGTATCATTGTTTGACAAATACCGGTCTTTTAACTCTTGCAAATCTCCCGCCATTTGTACTGAAATTGTTCCTTGGTCCGGGTTACGTATGATTGATGAACCAATCGTCGTTCCCGGGGCAAAATACAGACGGAGGCGCTCGGCGTCACATTTGCGGCATGAGAAAAGCACGGGATTCGTGTTTCCCGTGCTTTCTCCATGTTCTTCGTTTGTCAATTTATTGCATTTTATATGATTCAGAAGCTTGCCGCCGCTCCCCCCTCGATTGGCCCGTTCTGCTTCTACCGGCGCTGATCTTCGGCCGTCGGCTTCAGCGGGCGACAGCTTTTTCGATAAAATTCTTCCCGAAGCGCCGGAAGAACCGTATCCTGCTTAATTGTACGCAGAACACGGGCAATTGCATGAATTTCAACCTCCATGACGGCCTGTCCCTTTTCCTGGGACGCAAGGCTCGGACACCCCGTCACATTCTCGGGATAATCGGCGTACCACCACAGCCCGGAAGAAACTCCCGGCAGATGTTCCATCCGATTCATCGGCCGGATCGGCTCGGCAAAAGGCTGCTGCTCCAGGCGGACCCGTCCCGGAGCGCCGGCCATGGAAATACTGGTTTCCGACTCTGCGCCGTGATTCGGCTCTGTTTCCCAAACCGCGGCAATCTTTTCTTTCTCCTGTTTGTTCAGGCCGCTCCTCGGGTCCAGCAAGTACAAGGTATAATCCCTCGGTTCATCCAGAAGCGCCATGTCAAAGAACTGCAGCCAGTGATGATTGCCGCCGTGCGCATTGAGAATGCAGATTTTCCGGAACCCGTTTTTGGCAATCTGGTTCAGCAGCTGCCGAAGCATGGAAATCAGCATTTCCGGCGGAAAATTAATGGCCCCTTCAAAACACGACGCTTCATGGACCTGCCCGAACCACCAGACGGGAAACACCACGGCAGGCTCAAGCTCCGCCGCTTTTACGGCCAGCGTTTCCGCAATCACCCCATCCGTGCCAAAATACCCGTGTTCGCCGTGGCGTTCCAAAGAACCCACCGGCAAGACGCAAAGTCCGCAGTCCCGTACGGCTGCCCGGAACTCGGGCGGCGTCAGATCGATCCATTTCAATCGTACCGCTCCTTTACTATAGATATGACCCTAAGTTCAGATTTCAGCGCCTGCCGCTTCCACCTGAACCGTACAGCGGGACAGCAGCCCTTCGGCAGCAACGGTCACACCGATTGTGCCGGATTCCCTGCGCGAACGGATCACGGCAAGGCACAAGCCGTGAAACGCTTTTCTCCGTCCGGAACAAAACGGTTCATGAGAATCGGGCTTACCGTTGTCCATGCCGATAAATTCACCCGGGCCGTCGACTTGAACGGAAACCTCGGGATCCGCATTGGGAACAATCCTTCCGTCCCGATCCGTGATTCGGATGGTCAGGTGAAAAATATCCTGTCCGTCCGAACGGATCCGGGTGCTGTCGGCTTCCGCTTCCACCGCGTACGGTTCTCCGGCTGTTACAATCTCCTGCGTGCAGACCTGTGCGCCCGCGTTTCTTCCAACGACCCGCAGGCATCCCGGTTCATACGGAACATCCCAGGAAAGATGCAGATCCGACGTTGTGGGGTTGACAACGGGGCGATCAAAATGGCCGTACTCCCGGGTCATCCCCTGCGTGGGAAAGGTAAGAAATTTTTCACCGTAAGACCGTCCGTTCAGAAACAGCTCCGCGCTTTCACAGTTGGTATAGCACCGAACGGGAATTATGGCGCCCTCCCGGCCCGCCCAGTTCCAGTGGGGAAACAGATGCACCATGGGTTCCTTTGTCCAGACACTGCGGTAAAAATAGTAGGCGTCCTTGGGAAAACCGCAAGTGTCGATCACCCCAAAGCTTGCGTTTTTGTCCGGCCATCTGGCTTCTCCCAGGTAATCAATTCCGGTCCACATGAAGTCTCCGGCAACATAATCATGCATCGCCGTAAATCTCCACAGCCTTTCCGCCGGAATCATTGTCGCCGTGTACGGGCCTGCGAACCAATCGTCCGGCCAACCGCCGGTGGAATATTCCCCCCGCACGGAATAAATCGAACGGTTTTCGCTTCCGATCACGATATGGTGCGGATAGCGGTGCCGGTCTTCCGCGTAGAAGGTTTCGGCCCGCGTGCGCCAGCGGTCCACGTAATTGTACCCCACAACGTCCAGCGCATCCATAAATTCATCCGTTGTCCGGTCGGGCTCGGCAGAGATTTTGTCACAGGCGGCCGTTACCGGCCGGGACGCATCCTCTTCCCGGCAAATTGCGATCAGCCGTTTGAGAATACCGGCGCCTTCCGGCAGGGGCTGTTCCGGAATTTCATTGCCAACGCTCCAGAGGACAACGCACGGATGGTTCCGGTCACGGCGCAGCATTGCCCGGAGATCCTGTTCGGCGTTCTGCTGAAAATCGTTTGAATATCCAAACTCCCGGCTTTCGTCTTCCTGCCCGATGTTTTTCACCTTGCAGATTGTCCATTCGTCAAAAGCCTCTTCCATGACCAAAAAGCCCATTTGATCCAGCAAATCCAGAAATTCCGGCGACGGGGGGTTATGGCTTGTGCGAACCGCGTTGCACCCCATCTGCTTGAGCAGGCGCAGTCTTCGCACCCATATCTTTTCCGGTACGGCCGCACCGACGCAGCCGCCGTCGTGATGCAGGCAGACCCCGTTCAGCTTCGTCCTTTGTCCGTTCAGAAGAAAGCCGCGGTCCTTGTCGAACGTCGCCGTGCGGATTCCATAGGGAAAGGAGACCCGGTCCAGGATTTTCCCATCCACCGCGACGGTTGCGGTCACCCGGTAAAGAAACGGATCCGCATCCGACCAGAGATGCGGCTGTTCCACCCGCAGGCGCTGACGGCAAACGGTGTCGCCGTCCAACACAAAGCGGCTGACGGAACGGGCGCAGGATACCTCGCCGTTGAAAATCTCATTTTCGACGGTCACTTCCAGCGGTTCGCCCGACTCATGAACCAGCCCGGCGTTCACCGCAAGGATGGCCTGTTCTGCTCCGTTCTCTTCCGTTTGGACGGAAATGCCGTCAAACGCAAAACGGACCTTTTCCTTGGCGACCATCCAGACGTGCCTGAAGATACCGGAACCGGAATACCACCGGGAACCCGGCTGCCGGGAATTATCGACCCGCACGGCGAGAAGATTCGGTCCCACGCAGGACAGGTACGGCGTCAAACGAATCCGGAACCCCGTGTATCCATAACAATGGCCGCCAATGCGCCGTCCGTTGAGCCAAATGCTGCAATGCTGATACACCCCGTCAAATTGCAGGAAAATTTCCTTCCCTGCGATTTCCCCCGGGATTTCAAAGCGTTTCCGATACCAGCCGATCCCCGCCGGCAGATAAGCGCCGTCGCCCCCCGTTGGGTTCTCTCTGCAAAATCCGCCTTCCACACTCCAGTCGTGCGGCGTTTGAACCGTCCGCCACGACTCGTCGCAGTAGTCCGGCTCCTCCGCCTTCTCCACATCGCCTTGAATGAATTTCCAGTCAAAGTCAAACTTCCGGTATCCCGTCTGTTGCCTTTCCATTACAATCGTCCCTTTCCATGTAAATCGAATTCTCCCATTCTCCGGAAGCGCCGCCGGAAACCTTTGTCCGTCCCCGCTCGCGTACCCGGACGAAAGCTCACGCGGTAAAAACAACTGCCGACGCAAAGTCGACATAAATTTTTTCTTCGTTAAGGCTTTTCGCGCAAAGCTTTAATTTCCCGACATTCCCGACAAAAAGACGGATTTCCGAAACCGTCGCTCCGGAAGAAACCAGGCCGCTGTCATAGATTTTCCGGCCGTCCGCGAAAATTTGGAAAACCACCCGTACTTCCTTGGTCGGCCTGTCCCAGAAAATATTGTCCCGGCTGTAGACAATCGGCATAAACACGTCGTCGTCCACCCCCGCGAAAGCATGGAAAAACGTATACGCGCCGTTTAAATCAAATTCCACTTCACTGTCGGTGCAGAGGCCAAGCCCTTTGGAATAAACCACATCGCACATTTTCAGCGGCACCGGCCCGAACCGGACGCTGGCCGCGCTGAGGTCGCGGTGCGGCAGGACAGCCCCCGCCTGCACCGAACACCAACCCAAATCCGAAAGGCAGACCGCTTTTCCATCCGGCACCCTCCCGTCCGGAAGGGGAGGCACTTCACGCACGGGCTCAAACGCACGAAACGGAAACTCCAGCGTGACCGGGCCCGAGCCCGGCAGAAGGAACAGCTTCAGCGTTTTCTCGTGCCCATCCCATTCCATGCGGTATTTCTTCCGTTCCCCGCAAGCGGGACGCCCGGGTTCCGCATCCATGCGCAGAAACAGCGGCAGCCCTTCCGCATCCGCGCTGTTCCATTGAAGCGTAAAGCCTGTTTCCTCAAAATGCAGAACAAAATACTGATGCGGGCTGAGGACGCCCCCCACGCTTTTCAAGTGCGGAATATCTTTTTGCAGCAGCCGGGAAGGGCAGAACCGGAACGTCTGCGGAACCGCCTCATTTTCCCAGGAATTCATACCGGTGACGGTATTCCCGCAGCACGAAAGAAACGCGTCGCCATCGAACCGCTTTTCGTACAGGCCGTCAAGCAGTTCTCTCACCTCGTTTTCCGACCCGAAAGAACCGGCGCGCAGCATGGCAACGCCCTTTGGCCGGTATTCGTCCGGAAACATGGGCAGAAACGCATATCGGCTGTCTTTCGGCAAAATTTCATGGTCTCCGCGCGCGCCGTAAGCGCCCCGATAGAAAATGCGAAAAATCCCCTGTCGGTACGTATCGCCCAAATCCCCGGTTTCCGTCTGAAGAGCCGCCCTGATCTTGGGCCGCATTTCCTCAACGGTCGGCAGAAGCCGTTTTTTTACCGTCATCCGGAACAGCTCCAGGGCCGCCAGGCCGGCTTCGCTGAAAGCAATCCCGCCGTCCGGCTCTTTCCGGATCAGCCAAAACTCCGGTTCAAACGAAAAGACCGAAGCGCCCGCTGCAACGCCGGAGAGCATCATTTGGGCCACAAACGACGGGGGCGTTTGAAACTCAATCCCCTGCAGATAGCCGAACGATTCCCCCATGCGGCGGAATCCGGCGTCGTTCCAGTACCAGTTTTCCGGCTGCACCCCGAAGCAGGGACAGATTCCCGAAAGCCACAGCCCAAAAATTGGGCTGAACGCGGCATGGGCCGAAAGGGAATGGTTCATTTTCCAGACAGGGACATAATAATCGGAGTAATCCCGGATCATTTCCATCAGGTCCGCATCGGCCAGCGTGCGCACCCATTCAAAATCATTCCGGTTTCCATCCGCATGGAGAAGCTTCCGGCCGTATTTGGCGCAAAGCGCCAGAAGGCGGCGGAAATAGTCGACCCGCCTGGAACCGGACTCCCGGGAACCGAGGTACTGCTCCACCGAAATCACGAACCGGATGGAATCGTACTTTTGAAACGCAAGCTCCAGTTCGGCGAGATTGACAATCCGGTACAGGCCCCCGCTGACGATATGCGGTCCCTCCGCCTGAATGGTAAGATTCATTCCCACAAAATCCGCCTCCCCGATAAACGGCAGGGCACCGTCCCCCGGCGCTTCCTCGGACGGCATGACACGCACGGAAACGTACGGCTTCAGGTCGTCCGGAAGAATCGACCAAAGCGAGCGGAACTGTTCTTTCTTGGTGGTGTAAAAGAGGAACAGGGGATTTTCAGCCGAAATTTCCCGAACCGGACGTCGCCGCGAATGGTCGGAATTCACGGTCAGAACCCTTGCTTTTGGCCACGGCGTCGCATCGGTTCCGTCTTCCGTCACGGCCCGGACGCGCCAGAACCAGTCCCCGCTGCAAAGCTCCGTTTCCTTCGGGAACCAGAATCCAACGTCTGCTCCGAAATCCGGCACATTCCGGCAAACCGGCCGGGAAAAGTCCGCATCTTTTGAAAGCTGGATTTCGTACCTGCAGGCGCCGCCGACCGCCTGCCATTTAAAATCCAGTGCAAAGTCCGTAACATTTTGCCCTTCCCGCGGGGCAATCAGCTTTATCGGGGGTTTGGCTTTAAAATTGCTCATAAAATTACCGCCTTTTCTCAGGTCCTGCTTGATCCATAAAAGTCAAAAGTTTTCAAAAATGAACTGCGGCCGGCAAGAAGCACACACGGGACTTTCGCTGTTTTCCAAGCATCTTCGACGCAGTCAGGCGAATGTTCAACCGAAGCGGACCCGACTGCTGATTTTTTGATCAAGGCCCGGTCTTCGTTTGAGATCCAAAAATCGGCATGGGGGCTGCTCAACGGCGGGCGGCCTGTTGAAACCGGACGTCGCCGTTGAGAAACCCCCATGAAAAACCGATGTGTTATTCTGTCTGTTGTGTTTTTTAGCCGTTACTTGTTTTTGGCAAGATAAGCCTTGTACTGCGTCAGATACTCCTTCTGAATTTTTTCAAGGCCCGCCTGATTGATTTTCTGCTTGAATTCTTCAAAGATTTTACTGGTATTGGAACCGTAGGCGCCCAGCTCAAACGAAGGCAGATATTCGTCACGCACGGAATTAAGGACCGACATTTCCGTCTTAACATTGCTTTCATCAAAGGTAAAGCCATCAATGTCCGTTTTGATGATCCGCGAAGTGATTTTGCTTTCAATCCCGGTCTGACGCTTATCGATATCGGACTGGGTCAGCTGGTCGGCGCTGCGAATGCCCCATGACCATCCGTCCCACGCATATTTGGAAGCATCTTTGCCAAGGGAGCGGGTTCCGTCGGAATTGACGACATAGTGCGTTCCTTTGATGCCGCCCTCCAGCAGATTGTTCAGATCCTTGTTATTCTTCATCAGGTCGAGCGCCATTGCGGCGCGTTCCGGATTTTTCGAATTGTGCGCCACGGCAACGGCATCGCCGGTGAGCGGCTGCGCCTTCACAATGGAATTCGGCGTTACATCGGCATAGGCCGTTGTGCCTGTTTTGGATTCATCCAGTTTTTTTCCGTAGGTAAAGACGGAGCCGTTCCATGCAATCAGAGAAGAACGGCCGTTGGCGTAAGAGTCATTGACGGAAACCGTATTGTTGATCGCGTTTTTCGACCATACGCCCTTATTGGCCCACGTAGCCATTGTTTCGCAGAAATTTTTGAAATAATCCGACGTATAGACATAGAAAATATCGGATTCGGCCGGCGCCTTGCTGTCCTTCAGCTGATACATAAAGTCATAGGACGGGTCCGGCCTTGCCAGATTGTTCTGCTGGAAAAGGAGGATGTTGCGCAGCTCGTCGTTTTCGCCGGCGGAGGCCACCGCCTGAATCCCCTTGTCCTTTTCCGCAACGGTGAACAGGTACTGCTGCATGCTCGCAATATCCGTGATTTCGGGGAGGTTGTATTTCTTCCTCAGATCTTCCCGGTAGGCAACGTATTTATAGCTGGATATCGTGTTGTCAAAGTTCTGGGGAACCGCGTAAATCTTTCCGTTGATCGCAATCTGGTCCCAGGAAACCTTGGCCTGTGATTGGTAGGTCTGGGGCATATACTTCTTGATGAAATCCATGGAAAGCTCCTTGAAGGCGCCTTTCCCGGCTTCCTGCGTGTAGAAGCACCAGTTGGAAGTATAGACCAGGTCGACATTGTCGCCGCCCGCAAAGAGCAAATCGTATTTGGTCTTGTAATCGCTCCAGCTGAGGAACTCGAAATTGACCGTGCAGTTCAGCAGGGGTTGAACATGCGTTATTCGGGAAGGTGAAAACGAAAAAGCAAAAACTCAGCATTCATGCGGGTTTGCGGCGAAGTGGCTCTCGGCCAAACCCTCTCTCAAACCTGAAAAAACCGGCTGAATGACGAATTGCATATCATTTT
>JAAYUL010000141.1 GCA_012517675.1 Clostridiales bacterium | reverse complement strand
CGCCGAGCAGGATACCGCCCAGAATCGTCGCGCCGGAACGGGAGGTGCCCGGGATCAGCGACAACACCTGAAAGACACCGATCAGCAGCGCGGTTTTATAGGTAAGCTGCGACATGTGCTGCATGGAGGGTCTGCGCCTGCGGTTATAATTTTCCACCACGATAAACAGAACGCCGTAAAGGATCAGGGTGACCGCAACGGTCTGGTAGTTGTAGAAAATTTTATCGATTTCATCATTGAATTTCAGGCCGATGATTCCTGCGGGCACACAGGCGACCAGCACTTTTCCCCACATGGACCAGGTCTCTTTTTTCTGCATGGCCGTCTTTTTCCCTGAAAATGGGTTCAGCTTGCCGAAATACAGGACAACGACCGCCATGATGGCGCCAAGCTGAATCACCACCAGGAACATCTCTTTGAATGCATCGGGAAAGTTCATGGGCATCAGCTGATTGGTCAGAATCATGTGCCCGGTGCTGCTGATCGGCAGCCACTCCGTAATGCCTTCCACAATGCCTAAGACAACTGCTTTAATAATCTCCAATACAATGTTCACTTGCATCATCCTCAAATTCAGATTAAATTATCGATGGCGAAAAACCATCTGCACCATTATATTCTTTTTATTCCGAAAATACAAGCGCGCATCAGAAATCAACCGCGAACAGGCCGCCGTACGGTTTCAATCCGGGCAAAAGGAAACAATGCTATGCAATAATTTCCGCCACGCTGCCGCCGTCCGCGGCTTTTGAAACCACGATTTGAGCGGGAATGCGCGTTTTCAGCTCGCTCACATGCGAAATGATCCCGATGGTGCGGCCCTTCTGCCGGATGGTGAGAAGGGCCTTCATGGCGGTGTCCAGCGTGTCCTGGTCCAGGGAACCGAACCCTTCGTCGATAAAGATGGAATCCAGGTGGACGCTGCCGGAATAACCCTGCACCACGTCGGACAGGCCGAAGGCGAGCGATAAAGACGCCAGAAACAGCTCGCCGCCGGAAAGCGTTTCCACCCCGCGGATTCCGCCGCTGTAAGCGTCGAACACCTGCAGGTCGAGGCCGCCGAGCGCATTTCCGCCCGACGCGCCCGAAACCCGGTTCAGGCGGTACCTTCCGTTGCTGAAGATGGAGAAAAACTGGTTCGCGCAGGAAACGATATCGTCCAGCATAATACCCAGAACAAACTGATGCAGCGGGATTTTCATCCCTGTCTTTCCGGCAAGCAGCAGGGAAAGGCGGCTGGTGCGCGCATAGCGTTCCTCCAGCCCGGCGTTCTGCCGGTCCAGCTCGGCCAGCTTTTTCAGCGAGCCGCGCACGGCTTCCGCGGTGCGGGTCAGCATACCTTTGCGCTGCGCGGTCTGGCTGGCTTTTTGCCGGATATCGTCCAGCCGCTGTTTCGCGGATTCCGTGTCGGGCTGCTGTGCGCCGTTCAGCTCCTGCTTTAATTTTTCCAGCTGTTCCCGGCTGGAATGCAGCGCCGCGCCGTAATTTTCCAGTTCCCGTTCCGCTGCGGCTTCCTCGTTTGGGCTGAGCAGAATTTTGGAAAAATCCGTTTCCGGGTCCCAGTGGGCGGCCCGCGCCTGTTCTATCCAGCGGCTTTCCGTTTCCTGCCGCGCGGCGTCGGACTCCTCCTCCGCCTGCCGCGCGGCCTTCGCGGCGGCCTGTGCGCCCGCCGCGGCGCTTTGTGTTTCCGTGATGCGGTGCTCCGCGCGGTCGGCAGCGGCGGAATATTCCACCGCCTTTGCCTTTGCGGCAAGCAGGTCCGCCTCGGCCTTTTTGGGGTCGCTCTGTCCGTTCAGCGCGGCGGCAAGCTCGCTCGCCGCCGCATTCAGGGAGGCGCGGCCGCGTTCCAGTTCCGTTGACGCTTTTTGTACGGCATTCAGCCGTTCCTGCGCGTTCTTTTGGATTTCCTCCAGTTCCCGCAGGCGCTTTTCATATTTTTCCAGTCGGTCACCGGCTTTTGTTGCCTGCTTCAGCTTTTCCCGCACGGCTTCCAGCTCCGCGCTCTGCGCGGCGGGGGAGGGGTGGTGAACCGCGCCGCAGACCGGGCAGGGGGTGCCGTCTTCAAGCCCGGCAGCGAGGGCCGCCGCGGCGTTCTGCCGGACCAGCCGGTCCGCTTCCGCGGCAAGACGCGGAAATTCCCGGCTTTCCGCCCGCGCCGTTTCCAGGTATGTACGGCCCGCCTGAAAGCGGGTCTGCGCGTCTTGGAGCGCCGCGGCGTATTGGTCCTGCTCCTTTTGCGCGGCGGCGAAGCGGGCTTCGTTCTGCTTCAGGCCGTCCTGGATTTTCTGATAGCGTTTTGCCGCGTCAAGCGCGGCTTCCAGTCGGACGGCCTGCTGCGCGGACGCGGTGGCCTTTTCGCGGTATTCCCTGACCGCGTTGGGCAGCTCCCGCGCCGCCTCCCGTTCCGCCGCCGCGCGGGAGAGCGCGTCCTGCGCGGCGCGGTTTGCGGAACGCTTGGCGCTGTGGTCGCGCCGCGCGTTTTGGAACGCGGTAAAATACGGGTAGATCGTTCTCGCCGCGCGGCTTTTCGCCAGAGCGGCCTTTTTTTGCCCGATCTCCTCTTTTTTGCCGTCCAAAGCCTGCATCGCGTTCTGAAGCGCCTGAAAGTCCGAAAATTTCCGGCTCAGTATCAGTGCGGAATTGTAGGCGGCGGTTTGCAGCTCCAGCTCCTTTTCCAGAATGGAAAGCTCCGTTTCCGCTGCGGCCAGCGCTTTTTCCGTTTCCGCGCGTTTCTGTTCCAGTTCTTCCGCGGTGGAAGATTCCTCGCGTTCCAGAATCAGCGCTTTCGCGGCCGCCGCCGCTTTCATCTGCTGCTGGACCTCTTCCGCCATCCCCTTCAGCCGCAGCGTGACGTTGGCCCAGCGGTCCGTGGCGAAAAGCGTCTGGAACATCTGCGCCTTTTCTCGTGAGCTGGCGAGCAGAAGCTTTAAAAAATCCCCCTGCGGCAGCACCATGACCTGGGAAAACTGTTCGCAGGTCAGCCCCAGAATCTGTTCCGCTTTTTCCCGCACGCGGGACTCCGCGCCGCTGATGATCAGGCTCCATTCGCCGTCTTCCATGCGGTAGCAGCAGTGTTCTTCCTTTACCTTGATTGCCCCGGAGCCTCTTGCCGCGTACCGCTGCTGGGAACGGAAAAAGCGGTAGGTTTCGCCCCCGAGCAGAAAAACAAAATCCACGAGCGTTTCCGCGTCCTGCGGCGCGGCGGTATTCACCATGCTGCTCCAGCTTCGGCGCCCGCCGGTCGCCCGGCAGTAAAGCGCGAAGCACATGGCGTCCAGAATCGTGGTTTTTCCTCCGCCGGTTGCACCGGTGATCAGAAAAATCGGGTTTTCCCCGAGTTTGGTAAAATCGATGGTGGTTTGGCCCAGATAAGAGCCGAACGCTTTCATGGTGATGGATACCGGCTTCATACGATCTCTTCCCCGCTCGGACGCATTGCCTGCAAAAACAGCTCTCGGTCGCCGTCGTCCGCTTCGCAGCCGCAGATCTGGCTCAAAAACTGCTCAAAGATATACAGGTCGTCCGTTTTTCGGCGCATCAGCTGCTCGTGCAGTTCGCCGTTTTTTTCTGCTCCGCCCGCGGCGGAAAGCCATTCGCTGCTCAGTCCCAAAAGGTTGGGATAGTAAGGGCGCAGCTGATCCATCGGCATGTAGACCGGCGCGCGGTCCTTCAGGTTTGCGTAAAGATAATCCTCCGAAGGGGCGGCCTTCGCGTTTTCCAGCAGCTGTGTGAATTCGCCCGAAAGCACCCGCAGGTCGTGCAGCGGCGGGCGGCTGTATTCGCTGACTGCTGCTGTTTTATTTTCCACATCCAGCACCGTAAAGGATTTTTTCTGCCCGGCTTCGTCAAAGGAATATTTCAGCGGCGAACCGGAATACCTTCCGTTTTTCCCGGCCCGCTGCGGCCCGTGCAGATGCCCGAGCGCCACATAATCGAATCCGGCAAAAACGGAGGGGTTCACCTCCGAGCTGCCGCCGACAAAGGTGGGGCTTTCGGAAGCGGAAAGCGCGCCGCCTATCACAAAGCAGTGCGCCAGAAGAATATTGAAAACGCCCGGAGCAAGCTGTCCGCGCACACGGTCCAGCAATGCCGTGTAAGCGTCCTGAAAGCTCCGGAGCGAATTGTCTTTTAAAAATTCCCGCACGGCGGCGGGTTCACAGTAGGGGAGAAGGTAAACGTGGGCTTCGGCGTTGCCCGCACGGACAACGGCGGGCTGAAAAACATCCGCAATGCTGCTGCCGATGTAAACGCCGCTCTGCCGCAGCAGGCCGGCTCCAACGGCAATGCGTTCCGCGCCGTCGTGGTTTCCGGCAATGAGCGCGAGCGGCACATGCAGCGCGCTCATATCGGACACAAAGCGGTCGAACAGGCGGATGGCTTCCACCGGGGCAATCTGGCGGTCGAAGATGTCGCCCGCGAGCAGCACAAGATCGGGGCGCTCCCGGCGAACCGCGGGAAGAAACACTTCGTTGACAAAGTGGGCCTGATCCGGCAGCAGCGAATGCCCGTAGATCATTTTCCCAAGGTGCCAGTCGGAGGTGTGAAAGATTTTCATCTTCTGAACCTTTTTTTCTGGGGAGGTTCCACCGGCAGAATATCGTTAAATACGGCGTAGTTTTTGGCCGTGATCTTGCGGTCGATGTGCATGGAGCCGAAGAACCATTTTTCATACCGGACCTGGCGCACGAGCTGTTCGAAAAATGCCTCCAGCTGATTGGTGTTTTCCACCGCGGTGCCGGAATGAAACAGCACGCGCGGCGGCGGCTCATGGGTGATCATATAGTCGATCTTCATGTCGGCGGCGCGCAGATTCCGGACAGCCTCTTTCATTTCGTCAATGTTCGGCAGCTCGCATTCCCACCAGGTTCCGGCTTCCGTGCGGATCTGCTTTTCGGTGCTTTCGCCGCCGCCCATGGTGAAAATTTTGCGGTTTTCCAGCGTGAAAACCTGTCCGCGCATCAGGTAGTACAGGTTTCCGCAGATATGCCGCACTTTGCCGCCGTTCCATTCCTCAACGGGATATTTTGCAAGGAGATCAAAATTTTCATGTGTGCCGTCCACAAAAAGAATCCGGTATTTTTTATCCCCCAGCTTTTTCAGGGCTTTTTGTTCCTTTTCGCCGCCCTCCCAAATGAATCCAAAATCCCCGCACACAATCAGCGTGTCGTCCCGTTTCAGTCTTCGCGCCTGTGCAGAGTCGAAACGGACCATTTCTCCGTGCGTGTCACCGGTTATGTAAATCATGGCGATTCCTCCGTCGATATATCTTACAAATTATTAACAATTGCAAACTGCCCTTTATCTTTTTGGAAAACACTGTTATACTGTTTATACTGAAAAAGCAGTTCAAGACCCAATCGAAGGATTGGCGGGTGTCCGAAGCGTTAAAATCCCGGCTGATTCTGCTTGGAAATACGGCTCCGCAACGCGGAAGATCCGGCGATTTTCCGGCCTTGGCGACACCCTGAAAACTTTCTTCCTTATCATATCACATTGGAGGCAAAAGTTCCATGAAAAAAAAGTTGCTTTCCCTGTTTTCGGTTTTTGTTACGCTGTGCGTTTTGCTGCCGTCCGTCAATGTGAACGCGGCGGGCTTTACAAGCAGTTATCAGCCGCAGTGTTCGGCAATCGAACTGGTCAACCTGAACACCGGCGCGGTGGTTTACGAAAAAAATCCGAACAAAAAGCAGTATCCGGCATCCACAACAAAAATCATGACTTACATTATAGCAAGTGAAAAAATAAAGGACCTGGACGGCACGAAAATCACCGTTTCAAAGAAAGTGGTGGACAAGCTGCTCGGTACGGGCAGCTCCCTTTCCGGCATACAGGTCAATGATGTTCTGACAGCCAAACAGCTTTTGAACCTGATGATGGTGCCGAGCGGAAACGACGCCGCGCTGGTGCTGGCGGATTATGTCGGCGGCGGCGACGTGGACGCGTTTGTCGACCTGATGAACCAAAAGGCGAAACAGCTGGGCTGCACCGGAACGCATTTTGTGAATCCGCACGGCCTGCAGGACGAAAACCACTACACCACGGCGCACGATCTGGCGCTCATCACGAAATACGCGATGAGCCTGCCGTATTTTACGGAAATCACTTCCCAGACGGTTTACCGGTGCACGCCGGTCGGCGGGCCGCGCGCGGGGACCACGTTCAGCAAGTCGACCACAAACCTGTTGATCAATAAAAACGGGGAAGGCGGCGGAAAATATTATTACCAGTATGCCAAGGGAATCAAAACCGGGCATACCGACGAGGCGGGCTACTGCCTGGTTTCGACCGCCACAGCGGAGGGCAGCACCTATCTTTGCGTTGCGCTCGGGGCGCCGTCCGTTGACGCGAACGGGAAAGCGATCACGACGCGCGGCGAAATGATCGACAGTGCGGAGCTGTACCGCTGGGCCTTTAAAAACCTGCAGATGAAGTCCATTGTCAAGGAGCAGGACACTCTGGCGGAGATCCCGCTGGACTATGCGTGGAACAAGGATTCGCTGCGGCTGGTCGCGCAGAAAAACTGCCAGGCGATGCTGCCGAACAATGTTTCCACGGGCAGCGTGATTATTAAAACCAACGTGCCGAGCAGGGTGAGCGCGCCTGTCAAAAAGGGGCAGGTGATCGGGACCGCGACGCTCAGCTATGCGGATCAGACGCTGGGAACCGTAAATCTGGTCGCCGCTGAAAGCGTGGAGCGCAGCGAAGTGCTTCATACGGCGGATAAGCTGAAGGCTGTTTTCACTTCGGTCTGGTTCCTGATTATTGCAGGAATCATCATTCTGCTGCTGATTATCTATATTGTCCTCGCGTTGATTTACAACCGGAAAAAGAAACACCTTCGCAAAGTAAAAAAATACAGAAAAATGTAACCGCATAAAAAAATATATATATTGTTTAGAAAAAGCCGGGATGCCGCAAAAGCATTCCGGCTTTTTTGTCCTGTTATTCAAATCCCATGGAATATGCTGTAATTTTTGTTTTACGGAGGAAATTTCCGCCGTTAGAAAAGCGAATGAATCGTCATTTCGTATTTAAATTCAATAGAAAGTTTCAAAGTAAAGAAAAAATAATTTAATAAGATACAGAAACAATGCTATTTGTGACCGGATTGTGACTGTGCAAAGGTATAATAAAACCAAAAGAAATAACAAAATGGCTGACTGAAGAGATTTACCAGGACGAAAGCAGCTCTCACAAACGTTGCAATAAAAAGGAGCGGTGGTACAAATGAAATACGGCCCGTTTTACAAGAAAATCATTTCTGCGGTACTGGCGTTTACTGTGGCAGTCGGCTGCGGATTCAGCTCAGCTTTGGCGGACGGCGCGACCGGGGTTACGGCCAATCAAAGCGTGGCTCTGGTAAACTGGAACGATCGGACATACGATGTGGATTTGAATGTTACCGCTCCGTCCAACATCCAGACCGAAACAACGCCGAGCGATATTTTCCTTGTCCTTGACGAGTCGGGGAGCATGGGCAGTACGTCCACCACCTATAAAAAGGTGACCGGAACTCTGTCGACCAGCGTAACCTATTTCGCGTTGGTGAGCGGCCAGTATCAGCAGCTTTCTTATGTTAATGCATACGGCTATAACGGCTGGTATTACGGCAGCAGCCCGCGGGTCTTTGTAAAAAATTCCGCGACTGCGGGCGTTACCTATGTAAGTGTCACTCCGGGAAATGTTCCTTCCAACAATACAGAGGGCCCGCGTTACACTTATATGATTTTCAAGGCTGACACCAATAACGACGGCGTTATTAATACGTCGGATACCCCTACAGAGGTAACGTATCATACCACCGGGGTTATGGGATGGTATGACGGCACCACAAAAGTCACGCCGTCGGCTGTCAACACGCCCGCCAGCAATACATACATCTTTTATGCGCATTACACCAACACACAGTTTTATCAAAGGCAGACCAAGCTGGAAGAACTGAAAAGCGCGGCGACCGCTTTTGTCGAATCCATTAAAAACAGTTCTCCCGACAGCCGGATCGGGGTCATCGGGTTTGCAACCCAGGCGCATGTGTTAACACAAAAAACATACAACACGAATTATTATTATTCGTTGCTCCGATGTGGAAATTCGGATTCCTACAGCCTGATTACCGGTGCGATCGATGGTTTGCACGCATCTGGATCGACTGCGGCCGACTACGCGATGCACACCACCTATAATGAGTTTCAGGATTCCACGTCCTATGAGCCGGTAAATCACACGTCAAACCGGAAAAAAATCGTGGTCTTTTTCACAGACGGAGAGCCGAATCACGGTTCCGGATTCAACCAGACGGTTGCCAGCTCGGCGATTTACTGGGCGAATCAAATGAAACTCTCGCCGCTCAACGCGACAATCTTTTCCATCGGCGTGTTCTCCAGCTCAGTTGATTACCGCGTGGACGGGTATATGGAAGCGATTGCGTCGGAGGACGGCCAGGGAAACGACTATTATTACAAAGCCTCCGAAACCCTTCCGGTCGACGCGATTTTCCAGCAGATTCCGCATGAAATCGGCGGGATCAGCGGCGCCACAATGACCTATACGGTGGATCAGAGGTTCAAGATTGTGGACGCGGCCGGCGGAACAGTAAGTGGACAAACCATTACATGGAGCAGTCAGGATGTTCCGGTCAATACAAACGGTTCTCCCGGGTGGAGCAAGACCATCCGGATCAAAGCGAAAACAGAGTTTATCGGCGGAAACAGTATCCCGGTCATGGCTTCAAGCAGCATCACCTATTCGTCGGGCAGCGCTGATTTCGGTACTTCCCCCAAGGTGAATGTCAAGCCGATCTTCTACCTGGGAACTGACGAAACGACCATATTCCGCGGCGAAAATGTCCCGGATTCTTCGCTGCAGCCGTATACGCTGAATGACAGCAACGCCCATGTGACCGGGCAGGGAATGTATATTGTTCCGTCGGGAACGACAGGAAGCTTTTCCTATCAGTGGTCCGGCGGCGGGGTCAGCGGAAGCAGTCAAAGCTTCCCGCAGAATGTCAAGCCGCTGGTGACAACCGCTTATAAACTCACGGCAACCTTTACCTCCTCCTCTCCATGGGTTTTGATGAAAGACACAAGCGGGACCACATTCTCGGAACCGGCGGGAGGCAATAAAGCCAATAACACGGATAACAGCGGGAACAATTACACGGTTCATGTGATTTCCGGAAGCATTACCATTCAGAAAACAATCGACGGGACCTTCGGTTCCTCCGATCCAAAGCGAAGCTTTGTGTTCCTGGTGACAGGAACGGCTCCTTCGGGCTGTGCGACCATTCATCCGTTCTATGTAACGCTGACCATGGGATCCGGAAGCACGGCTTCCAAAACCATCGTCGGACTTTCCAAAGGAACCTATACGGTGAAGGAAATTGACAGCAGCTGGCAGTATGATGCCGGAACCGTGCAGCTGAGCAGAACTCCGGGGACCATCGGCTTTACAAAAAATCCGGCGGGCACGGATTACACGGATAAGAGTCTTACCGCATCCGTCACCAACCATCATTCTCATAACCAGTGGTTCAGCGCTACGGACAGCGTGACAAATATCATCAATCCGGTAACTGAAGCCAGGTGAAAAAAGGAGGTGCCGTTATGAAATGGAAAAAAGTGCTTTTGCTGGTTTCCTCTGTTGTGATTCTTACGCTGGCCTTTTCCATCGGTAATTCCGCGGCGTTTTTGTCCGCAAAAACGACGACCAAAACAAACAGTTTCGTAAAAGGCGTTCCGGACGTAGACATCATAGAAAACGGCGGGGGGACTCCCAGCAGTTCCTATTCGGTCGACCATTCGACAAAACAGGTGGCTGTTAAAAATACCGGCACCATTTATGCTTATGTCAGAGTCATGCTGGTTCCGAGTTATAAATTCAGCGACAGTTCCGGCGTCAACACGGCAACGGCCGAGGGCATCCAGTTTGCCGGCATGCCGCAGAGCATTTCCGGTAATTCCTTCGTGATGGGGGATTTAACATTGAATCTGTTCCCCGGAACAGGAAGCGGACATACCAATATCTGGAGCGACAACTGGTTCTATGTTTACGATTCCGGGAATTCGGTCGGCTACTTCTACTATAAAAATGCTCTGGCGCCTCAGGCGACTACCACACTGCTTCTGAATTCCGTCACATCCGACACCGATTACAATAACCTTCAGATTGATGTCATCGCCGATTCCATTCAGTCGGATGGCGGAGCGGTAACGGATGTATGGGGAGACTTTGTTCAGGAAAACCAAACGCAGCACACAATCGCACCTAAGACGTAATAAGGAACAGAGGAACGGAATGTTTAAAAAAGTATGCAATATTATTTCGGTGGTCATGTTGGTTGTCATGACGCTGTTGGCGGGGATTTTAATGCTCCCGTATCTGTTTGGTTATCAGCCGCTGGCCGTGTTAAGCGGAAGCATGCAGCGTTCTTATCCGGTGGGTTCCATCATCTTTGTGAAAAAGGTCGCGCCGGAAGAAATCAAGGTGGGGGATGCCATTACGTTTCAGTTAAGCGGAGGAATGGCGGCAACGCACCGGGTGGTTTCCATTGATACCGCGAAAAAGCAGTTTGTCACCAAAGGTGATGAAAACAATACAAACGATTCTCCCATCAGTTTTGAAGCGTTGATCGGCAGGGCTTCGCCTGCTGCAATTCCGTATTTGGGTTATCTTTCGGTTGAAATCAAAACACCGCGTGGAATTATGGGGGTTACCGGTGTTGTGGTCCTGATTTTACTTCTGCTTTTTCTGCCGGAAATTGTAGAGGCAAAGCCAAAAGAAAAAGATGTGATCCAGGAGTCGACGGACTCCAAACAATAAAACGCCTGTTTTCAGGTGAAAAAATGAATTAAATGGAGGTTAAGCAAAATGAAAAAAAGAAACATAGTTATGACAGTAATGTCCCTGGCCATGGTCGGCGTAATTGCCGCGGGTGCGACACTTGCTTATTTGACAGCGAAAACCCCGACGAAAACCAACGTATTTACGGCAGGTACGGCTTTGACCGGAGCCCTCAAGGAAGATGCGTATGACGGTGCCGATTATGATCAGGCTGTCAATCCGGTTCAACTCGCAGCTGACGCGCTTTTACCTTCCCCGACCCTCGGCATTAACCAGGCCAAAAATATTACTCCCGGCCGTGTGATCAATAAGGACCCGCAGGTCAAGAACACCTCCGCGGCTGCCACAGGCTCCACCGCCTGGGTCGCGATCAAGCTGGAAGCCACCTATCCGAACGCGGCAACTTCATCCGCTGCGCTGAATGCCATTGAGCAGATTGCCACGATTGACTGGAACACCACGAAATGGGAAAAAGTCGTGGATGCCAACGGAAATGTCTATTTCTTCTATCAGGATGTTGTAGATCCGCAGGCTGAAACTCAGACCCTCTTTAATACGGTCACGATTAAGAATACGGCCGATGTCAGCGATCTGAAAGATTTCAATATTTCCGTAACGGCGGCTCTGGTTCAGAGAAACGGCAACGACGGTCTGACCAATCTTAATGCTGCGACGAAGACGGCTCTGATGAACCTTCTGACTCCTCCTACTCCGTGACATAGCGGAAGTTTTTATCCGATAAATTAAGCGATTCGATTTTTCGCTCAGCCATTCTGAAAACCAGGCGTTAGGAGAAGATTTTCATGAAGAGAAAAATTTTAATTCTGATCACCGCTGTTGCTACAGCTTCTCTTGTTGCTGTCGGCGGAACGCTGGCTTGGATGACGGATAAAGCGGAAGTTTCCAATGTCGTTACCATGGGCAATGTGAACATCAAGCTGGAAGAACCCGTGTTTTCAAGCTCTTCCATGAGTGATTACATAGATGGCGCTTATGTGAAGAAAGGGTTTATATTCCCCGGCGACAGCTTTCTGAAAGACCCGACTATTACGAACATTGGGCATAATCCCTGCTATATCCGCGCGAAGGTGGAGCTCGTTTTAAAAAGGGACGGGGAAGTCATTGCGAACAATGCAGTGCAGCTTTCTGACGGCACAACGCGGGTTATTACCGCTGAAGATTTCTTCAGTCCTAACGATGGCTGGACGAAAAGCAGTCAGGATGGCTACTACTACTTTGACAGTATAGTCCCGACGACAGGCAACGGAAGTTCCGTAGCGCTGTTCAAAACAGCAAAGGACGGCAATACAATTCATGTCCCGACAGAGTGGGGCAACGAAATAGTCGGTATTTCATTTCAGTTGAACGTCAATGCGGAGGCGGTGCAGTCGGAGCATTTTACCCCTTCAACAGAGGTTGTGGGCGGAAAAACCGTCATCCGGAACTGGAATGGAATTACGCCTGAAACGTATCCAGGGTAAAGAGTTTTGCAGAAGTTGTGGGAGTGCTTATGATTTAGGCGATGCTTGGCATTGCCGTCATGTTGAAAAAAGGATTTGATGCAATGAAATATTTAAATGTTAAAAAATCAAAACGAATTGCACTGATCTCTCTGGCGGCTTCTCTGCTGTTTATGTCGGCAGGCCCATCGCTTACTTCGTTTGCCGCTGTGCAAAATCCGGTGTATGTTACGTACAACGGGACCGCCAATACCTTGCAGGCAGGCGACTCGGGTGCAATATTCCAGGGGCTGATGCCGGGAGGGACCTCTGACCAGCAGAATGTTGTGATACGGAATCAGAGCAGCAATAAGATGAGGGTTTATTTTCAGGCTCAGCCCGGTACCGATACGGAAAAGGTGAAAGCCCTGCTTGATACTCTGGTACTGAATGTCACCTTTAAAATGGATGATGGTTCTTCGACCAAGGTGTTGTATCAGGGTCCTGCTTCCGGGAAAACGGGAACAGCCGACATTGTAACCGATCAGATCTTGTTGGGTACAGTCAATGCAAATTCCGAAACGGGGATTATCTCCGCCTCCATTCACGCGCCTGAGACGATGGGAAATGAATTCGCGTCGGCAACGGCGAATCTGCAGTGGGTTTTGCAGCTGGAAGCCGTGGCGTCTCCCGAAAGTATCGGCGAAGAATCCACACCTCTGGTGAATCCTTCCAGTACACCCGCAGAGAGCATCGGTGAAGAATCCACGCCGCAAGCCAGCCCGACGGATTTGACGCAACCGCCGAAGACCGGTCAGGATCCTCGCTTTATCTGGATCGTTCTGATAGCTGCGTTGGTTTCTGTTGCAGCGATTGTCATCGTTCAGGGAAAGCGGCGTTCCGCTCAAAAGAAATAAGTTTCTCGTATCAAGGGTGAATTGCAAAAGTAAAATTTTGCAATTCACCCTTTTATTGTTTGTCTCCCAGCACGCCCTCCTGAAAACAGGGTTCCTGTTTTCAGGAGGGCATTGCATATCATAAACAGCACAAAAAGAACGTCTTGATCCGTCGTGAACGGCACCCGTTTGTTTTTCAGTCTTCCATACTGAGAACAAAGAGGTGAAGTCCAAAACGGTTTCAAGACGCTTTTTATTCCAATTGCTGCCGCAAATTCATATAAAGGCAGCTTCGCTGTTATGGTTTTAATAGGGGATTTGTATGAAGATCCAGAACGCTGTTTCGTATAATGAGATGTCCGCTGATTATTTTCAGGGTCGGTTCATAATTCGGGTTGTGGATTTTCCGTAAGAGACGCTCCACGCAGGCACGAACCATCCCTTCCATATCCACCGCATAAGTGGTTAATTCCACCGTACTGAGCCCCGGAAAGAGGTAATTGTCAAAGCCCGCGATAGAACAATCCTCCGGGACCCGAAGACCCCTGTCTTTCAGCATGTTGGCCACCTGGCTGGCGGTCAGATCGCAGTTGCAGACAAATGCGGTGGGGAGTTTGTCGGGCAGGTTGATGGAAAGCACCCCGTCTTCCCCGCGGTCGGGGATCTTCATCTCCTCCGTCACCGGCAATTGATGTTCCATCATCGCACGGCAGTAACCGAAATAACGGTCGCAAATACTGCTTGTGGAGCGAATGGAGCCGACAAAATAAATATCGCGGTGCCCCATTGAAATCAGGTAATTGGTGACGGCATACATCCCGTAATAGCCGTCTGAAATCACGCAGTTGTTCCCGCTCGCCGAATTATAGAAATCAAGGTATATCGTGGGTACTTTTTCCTTGCGGAGCATTTGAAGATAACGGTTTTCCGCCTGACCGATCAGAATCAGGCCGTCGATTTTATCATTCTGTAAAATGCGCGGTTCATTCAGCTGATGCTCATCCTCCAGACTGACCATTTCAAGGATGCCGAAATATCCGCTGTTTGCAAGGCGTTTCACCACATGCTCATACATGTCCCAATAAAATGAATTCGATTTTTCTACAAAGCTGGAAGGAATCAGGATACCGATATTCCCGGTGTCTTTCAGGTTCTTTTTTGGAGATATTTTGTAGCGATATCCCATTTCATCCGCCAGGGATTTAATTTTTTCCCGGATCGGCTCGCTTACGCCGTCTTTTCCGGATAAAGCCTTTGAAACAGTCACCGTGCTGACGCCGAGCTTTTCCGCGATATCTGCCATTCGAATCGTTTTTATCATGATTGTCATCTTCCAGTCGTAATAAATTGCTGCATGGCGGCATGATTGTAAGCTAACTGTGTTTATAATTTACTTAAATTATAAGAAATCACAGTTAAAAAGTCAATTGTTAAATTAATTTGGAGGATAGAACATGTCGCGCCGATTTTGTATGCTTTTTCTAAAGTCGGTCGCCGCGTCCCTCCTGGACGGGAATGCCGATCAACGGATGTTTCCTTATTGTCAGAAAATTTTTGTCCGTCACGGTACGGTACGGAATAAAGTAAATCAGGAATTTCAGTAGAATATATTTTATAAATAAAGTTTTCGTCACGATAGGTTTTAATATGCAGTTTATACTCGAATTTTTATGAATAGTATTGACAACTGATAATACCAGTGGTAATATTAGTGACAACATCAGTGAACATTTTGATAAAAATCTATAGGAAGAAAGGACAGAAACTATGAATAAAAGAGAAAGAGTGATTGCGGCAATCAAAGGGGAACCGGTGGATCAGATTCCGTCGGGTTTTTATCTCCATTTTCCAAAAGAGAAAGCGTTTGGAGAAGAGGGCGTACAATCCCATTTGGATTTTTTTAGGCGCACCGATACCGATATCCTTAAAATCATGAATGAAAACCTTGTTCCCGACATGGGGGAAATCAGAAAGCCCGAAGACTGGAAGAAAATCAGAACCATTTCCATTCATGATGATTTTATGCAGGCGCAGATCGAGCTGGTCAAACGGATTTTAGACCGATGCGATCAAACGGCGTTTACTTTGGGCACCGTTCACGGGATCGTTGCTTCCGCCATTCATCCGATCGAGGCAAGATACGGTTATGAAAATGTCCGCGAAATGTTCTGTTCGCACATCCGCGAAAACAAAGCGCCTTTGCTCGATGCTTTTCAACGGATTACAGACGGCATGTGCCAGCTGGCGCAGAAATATATGGAATTGGGGCTGGACGGGATCTACTTCGCTTCGCTCGGCGGCGAAAAGCACTACTTTACCGACGAGGAATTTGAAGAGTGTGTCGCTCCTTTTGATCAAATGATCCTCAAAGCAGCGAAAGAGAAAAACAGTTATAATTTTTTACATATGTGCAAAGATAATTTGAATATGCAGCGTTACGCCGGCTACAAGAGCCTGGCGGATGTTGTAAACTGGGGCGTGTATGAAACCCACTTTTCCTTGGAAGAGGGAAGAAGGCTTTTCGACGGAGTCACCGTGATGGGCGGGCTGGCCAACCGGAGCGGCGTACTGGTGGACGGCACGGAAGAGGAATTGACACAGGCTGTAAAATCCATTATTTCTTCTTTCGGGAGGACAGGGTTTATTCTGGGGGCCGACTGTACTCTGCCGACGGAAATCCCTTATGAGCGCATTTTGACAGCAGTTAATGCTGCAAAATAATATTATTGCAATGGAGGATTGCTATGAAAAAGAAAATTGTCTCAATGGTGCTGGCACTCATGATGATGATGGGTGCGTTTGTTGGATGCGGGTCCAACAGCAGTGCAGGCACTGCTTCCACGGCATCGGCAACGAATGGGAAAACCGTTTATCCCAAAGGCAAAGTTGTAATTTATGCGTATGGGCAGCCTCAGTATTTACAGCAGTATTATGACGCATGGTTGGAAAGAAACAAGGATATCGCTTCCGGAGTCACTATCGAGATCGTTCAGACCAAGGGCGCGGACGATTCCAGGCAAAAAGTCACAACAACCTATCTTTCCGGTTCGTACGACGATCTTCCGGACGCAATGTACATTGACCCGGTCAACCTGATGGATCTGGCGAAGGGCGATATTGTCAAGGACGAAACCGCTCTGGTTACGCCGCTGGTGGACAAGATGGTTTCCGGCGCGGCCAATGACGCGAAATTCCAGGGAAAAATTTATGGCCTTCCGGATTCCGTCCGTCCGCAGATGCTGTTCTACAACAAACAGATTTTTGACAAATACGGTGTCGATCCCTCTCAGATGTCCACGGTGGAAGGCTACATCGAGGCGGGAAAACAGCTGAAGGAAAAGAGCAACGGAAAGGTTTATCTTTCCTATATCGATCCCGGCAGCAAAACATGGAGATATTGGGGCCGCCGCGGTCTGATGCCTCAGGCAAATGCGAAAATCTGGGATGACGAAGGCAATGTTGTCATCGGTTCCGATTCGGGCACGAAGCTTGCGCTGGGGGCTTTGGACACCATGTATTCCCAGGGGCTGCTTCTGAAATCAACCATCATGGAACCGGCTCTGTACGACGCGACCCGCAAAGGGGAGGTCGCAACCTTTGATATCGGCGCTTTCTGGGACGAGTTCCTGAGGAAAAATGTCCCTGAAACCTCCGGCCAGTGGCGTGTCATGTCCGCGCCTGTGTTTAAGGATGTCGGAACCGCGGGCGCTCCTGTTTCCTCCTATTTCGCAATCGTCAACAAAAAAGACGGCGTTTACGCGGGACTTTGCGAAAAGCTCTGGAAAGACTTCAACTTTGACAGCACCTCCCGTCAGGAATGGGTCAACAAAATGGTGGAGCAGAACGCCCCTTATTCCAACCCGATTTCCCTGGATATGCTGAAGAATAAGTTCTGGAAAGAGTCCTCCACTTTTTACGGCGGAGAATCCTTCCGCGCCAAGGAAAGTGAATTCCTGCAAAACGGCAGCAAAAATCTGGTCGTCACCCCGCAGGATGCGGAAGCGGATGAAATCATCAGTGCTGAGCTTGAAAAATATGTGGCCGGCAGCCAGTCCATGAAGGAAGCGATTGCCAACATGGACAAAAACCTGAAGGCGAAAATCGGAAAAGCCAAAATAGAAAAATAGCGGGTGATAAAGAGTTGAAAATCATCAAAGCCGTGAAAAGGTACCGGTATCCCTACCTGTTCATTCTTCCGTTCTTCCTGCTGTTCCTGATTTTTCAGTTAATTCCGTTGATCTGGACGGTCGGGATCAGCTTTACGGAGTGGAATGGCATCGGTTCTCCCAAATCGGTGGGGCTGGGCAACTACCAGCTCCTGATGAAGGACTACATGTTCTGGGATGCGGTCAAAAACACCGTTTATTATTGGGTCACCGGCGTGGTGTTTATTTTGCTTCTTGCCTTGCTGGTTTCAAGCTTACTGAACAACAAAGGATTAAAAGCAAGCAGATTTTTCAAAACGGCATCCTTTTTGCCCAATGTCTGCGCTGCAATTGCCATGGGCATCATTTTCGGCATGCTGTTTGATGAAAACGCCGGACTGATCAATCAGATTCTGGTAACGTTCGGCGGAACAAGAGTGCCGTGGCTTACCAGTGTCACAATGTCCAAAATCCCGGTCGTCATTCTGAATGTTTGGAGGAATACCCCGTGGTTCACCATGATTGTTTTATCCGGTCTGCTCAATATTTCTCCGGAATATTATGAGGCGGCCACGGTAGACGGTGCCACTGCGGTTCAAAAATTCTTCAAAATCACACTGCCTTCCCTGTCCAACATTCTGTTTTTCTGCTTCATTACATTGACGGTGGACTCCTGGAAGATCTTTAATGAACCTTACATTCTGTCGGGGCCCGGAACCTCCAATGTCTCGCTGTTCCAATACATGTATCAATCCGGATTCAGCATTTTCAAAATGGGGTATGCGGCAGCGATCGGTTGTATTTTGACATTGATTCTGCTGATCATTTCCATTGTTCAGTTTGCCATACGAGTACGACAGGGAGAAATGTAGGAGGACTTGGAGTTGAATTACAGAACTAAAATCAGATTACAGAACATCTTGGTCTATTCCATTTTGTCGATCATTGTTTTCTTTTCCTTGTTTCCGGTCGTGTGGATGTGCATCATCTCATTAAAAGATACCTCGGAAAGCATCAGCGGATTCAACTCACTGTGGATTGCACATCCCACGCTGGGAAACTTCAGCAAATTATTCAATGCGATTCCGATCTGGACCAATCTTTATAACAGCGCTTTTACCACGCTGCTGGGAACAATCACCACGCTGTTTTTCTGCTCGCTTGCCGGATTCGCGTTTGCCAAATACCGGTTCCCCGGCAAGCAGTTCCTGTTCTATTTTGTGATTGCCACCATGCTGGTCCCGCCGGAGGTCGGTTCGGTTCCGCTGTTCATCATCATGAAAAACGTGGGGCTGATCAATAATCTCTGGTCACTGGTCATTCCGAGAATTGCCACGGCCGTCGGTATCTTTTACATGACACAGTATATTAAGGATGTACCGACGGAAATCATCGAAGCTTCCCGCATCGACGGCTGCGGCGACTTTAAAATCTTCACCCGGGTCGTCATCCCGATCATCAAACCCGCCCTGGCGTCCTGGGCCGTGCTGACCCTGATTGCCCGCTGGAACGACTTTTTCTGGCCGATCCTTTTCCTTCGTTCCTCAAAGAAGTACACGCTGATGGTATCCATCTCTCTGCTGCCGATCAGCGACGGGCTGTCCACGCCGTGGCCGGTCATTATGGCGGGAACAACATTTGCAATTATTCCAATTATTGTGCTATACTTAATGTTACAAGGGCTACAGAAAGCAGGCCTGACGACAGGAGCAGTCAAGGGCTAAATATTGGGATTAAAGGGCGTAGATGTTGTGACTGAAAAGAAATCCATTAAGCGAGCTGTCTATGAGAGTATCTATGACAATATCATCAAGGGAGAATACACCGCAAATACCATTATTAACGAACGGGAGCTGATCAATAAGTATCAGGTCAGCAAATCGCCGATTCGGGAAGCGCTGGTGGAACTGTGCAAAGAGGGGATTTTAAAGAGCATTCCCCGGTACGGTTATCAGGTGGTGCAGATCACGCCGAAGGAGATTTGCGATATCCAGGAACTTCGCCTGGTGGTGGAATTGGCGGCTTTGGGCAAATCTATCAATTATCTGGATGAGGAAGCGTTCCAAAAGCTGGAGGAGAGCGTGCGGCAGGTTAAATTCCTGGAACATGATGTCTTAAAGCATTGGCTGCACAACATGAATTTTCATTTGCTGCTTTGCAGTTATTGCCAGAACGATATCATGTACCAGGAGCTGCAGCGGATTCTGAAATTCTGCGCGCGCGGGGCTGCACAGTATTATTTCAACTCCTGGAATGTCCCCACGCGCGCCGACGCTTCCCTTCACATGGATTTGATTCGTGCACTCCGCGCAAAAGATCTTCCGCAGGCGCGGAAAATATTATCGCAGGACGTATCGTCACTAAAAAACGAGGTCTTTTTTCAGGGTGCTCCTGAAAACGTAAAGTCATTGAATGTTTTACCGTAGGAGAGCGGCCCCGGGGATTTTTGAAACGGGGACCGCCCCGCCGCGGTGAAACCGAACAAGATTTTGGGCGTTTTCAGGCGTCTCCTGATAAACACCATAATTTTGGAAGGAACTTTTGAATGAGCTTATCCCCAGTAATTTATTCCCAATATACTCAGATCCTTAAGGAAGAACTGATTCCCGCGCTGGGCTGTACGGAGCCGATCTGCATTGCTTACGCAAGTGCGAAGGCGCGCCAAACCTTGGGTGAATTCCCGGAAATGGCGATTGTGGAAAGCAGCGGGAATATCATTAAAAACTGCAAGGGCGCGATTGTGCCGAACACCGGGAGCCTGAAGGGCATCGCGGCGGCGGCGGTCATCGGTATTGTCGGCGGAGACCCGGATAAAAAGCTGGAGGTGCTTTCCGGGGTAACGTCGGAGAACGTTGCCAGAGCAAAGGAGATCTTAAAGACCGACTTCTGCCGGGTGAAGCTGCTGACTACTCCCGCGCTGCTGCATGTGATCGTTACGGTAAAATCGGCCGGGCACAGCGCTCTGGTTGAAATTGTACATACCCATACGAACATTGTCCGTATTGAAAAAGACGGACAAACGATTTTTGAAAAACCCTATGACCCGAAAAAATTCAATGATTCCATGACCGACAGAAGCGTTCTGAATGTAAAAGACATTAAAGAATTTGCGGATACGGTGGAGCTTTCGGAATTGTCGGATTTGATCGAGCGGCAGATCGACTGCAACTCCAGGATTTCCGAGGAAGGGTTGAAGCATCCCTACGGCGTGCAGGTAGGCTACAATTTAAGGAAATACTACGGCGACGATGTGAAAATCAAGGCGAAGGCCGCCGCCGCCGCAGGTTCCGACGCCCGTATGAGCGGGTGCACCCTGCCGGTCGTTATCAATTCCGGGAGCGGAAATCAGGGAATGACGGTATCTCTTCCGGTGATCGAGTATGCCAAATACCTGAAGGTGAGCCATGAAAAGCTGATTCGCGCGCTGATTTTGAGCAACCTGATTGCCATTCATCAAAAAACCGGAATCGGCCGCCTTTCGGCTTACTGTGGAGCGGTCAGCGCGGCGTGCGGCAGCGGTGCAGGCATTACGTATCTGTACGGCGGCACCTATGAGCAGATATGCAGAACGATCACCAATACGCTGGCGGATATTCCGGGCATTGTGTGCGACGGCGCCAAGCCCTCCTGTGCGGCAAAAATCGCTTCGTCGGTCGACGCCGCCATTATGGCGCACTGTCTTTCCATGGCGAACAAAAGCTTTCAGCCGGGCGACGGGATCATCGAATCCAATGTCGAAGAGACCATTGAGAATGTCGGGATCCTCGGACGGGAAGGCATGAAGGAAACGGACGAGGAAATCCTGAAACTGATGATCAAGTGAATTTTTCTTTTTCCGGCCGGTCCCGCCCGGGCCAACCGGAGCCGGGACGGAAGAAAGCATATTTTCAAAGGAGAAGCCCCTGCGGTGCGGTTATTCTGCATCGCGGGGGCTTCTTTGCGGTCTTAAATTCTCGTAACGGTCACATTTTCAATGGAAGAGAGTGTTTCGCCGAGTGTGCAGATTTCCGTTCCGGCCTTGGAGGCCGTAACCGTGCCGGCGGCCGTTGTCATCCGGGCGATCTCGGAAAGAGAGTGCCGTTCCAAAATGGAGCGGGCGAGCGCCCCCACCATGGAATCTCCCGCGCCGACCGTGCTTTGTGCTTTCATATTCCAGGGGACCGCCTGGAACGCTTCATTTTTATCCACTGCGATGGAGCCGTCCGCTCCCATGGAAACGATTACGATTTCGATCCCCTCCGAAACCAGCGCCCGTGCCGCATCGGCGACTTCTCCGACACTGCGGAAGCGGCGGCCGCAGTAAGCCTCCAGCTCGTGGATGTTCGGCTTTACCGCGAACGGAACCGCTTTCATCCCTTCAAACAGCGCGCTGCCGTCGGCATCCAAAAGCGTTTTTACGCCGGCTTTTTTTGCGGCGCGAATGCACTGTGCATAAAAATCCTCCGGAAGGCCGGGGGGGAGGCTGCCGCTTAACACAACGACGGAGGCCTGCCGAACGAGCTCTGCCAGTTTCCGCTTGAAATCCGCCAGCGCATCGGCATCGACACAACAGCCTGCTTCGTTGATCTCTGTGGTTTTATTTACACTTTGATCGACGATTTTTAGGTTTGTTCGTGTTTCACCGGGAATTTGCAAAAAGTCACAATCAATTTCGGCTTTTTTCAGAAAATCCTCCAAAAGGCTGCCCTGGCTGCCGGCGATAAATCCCGTGACGGTCACGTCGACCTGAAAATTCTTCAGAACCTTTGCAACATTAATACCTTTCCCGCCCGGGTCGATCCGCGAACTGAGAACCCGGTTCAGCTCATAGGGGACAAGTTTTTCAATGGCAATGGTTTTGTCAATCGACGGGTTGCAGGCGACGGCTACGACTTTTCCTGTCAATTTTCATATCTCCTTTACTGATAAAATCGGATTGCTTTTCCGTAAACCGAATCATACGGCCTTCCCTTGAACGCTGGTCGGCAGGAGCACGATATGGTCAAGAGATGCTCGTGCACATTTCCTTATTTTATATTATTACAGCCGTGCATGCTTGTAAATATCGTTTGTGAATATTATTGGAAAATGCAATATAAAATACAGATTGAATCCGGGTTCCTTTCGTATCAAGCTGCAAATATACCCTGAAATCGCCATTCCGGTGCGTGAACGGCAATTTATTTTTTTTTATCATGTGCGCTGTCTTCCAGAAAAGAACGCTGCACGGCAATCAGATTCAAGGTCCCGATCACATCGGCAAAAAAGCTGCACAGCACTTTTATGGACTTGTTATCCAGCCCGTCTGTCATGCAAACTGCAAAGGATGTTGCCAGATAGGACAGTTCGCATGGGGTTAAATCGCAAAGCATCCGGAACCACCTCGGTTTATATTATGCTTCAATTTCGCAAAAGTCTTTGGAAGGCAGGCAAGAAACCATAAAAAGGGAAAAATCGGATCCGTTTTTTGGATCTCGGTTAAAATCAAGCTCCGCGCGATGGAAGCAATCGGAGGAAAGCCTTCTGAAAACTCAAATTTAAGTAAAATCTATTTTAATTAGCTTAAATATAGGAAAAATTTAATTTCAGTTAATTTAATGATTAAGGATATAAGTATTTTAAATAATGACGTTATATTGACAGTAATTGCTTTAGTTTGTATATAATATATTAAAACTAATAATTAGTTTTGTGTATTATTTTTATTTAATTAATTTTTAATGAATAATAAAATGGAAATTAAGTTTATAATAGTTAATGTAAGAGTTAGCTTATTATTACATTGTGATATAATGCTTTTGTTGGGATGCTTGTTTGAAAGGAAGAATTTAGTTATGATAGCTAAATCAGTGGCTAACGAACAAAAGGATACCCAATATCTTTTGTGGGGCGTCATGGAAAATGTGATATCGGGATATTCCATGATTGTTCCGCCTCAGGATAAATTCCTGATGCTGTATATCCACAGCGGTACCGGAGAAATCAAACAGGGCGAAAATTGCTGGCGTGTCATGTGCGGAAATCTGGTTTTTCTTCGTTTTGGCCTTACATATCTGATCCGTTCGGTCGGGGGGGATTTGTCCTTCACCTCTATTCTCGCAAGCGGCGTGTGCAGGGACCTTCCTTTTATGAGCGATACGCAATGCGGTTCTGAAACGGAACGCCAGCTCGGAGAGCTCTGCCAAATCTGTTCCGCGTCTGTTTCCGGGCTCACCGTACCGCAGTTTGACTCCTTCCTGTTTTCTCTCAAAACTGCAGCACATCAGAAGCAGCCCAAAAAGCACCGCTGCGCCGTATACATTGAAACGCTGAAGCAGGTGCTGGACAGCCGCTTTTCGGAAACCCTGCACCTGGATCAATTTGCGGAGGAGCTGCATTTGAACAAATACAAGCTGATTAAAGATTTTAAAAAGAATTACGGCCTGCCTCCGGTCGAATATCTGATCAACCGGAGGATACAGGAAGCCTGCCGTCTTCTGCGTGAAACGGATGCAAGCGTAACGGAAGTGGGCAGCAGGGTCGGCATGGACAACACGCCGTATTTTATCCGGACGTTCAAGAAAAAAGTCGGATGTACGCCGCTTGTGTTCAGAAAATCCATGCAGCACCTGCGTGCGGATGCAAAATAGAGAGGAACGCATTTTTCCCTGTGTAGACAAACCGATAGGGGGCCGCCGCAAAACAAAAGTTTTGCGGCGGCCCCCGGCGCTGTTTCGGCGCTTTTTTGTCATTACTTTTGCGTATATTTCAGATTGTCGAATGCGGAGATGCTGATGACGCTGCGGTCTGATTTTACATAGGAGAGTTTGACCGGATCCCCTTCTTTTGTCAGGGGCAGCTCCGAGTTGATGTCTGCAACAGCGGTAAAAATTTTGTTTGGCTGTTCCTTGATAATCATATAATAGACATTACCGCCGCCGACAATTTCAGAGGAAATCCTTTCAATGGTTCCCTGCAGGTTTTCCTGTTGGCTGCCTGTGTCGATCGAAGAGCTTCCGCTCGTGTTTTTCATGATGGATTGGTAGTTGGAAATTGCTGAGCCGATCGTTTCGCCGGTTCCAACGCTTGTGTAGTCCGTCACGGAAACAAACGCATATTGTTTGATCAGCCCCGCGTTGTCTTTCAGTGTCATAAAATAGGTCGGACGCCCGTCAACGTTGGTGATGAGCGGGAAAGAGGCGGTGTAATGCATGTTTTGCACTTTGCCCTGCGCGGATTGCTGCGCCGCGTATTCGGTCGCACCGCTGATCTGGTACCGGTACGGTGTTTTGGTAACCATATCGACCAGCATAAATCCGGTGGCGCTTTCATCTTCGCCAACGCTGGTGAGGCCGGTATACAAATAACATCTTCCGTTGTTATAAACAATCGCGCTGCCTTCGGAGGTTTGGAACTTATCCTTGTTTGAAAAGTTGAAAAGGCCGTGGATGTAGTTGCCGCGGTTTTCAATTTGATTCATTACAAAATTAATCGGCTGAACCCTGTCCACCCATTTCGGCACATCTTTAATCCCGTAGCGCGTCGTTTCTCCGGTTGCGGCGTCCACGGTAATAATTCCGTCCGCTTCGGGCAGACTGACCCCGACAAGATTTTTGTAAGTGGTCACGACCCAATACGGCCTGCCTTCATCGTTGATTTCAAATGAATAATCGGTTAAACCGGTGAAAAGCCCGCCGGAAAAACGCACGTGCCTTTGCAGGTTGTCAAGAAAATATGCGTTGGGTTGATATTTAATGGGATAGCTGTCCACATATGTGACGTCTTTCTGGTCTGTTGCCGAGACCAGAATATAGCCCGGTGTCCCGTTCATATTGGAGGTCCATTTAAAAAATCCGGAATGCAGGAGCGGTACGACCCATACGAGTTTATTCTTTACTTTTTGAATGGTCGGGCTTCCCAGAGTGACCTGGCTGCCGAGCGAAGGCTTTTCTCCCAGCTTTTTGTCTGCGAGAAGCGCTGCCAGACTGGTGTCCACAACAGGGAGCTGTGAAATGTCGATGGCCTGAACATCGGAGGAAAATACCCGGTTTTCCGGTTCCGGCATTTGATCCCGATAGCTGTTTACATGGAAAAGCACGGCGGAGAAAAGATTGGCAATAATCAGTATTGCCCAGGGCACAGCTGCGGCGGCAAAGTAAATGCGGCCCTTTTGAGGTATCTTGAAATTTATAATACCTTTTTTGCGATATGCGGCCTTTTGCGCGCCGGTATTCAAAATCCATAAAAGCAAAGCAAACGAGGTGATGACGAATGCCCAAAAGGCAAGACCTTCTTTATATAGCGGGTTGAGATTCGGTGAAGTTGCAAAAACAAACAGCCCAAGCAACAAAAAATATAATAGAAATAGCAACGCTTTTATTTTTTTCATCATGCTTCCCCCTCGGTTTCGGTTGATTTCATAAATCAGTCTTAAAAATAATTATATCATGATTGCAGGTGCTTTTCCATGATTTGCAATAAAAGAATTGTTTTTATTTCTTCCAACCCTTTTCCGTGCTTGCGGTGAAGTGTGCCGCCCGCCAAATTCTATCGCTGTGCCGCAATAAAGAACACAGGGGCGCGGAATCGGTCCGCACCCCTGTGTATTTCAGGAAAGTTAATCTTTGATTGTTAATTCTTTGCCGTCGTAATCGACCGTCAAATCGGTGTGCGGTTTGATGTCTGTGGAGATCATGCGCTTGGCAATCAGCGTTTCCACTTTGCTTTGAATGAAGCGCTTGAGCGGACGCGCGCCGTAAACCGGATCGTAACCCTGGTCGACAATGTATTCCTTGGCCGCCGGGGTCAGCGTGACCGTCAGCTGCTTTTCTTCCAGCCGGCGATCCAGATCCTTGATCAGCAGATCCACGATCTTTTCGATTTCCGAACGGGTCAGCGGCTTGTAAAACACGATTTCATCCAGACGGTTCAGGAATTCCGGCCGGAACTGCTGTTTCAGCATGGCGTGCACCTGCTGCTTTGCCGCTTCGCTGATCTGCCCGTCCGGACCGATCCCTTCCAGAATCACACTGGAGCCGAGGTTCGAGGTCAGGATGATGATGGTGTTTTTAAAATCCACCGTGCGGCCCTGCGAGTCGGTGATCCTGCCGTCGTCCAGCACCTGAAGCAGAATATTGAAGACGTCGGGATGCGCTTTTTCCACTTCGTCGAACAGGACAACGGAATACGGGTGACGGCGGACGGCTTCGGTCAGCTGGCCGCCTTCCTCGTAGCCGACGTATCCGGGAGGCGCTCCGATCAAACGGGAGACCGAGAATTTTTCCATATATTCCGTCATGTCGATACGGATCATGTTGTGCTCGTCGTCAAACAGCGCCTGCGCGAGCGCTTTGGCAAGTTCGGTTTTGCCCACGCCGGTGGGGCCGAGGAACAGGAACGAGCCGATCGGCCGGTTCGGGTCCTGAATGCCCGCGCGGGAACGGATGATCGCTTCCGAAACCTTTTCCACCGCCTCATCCTGGCCGATTACGCGCTGGTGAAGCGTTTCGTCCAGCCGCAGCAGTTTTTCGCGCTCGCCCTCCATCAGCTTTGCAACGGGGATTCCGGTCCAGCGGCAGATAATTTTCGCGACCTCTTCTTCGGTCACACGGTCGCGCAGCAGGGAACCGGAGGACTGCGTATGTTCGGCAATCTTTTCCTCTGCTTCCAGCTGTTTGGTCAGCGCGGGCAGCTTGCCGTACTTCAATTCGGCGGCCTTGTTCAGGTCGTAGGTGCGCTCCGCCTTCTAGATTTCGGCGTTGACGGTCTCGATTTCCTCACGCAGCTTCTGCACTTTGGAAATCGCCTGCTTTTCGTTTTCCCACTTCGCCTTCATTTCCTTGAACTGCGCGCGCAGGTCCGCCAGCTCCTTCTGGATTTCCTTCAGGTGCTCCTGCGTCAGGGAATCCGTTTCTTTTTTCAGCGCGGCTTCTTCAATTTCCAGCTGCATGATTTTGCGGGAGATTTCATCCAGCTCCGCCGGCATGGAGTCGATTTCGGTTCGCACCATGGCACAGGCCTCGTCGATCAGGTCGATGGCCTTGTCCGGCAGAAAGCGGTCGGAAATGTATCGGTTGGAAAGTACGGCGGCGGCAATCAGCGCCTGATCCTGAATCTTGACGCCGTGGAACACCTCGTACCGTTCCTTCAGTCCGCGAAGAATCGAAATGGTGTCGGCCACGCTCGGCTCTTCCACCATAACGGGCTGGAAGCGGCGTTCCAGCGCGGGGTCCTTTTCAATGTACTGGTGGTATTCGTTCAGGGTCGTCGCGCCGATGCAGTGCAGTTCGCCGCGCGCGAGCATCGGCTTGAGCAGGTTTCCGGCGTCCATGGAGCCTTCGGTTTTTCCGGCGCCCACAATGGTGTGCAGCTCGTCGATGAAAAGGATAATGCGGCCCTCGCTCTTTTTGACCTCGTTGAGCACGGCCTTCAGCCTTTCCTCAAATTCACCGCGGAATTTCGCGCCGGCGATCAGCGCGCCCATGTCGAGCGAGAAAAGCTTGCGTTCCTTCAGATTGTTTGGTACGTCTCCGCGCACAATGCGCAGTGCCAGCCCTTCCGCGATCGCGGTTTTGCCCACGCCGGGTTCGCCGATCAGCACCGGGTTGTTTTTGGTCTTGCGGGACAGGATGCGGATCACGTTGCGGATTTCCGAGTCTCTGCCGATCACCGGGTCGAGCTTGTGGTTTTTGGCAAGCTCCACAAGGTCCTGCCCGTACTTCGCGAGCGCGTCATATGTCTCTTCCGGCGTATCGCTGGTCACACGGGTGTTGCCGCGCACGGTGGAAAGCACGGAAAGAAACCGGTCTTTCTGAATGCCGAAGGACTGGAACACGCTGCGCAGCGCCGCGTTTGGCCGGCTGAGCAGCGCCAGCATAATGTGTTCGACCGAAACGTAGTCGTCTTTCATCCGCTCCGCTTCCTTTTCCGCGTCCACCAGGATGGCGTCCACGTCGGAGGAAACATAGATTTTCCCCGGCTCGCGGCCCGGACCGGTCACGGCGGGCAGCTTTGCCGTCTGGTTCTGCACACTGCGCAGAACCGCCTGCGGGTCGATGTTCATTTTTTTCAGCAGCTGGGGGATCAGGCCGTTTTCCTGCTCCAGCAGCGCCTGTGCCAGATGCTCCTCTTCGATCTGCATATTGTTGTTTTCAATGGCCAGATTTTGTGCTTCCTGAATGGCTTCCAGGGATTTCTGTGTAAATTTCTGAGCGTTCATTCTGTCAAACCTCCTCGCTCCAGTTAAAAAATATGGGTAAGGCAATCATGCTAAATGACCCCTTCTTTCGTTACGTATTGCCGGTACTGCCGTTCCAGCTTTTCCTGCGCCGCTTCCGGGTTATCCAGTTCCGCAAAATAATATTTCAGGCAGGAGTCGAAAAACTGAATATAATCGGAAATGGCCTCCGCAATGCCGTCGTCCGTCTGCTTTTCCTTTGCTCCTGGCAGGATGAACCGGCGGGCGTAGCGCCCGGGTTCCACCTTTGCGGGAACGCGGCCCTGTGGAAAACAGGAGGAAACGGTGCGCGTTTCCAAATCGAGCCAAAAGGAAAAGAACGCGGTCAGAATACGAATCAGCGTCTGGTTCTGTGTCCGCAGGGAAACGCGCATTTCGCCGACAACAGGGTCGCTGCGGCGGTAAAGCTCCAGCACGTAACGGATGGACGGGTTGTAACGGTAACGCAGCGCGCTGCGGATGGTGATCATTGCGTCGCTCGGCTGAAACTGGACCTGAAAACAGCCGAGATCCGCCATGGTTTGTTCCACGGTTTCAAAAATGCTTTTCATGCGCATTTCGGGGGTGGAAAATGAAAAATATTCCGCCAGAATCTGATTGATCAGATTGCTGCGGCTGGTCCCTTTTTCATAGGCAAGCTGATCCACTGCGCGGACAACGTCATCGTCCAGAATCATGCTGTAAACAGTTTTGTCCATTTGCTCCCTTCCAATCCAACCTCAACTTAATAAAATTATATCACGATTATATAATTTGTCAATACTATTATATAAAATTAATTACAAATTTATTCATGGAAAAAACAGGAGTGTAACCCGGTTTTTTTATGCATTTTAAGTGATTTATTGCAATATGGCAGCTTCAAATAAGAACTGGAAAGCTGGATGTTGCCTCTTCCGCCGAAAACAGGGGGAGACAACGAAATAGCTCCACATGATTTTTGGAATTGCAATCGAAAAAGCAGAACCGAAAAGAATGCGATCTTGCGGCTTACGGCGGGCTGCCCGCCGTCGGAATGCAAGAAAAAACAGCTCGGATTCCCTTTTGGGATTCCAGGCTGTTTTTTCGCATGACCCATGTTTTAGGAACCGTGCTTTTTATAACCGGTTTTCCGGTCCACGATATTTTTCAGCGGCAGTCCGCTGAAATAGCGGTTCAGGTTTTCCGCGAAAACGAGGAAAACACGTTCCGAGGTTTCCGGCAGATTTAAACAGCCGGAAATGTGCGGGGTGATCAATATATTTTTGGCGCTCCAGAGCGGATGCCCGGGCGGAAGGGGTTCCGGGTCGGTGACGTCGACCGCCGCGCCGCCCAGGCGGCCGGAATTCAGCGCATCGCAGAGCGCGTCGGTGTCCACGGCGGTGCCGCGGCCCACGTTCAGCAGAACGGCGCCCGGCTTCATGAGAGCGAGGCGTTCTTTGCTGAACAGGCCGATGGTTTCCGGCGTTTCGGGCAGGCTGAGCGCCACCACATCCGCGCGCGGCAGCGCTTTGTCCAGTTCGTCGATCAGAAGGAGCTCATCCACGAAATCCGGTTTGTTCCGGTCACTGCGCCGCACGCCGACGACATGCCCGCCCAGCGCGTGGAACCGCGCGGCGAATTCGCGGCCAATGTCGCCCAGCCCGACCGAAAGCGCGGTGGAGCCGTATATGGAGCGGACGGGCCCTTCGTTGCGCCATACCTGGTTTTCCTGATTGACCCGGTAACGGGGCAGGTTTAAGAACAGATTCAGCACCACGGCGATCATGTATTCCGACATTGCCAGGCCGAAAGAGCCGGTCGCATTGGTTAAAACGGTGCGCTCCTGCAACATTCCGGGCTTCACGTAAAGATCCGCGCCGGCGCTGCCCAACTGGAGCCATTCCAGCTTTTTTGCCTGGGGAAGCAGCCTGCGGCGCGGGTTTCCGATGATGATGCTGACGTTTTCCATCGTCTCGGGCGCTAAAATATCATCGGTGCCCGCGTAAATCCATTTGGCGTTTGGGGCGATTGCTTCCAGCTGCCGCCTGTGCGCCAGATCCAAAGGGAAAATGACGAGAATTGTTTTTTGCTCCATGTTTTGCCTCGTTTCAGTCGGTTTTTCTTTTTAGCATGATGTAACTGCCGATATCCTGAAAGCCAATTTCAAAATAAATATTTCCCGCCGTTGGGTTGTTGTAAAACAGGCAGAGAAATCGGCGGTCTTCTGCCAGCACTTCCCGGCAAAGATTGGTGACAAGGCAGCTGGCAAGTCCCAGCTGCCGCGCCTGCGGCAGTGTGGCGACCCCCACAACCATGGCGGAAACGGAATTTTCCGCTGTAGTGGAAGCAATGGCGGCCAGCTTGCCGTTTAAAAATGCGCCATAGCTTCTGCCGCCCTTTTGCAGGTTGCAGCGGATTTCGTTTTCCGCTTTGCGCTCTCTGCCTAAATAGTTATCTCGAAATTCTTCGATCTGAAGGTAAAGGCAAATCATCTCCGAGGCATCGCCGGGCCGCAGGCGGCGGATTTCCACGTTTTTCGGCGGAGCGGGGGAGAGCGCGGTTTCACGCAGACAGCACAGGCGGCTTTTCACGATTCTTCTGCCGGGCAGGAAGGGCGCCAGTCTTTCCAGAACTTCGCCCTTTCCGCTGATGACGTTGCAATCTTGTTTCGCGAGAAAGTTTGCAGCGGCTTTTGCGTCATAATTTTTCCGCCTGCTGTAGAGCATATAGCTGTCAAAATAGCGCAGAATCAGAAAGTCCCATTGTCCGCAGGATTTCTGGGCATAAAGGTCGATGTTCCCGTCGTCGAGGCTGAAATTTTCCAGATCTCCGATGATAAAAAGATTGAACTCCGGCTCTTCCATTATATATTTTGTGATTTCGGGCAGGTTTTGCTGTGTCAGCTTTTTCATTTCCGGTTTCCTCTGCTGTTTTCCTCTGAATTTTCAAATTGTTTTTTCAGCTTGACTTCCACATAGGGAATGGTGCCGATCATTGCAGCAATAGAAACGCCCGTCTGAATCAGGCAGAAGATATCGTCCGACATGACGGACAGCCGCAGGGTCAGAAGTTTGCAGGCCAGAGCGCCTGCGGCCAGAATTATGCCGGTTACCCGCCATGCTTTTGCGCAGATTTGCTGCGCGGAGTTCCAGCTTTGCTGCGACTGCATGGAGCGTGCGGTGCGGTAGCCGTAGGTATCGTTGATTTTTCCAGGAGGAGAATATTTCCATATATAGCCGACGACGATCATGACGAAAGAGATCAGAAATCCGATTGCCCAGTAATAGACTGCCATCCTATTTCCTTCTTCCACTTCTTATTCATCGTGAAACGCTCCTGCAACGCAACGGGTCATGATTCCATTCCGCCATGTTTTTACGTGCCGAAGAAAGCGGAGGGCCGAATCGCGCTGACCTAATGCGCGTGAATCATTCATGAAACCCTTTTCCAATAATTTCGCTGGTGTTTGTAATCAGGATAAAAGCGCCGGGCTCCACTTTTTTAATGAACTGCCGCAGCTGAACCGCCTGCGCGCGGCGCAGCACGGTAAAAACAATATATTTGTGCGTGTGGGAAAACGCGCCCTGCGCTTCGCAGATCGTGGCGCTCCGGTGAAGATTTTGAACAATAAAATCGCAGATCACTTCCGGGCTTGAGCAGACCACGGTAAAATATTTGGCGAGGTTGATGCTTTCAATTACGTTGTCGATTACCAGGGACTTGGCCAGCAGTCCAAGGAAGGAAAACAGAACGGTCTTGATATCGAACACGAGGCAGGCGGAAAGCGTGATCAGAAAGTCGCTGAACAGCACGGCATAACCGATATCGAATCTGGTGTATTTCTTTAATACCAGCGCGACAATATCCGTGCCGCCGCTCGAAGCCCCGATATTGAACAGTATGGCGGAACCGAAGGCCGGCAGCGCAATGGCAAAAACCAGTTCGAGCATCGGCTGGTCGGTCAGGGGATGGTTTAAGGGGAAGAAATATTCCATGGCGGAAAGGCCGAAGGAAAGCAAAAGGCTGGAGTAAACCGTTCGGAAAGCAAAGCTCCGCCCGAGAAAAAGGAACCCGACGATCAGCAGGATCACGTTCAGGATCAGGTTGGCGGTGCTGGGGGAAACCGGTGTCACTTTGCCCAGAACGACCGAAAGGCCGGTCACGCCGCCGAATGTGAAGTTGTTTGGAAATTTGAAAAAATACACGCCCGCCATAATCAGCATGGTGCTCACGGTAATCAGGGAATAGTCTCTTACAGTCTCTTTCGTTATCAGTGCATTCTTTTTCATAAACGACCTCGATTTTTTAACGGTAAAAATTATTCTACCGGAAATTTAAGGAACCTATGATATTGTAACAAATTAAGGGACAAAAGAAAACCGGAAACGGCAGTTCTTTTCCCTGTATTTTCAGAAAATTTAAAAAATATCTTTACAAAGAGGGAAGACGGTGCTATTATAATGGTAAGAACAATAATTATTATTATTTTAGGTGATGAGTGTGGAACAAAGACAGAATTACAGTAAAAAACGAGAGGCGATTCTCAAAGCCATCCGCAGCACCACAACACATCCGACCGCCGAATGGGTCTATCAAACCCTGAAGCCGCAGCACCCGGATTTGAGCCTTGGAACGGTTTACCGGAATATTGCCCGGTTCAAGGAAAACGGGCAGATCATCAGCGTCGGCGTGGTGAACGGCCAGGAACGCTTTGACGGCAATGTGAAGCCGCACAGTCATTTTATCTGCTCGGTCTGCGGCAGGGTCTTTGACGTCGGCGGCGATTATCTGGGCAGGGAGGCCGCTGAAAGAATAGCGGATCGCTACCGTTTCCAGGTGAACTCCAGCGAAGTCGTTTTTCGGGGCATTTGCGCGGAGTGTTTGAACCGACAGTCGGAAACACCGGTCGGTGAAAATCACGGCCGTAATTTTTAATTCTTATCTGCCAATCAGGCGAAAGCCTTTCGATATCTATAATTTTATCATCATGGAGGAAAGTAAAATGAAAAAATTTGTATGCTCGGTCTGCGGTTATGTCTATGAAGGGGAAGAGCCCCCGGAATTCTGCCCACAGTGCAGAGCACCCAGAGAAAAATTCGTGGAGCAGACCGGCGAGGTGTCCTTTGTCTGCCAGCATGAAATCGGGATTGCAAAAGGAATCGACAAGGAAGTTTATGACGGCCTTGTTGCGAATTTTAACGGCGAATGCACGGAAGTCGGCATGTATATTGCCATGGCGCGTCAGGCGGACCGCGAGGGTTATCCTGAAATTGCCGCCGCGTTCCGGAAGTATGCGCTGGAGGAAGCGGACCATGCCTCCAGATTTGCAGAAATGCTCGGCGAAGTGGTGACCAACAGCACAAAAAAGAACCTCCAGCTTCGTGTGGAAGCGGAATCCGGCGCGTGCGCGGGTAAATACGCCATTGCAAAGCGCGCGAAAGAACTGAACTACGACGCGATCCATGACACGGTTCATGAAATGGCCAAGGATGAAGCGCGTCACGGTTCCGGCTTCAACGGGCTTCTCAAGCGTTACTTCGGGGAATAATTTCACAGCATACAGCATAACATAAAAAGCCGGCGGATCCGCCGGCTTTTTATGTTATGCTGAGCCGTTACCGGGTTCCCTCAAATTTTACATGAAATTCACAGGACGGACAAATTAGTTTCAAAGTAACGGATTATTATATTTTTATAAATTTACATTGCGGAACTTGCCATAACGATATGATTTGGGCTATACTAATATTTATGTCGTGATTTATTTCTACATAAAACCAGGAGGATTTCATGGATCAGTTTGTTACAAATATTGTAAATCAAATGGGCACCACTTCCAGGGAGTTGGTGATTTTTCTTGTTTCCATGATGCCGATTGTGGAGCTGCGGGGCGGCATTCTGGCTGCCGGGATGCTGAATGTGGACATGCTTCGCGCGGTGATCATCTGTTTTGTGGGAACCATGCTGCCGATTCCGTTTATTCTTTTGTTTGTCCGCCAGGTTCTGGACTGGATGCGCAATACCCGCTTTGTCAAATTAGTACGGAAAATCGAAGCCAAGGCGGAACAGAAAAGCAAATCGATTGAAAAATATAAAACGTTCGGGCTTTATATCTTTGTGGCGGTTCCGCTGCCGGGAACAGGCGCATGGACCGGCGCCCTGATCGCGGCCCTGATCGGCATGCGTTTCAAGCATGCGATTTTCTCCATCGCGGCCGGCACCATGACTGCCGCGCTGATTATGTGTGCGATTTCGTACGGTATTTTGGGAAACGTCTGGTGACAGGATTGGGGGGAAACGATGTCGGAAAAATATGACCTTGCTGTGGTCGGAGGGGGAGCCGCGGGAATGGCGGCGGCGGTGTCTGCCGCCTCGCAGTGGAGTGCCGGTTCCGGAAGATTGAAAATCGCTTTGCTGGAGGCAAATCCGCGTGTGGGCAAAAAGCTGCTTGCCACCGGAAACGGGCGCTGCAACCTGACCAATATGCGGATTGCCCCCGAGCGCTATCATGGGGACGCCGACCGGATTTTACCGATGCTCGGAGATTTTTCCCCGCAGTATATCATTGAATTTTTTGCTTCCCTCGGGTTGCTCTGCAGGGAGCTTGACGAGGGCCGTGTTTATCCCTACAATTTGCAGGCCGCCGCCGTGCTGGACGTGCTGCGCGCGCAGCTGGAACGGTTTCATGTTGAAACGATCTGCGGCTTTCCTGTCGGCAAGGTGGAAAAATCCGCCGCCGGCTTTCTGGTTTCCGGTCCGGAACATAAAATAGAAACGCGCTCGCTTGTGTTTGCGACGGGGGGAATGGCGTATCCGCAGCTGGGTGCGAACGAAAGCGGATACGCTGTTTTAAAAGCGCTCGGTCATTCCTGCACGCCGCTTTTCCCTGCGCTGGTACAGCTGAAAACCGATTCGCGCCGCGCAAAACCGCTCAAGGGCGCGCGCTGCGCGGCAAAAGCGGCGCTTCTGGCCGACGGCCGCCCGGCCGGGCAGAGCCGGGGGGAGGTCCAGTTCACCGAACACGGGCTGTCGGGCATCTGCATCTTCGACCTGTCCCGCCTTGCGGGAGAATTCCGGAACGCCGGGCTGGAGGTTTCGCTTGACCTGATGCCCGAGTTTTCAGCGCGGCAGGTAGCGGAATTTTTAAAACGGCGTCAAACGGCCCTGCCGTTTCTTCCGGCGGCGGATTTGCTGAACGGATGCCTGAACCGCATGGTGGGGCAGGAAATCATGAAACAGGTTTTTCCCAGTCTGAAAAAAAGGATGGGGGACCTGAACGAACGGGAGCTTTCTTCCGCGTCAAACGCTGTAAAGGGCTTCCGCTTTCCGGTTTCGGGAACTCTTTCCTGGCGTGACGCGCAGGTGACCGCGGGCGGCGTTCCGCTCCGTGAGGTGGACGGCGCCATGCAGTCCCGGCTGTGCCCGGGGCTGTACCTGGCCGGGGAAGTGCTCAATATTGACGGCGACTGTGGAGGCTTTAACCTTCACTGGGCGTGGAGCAGCGGGATTTTGGCCGGGCGCTCCGCCGCGCTCGCATTGAAAAACGGGAAAAGGTGACTTATGTATCGTGTTTCTGAATTGCGGCTCCCGCTGGACGGAACCGAGGAAGATTTGAAACGGCTCGCGGCTGAAAAGCTGAAGATCCCGGTTTCGGAGATCCGTTCGTGCAGCCTTTACAGAAAATCGGTGGACGCCAGAAAAAAAGACCGCGTTCATTTTATCTGTACGGCGGACGTGGAGTGCGGCAGGGTCCGCCTTCCGAAGAATGCAAAAATCATGGAAGCGGAGCCTTACCGCTACGAACCGCCGAAAGTGGTGAAGCAGGATGCGCGCCCGGTCGTGGTCGGATTTGGACCCGCCGGCCTTTTTGCGGCGCTGATTTTGGCGCAGGCAGGCCAGAATCCGATCGTGTTTGAGCGCGGCAGCGCGGTGGAGCAGCGCGGCGAGCAGGTGGCGCAGTTCTGGAAAACCGGCAGTTTAAATCCGCAGAGCAACGTTCAGTTCGGCGAAGGCGGAGCCGGAACCTTCTCCGACGGAAAGCTGAACACGGGAACCAAGGATTCCCGGGCGCGCAAGGTCTTGGAGGAGTTCGCGGCCGCGGGCGCTCCGCGGGAAATCCTGTATGAGGCAAAACCCCATATCGGAACAGACCGCCTTCCCGGAACGGTGCGCAGTCTTCGGGAACAGATCCGCTCGCTGGGCGGGGAAGTTTTTTTCGATACGGTTCTTGAAAATCTCCTGATCCGGGACGGCAGGGTCGCGGGAGTGGAAGTCAGGCCGAAGGACGGCTTGCCTTACCGCGTGGAAGCCCGGAAGGTGGTGCTTGCAATCGGCCACAGCGCCCGGGATACGTTTGAAATGCTCCACGCGCTCGGCGTTCCCATGGAGCGGAAAGCGTTTTCCGTCGGCGCCAGGATCGAGCATCCGCAAGCGCTGATCGACCGCGCCCAGTACGGCGGATTTGCCGGGCATCCGGCATTGGGCGCGGCGGATTACCGCCTGGCGGTCCACCTGCCGGACGGCAGAGGGGTCTATACCTTCTGTATGTGTCCCGGGGGCAGCGTAGTGGCCGCCGCCAGCGAAGAGGGGCGCCTTGTGACCAACGGCATGAGCTGTTTCGCGCGCGACGGCGTCAACGCCAATTCCGCGCTGCTGGTCGGTGTTGGGCCGGAGGATTTCGGCGGGGATCATCCGCTGGCCGGGGCGGCGTTTCAGCGAAGACTGGAAGAGGCCGCGTTTCGCCTCGGCGGCGGTTCCTACTGCGCACCGGTGCAGCGTGTGGAGGATTTTTTACATCGCCGCGCTTCCGCCGTTATCGGCAGTGTAAAACCGACTTACCGGCCGGGCGTGACGCCGTGCGGCCTGGACGGTTGCCTTCCCGGCTTTATTGCCGATTCCATGCGGCGTGGGATTCTGCTCATGGATGCGCGCCTGCATGGGTTTGCATACCCGGACGCGCTGCTCACGGCGGTTGAGACCCGCAGTTCTTCCCCCGTGCGCATTCTGCGCGGGCCTGCCATGGAGTCGGTCGGGGTCGGCGGCCTTTATCCGTGCGGGGAAGGCGCCGGTTACGCCGGCGGAATTATCTCCGCGGCGGTGGATGGAGTTCGCTGCGCGGAAAAGATTTTGGAATATCCGTAATATCATATCGAAAGACTGCAATAATAAGTAAGAGCGAAATGGGCCGTGTTTCCCCCGTTGAAACAGGGAAGACGCGGCCCATTTCCGATCAGTTTGATTCCGGGTCCTTTTCGGTGCTGATTTATGCGCTGACGGCGGAATTGACGGCGGACGCCGCTCCGGATACGACGCCGGAAACCTGGCTGCCCAGTTCTTTTCCGCCGGAAACCAATGCGGAACCGACTTCGGAAACGGTGCTGGTCAAATTCATTCCGCTGGATGCCGCTCCGGAACTGGGGTTCATATTTTTGCAGCCGGCAAACGCGCAAATGATAACGGTCAGTAAAACCAAGAACAAAATCAGTTTACTTTTCATCATTCGCCCTCCTTTCTTCTGTTGTATTATTGCCGTTTTCGGAGAAAAATATAAAACGCATTGCATTTTATTCCAAGCAAATCCGGGAATAATTTATGATTCGAGCAAAAGGACTGAAAATTTTCTTGGGCCACATTGAGCTAAATTGCCAAAAGTGATATTATTACATTGAAAATGCAGATTGGGACAGTGAACAATATGGAACAAAACAAAACTCTGATTCGGGAGCGTGTGGAAAAGGAACTGGAGCGCCTGTTTCAGTTTCCCCTGACCGCCTTGCCCGCGCCGTTGGGGTATGGAAAGACCGTGGCAATGCACAGTTTTCTGGAAAACCGGGGAATCCGCACCGTCTGGGTTCCGCTTCTTGACGGCGGCCGGTCGCAGGAGGCGTTTTGGGACCGTTTGACGGCGGAGGCCGGAAAGCTGGACCCCGCGGCTGCGGAACAGCTTGCACGGCTTGGCTTTCCCATCAATGCGGGTCAGCTCGACACCTTAATGGCATTTGCGAAAAGCTTCGACGACGGGCAACCGACCGTTGTGGTATTGGATGATTATCATCTGATCGAAAAGAATCCCAGAATCACCGAATTGGTGGAACGGGTGGCGCAGGAACAGATTCCAAATCTGCATCTCGTTTTGCTTTCCAGGACCCTGCCGCAGCTGAACCGCATTTATTTGATTTCAAAGGGGCTTTATTACGAGCTGGATATGACGCTTCTTGCTTTTACGCAGGAGGAGACAGCCGATTATTTTTCGCTGATGGAATGTCCCGCCTCGCCGGAGGACATTCAGCGGGCCTGCCGCTGCACGGGCGGCTGGATCTCTGCCATTTACCTTTTGGTGCTGGGCATAAAAAGGGGAATTCCGATGAAAGAAGCCGCCGATATGAACCGCCTTCTGGAGGATAATCTGTTCAGTACCTTTGATGATGAAACAAAAGAAATTCTGATGCAGCTTTCCGAGCTGGAGCATTTTACGCTTCCTCAGGCCGCCGAGGTGCTGGAGAACCCCCGCGCCGTCGGATTGATACGGCGGTTGGCGGAGGAAAACGCTTTTATCATGTATGACAGGTTTACCGGCGTTTATTCCATTCACAGTGTCTTTTTGAGTTTCTTACGGCAAACGGCCCGAATGAAAGAATATGATCGGCGGCCGCTCTGCCACCGCCTGGGACAATGGTTTTTCGGGCAGGGCAATATGGTTGCGGCTTTCGATTATTATCATCGGGCCGGAAAAATTGAGGAACTGCTGGAAATGCTGAACAGCGAGGATTGCGTCGACATTGGTTTTTTGGGGGTTCAGACTCAAAAATCCATTGCGGAGGAGCTGCCGCTGAACGCCTGCCTGCGCTATCCGTTCCCTTATCTTCAGTTTGCCTGCGATTTTATTCTGAGCGGTGATGAGGAAGCCGCTGCGCTCGGGATCCAAATCGAACAATGCATGTGTGGCTATTTTTCAAAGAGCAAGGAAGTTACGGAACGACTGCGCGCCAGAATTTTAGGTGAGCTGGAAGTGCTTCGGATTTATATCGACTTTAACGACGTGGAAAAAATGGCCGCCCATATTGCAAGGGCGCGGGAGCTGCTCGGCGGAAAGAAATCCTGCATCATCTTTCGCGAAAACGAGTTTACTTACGGCTTGCCGCATTTTATCTATGCTTATTACCGTGAAGCCGGAAAATGGAAGCAAACGGCGGACTGCATTATCAACGGGTTTCAACCGGATCTTTTTGACGGGTGCGGTACCGGGTGCGACAGCCTCGCCCTTGCCGAGTTCGCGCTGGAAACGGGAGACGCCGCAACGGCTGCGGTCCAGGCAAAAAAAGCAATCGAAAAGGCGCACGAAAAAAGACAGATCTGCACCTTGTTATGCGCGGGATTTGTCCGCATCCGCCTGCATTTGCTCAACAGGGAGCCGCAGCAGGCACTTTCCCTGTTAACGGGAATGAAAAGACATTTTTTCCAGCGGAGCGACGAGCTTTCCGGGCAGAACCGCGCCGTTTTCCGAACGACGCTGGAGCTGATAGAAGGTTACCTGAACGGATGTCTCGCTTTGCCGGAACGGATACCGGAATGGCTGCGCGAAGGTGATTTTTCGGAGGGCACCTTCATGTTCAACGGCCTTGCTTTTCCCTGCATTATTACAGGAAAAGCTTTGATGCTGACCGAGCACTGGAAGGAACTTCTGACTCAGTGCGAAAAATTCGCGGAATTATACGGCACTTTTCATAATCAGCTCGGCCTGCTGCACAACGCTGTTTATCAGGCGGCGGCATCGTATCACCTTTACGGGGAAAAAGCGGGCTGCGCCGTACTTCTTCCGGCGCTTTTGGACGCGCAGAAGGATGGCATTGTAATGCCGTTTGTGGAAAATGCGGGCGCCGTGCTTCCGCTGCTCCTGAAAATGGCGGACTGTGCTGATATCAGCCGGGAATATCTTTCGCGGATGACACGGCTTTGCAGACGGTATGAAAAGTCTGTGCTGGAGTTTAAGGAAAACAGCCGCATGCTCAGCCAGAGGGAGTCAGAGGTGCTCTGTTTTCTGGAACAGGGGATGACTCGGCAGGAAATGGCGGCCAGCCTGTATTGTTCCGTTTCCAGTATCGAATCCTGCCTGGAAAGCATCTGCAGTAAGCTGAAGGTCAATAGTACGGCCGGCGCCGTGGAAAAGGCGTATGAACTGAATATCCTTTAGAATATCCGTTGTTCCGCCGGCGGGCGTTTCATGTCCGGTGGAGCAGCAGGATATCCCATAAGGAGAGGCCGCATCTATGAAAGCTTCGCGAGAATCCGTCGGATTTTTTAGAATAAAAGTCTTGCAATTCATAGAAAAATATGATATTATAACAAAGCTGTTTCAAACAGCGAATCGGGGTATTAGCTCAGCTGGGAGAGCGCTACACTGGCAGTGTAGAGGTCAGCGGTTCGAACCCGCTATGCTCCACCAATTAAAAATCCAGAAACCATGCGGGTTTCTGGATTTTTTCTTTTATCAGCTGATTGCGGCGAAAACCGCTGCCCGGTCATTTTTTCGGTATTACAAAAGAGATTGGCTTCGTTCGGCGCGTCCAAAACAAAAAAGTGCCCTCCCGACCATTGCGGTCAGAAAGGCGTTATCCTGTCGGCATGCTTCCTTGTGCAGGCAGTCTTTCCCGTTGCGGGACTTAACCCAACAATCTGATTTTTTTGAAAAAGCCGAGCTTATTCTCATACATAAAAAATACTGCCATCAGGAGCAGCTGTGAAATGCTTGCGGTTGTGCAAACAATCGTCATAAAGTCCACATTCATATTCATAGCCTCCCTTTCATTTACGATACTTTAAACATACTACATTTTTAAAAAATGTCAATATAAATTTTAAAAAATCCCCGGCAAGCATTGAGGAATAGCCCGAGGTGAATTGTCACATGGTCTGTCTTTGTTTCGCGGAGTCTGCCGCATCCTGAATCAGGTTCCAATTTTAACGCGATTCGTTTTCCGACAGGGTTTTGCACGTGCTTTCATTCGATTTTGATCACTTTGCGGCCGCATACGTGATCGAATGCCGAACCGGGCGTTTTAAAACCGGGCATTCCCGCCGTTCAGGCAAGGCTGATTTCCCCGGCATAGCAGGTGGAAAAAATCTGTTTGATTTCCTCCGGACGGGCGGTTTGGCCCAGCGCCCACATCAGCTTGGTAACGGCGGCCTCGGTGGTCATGTCGAATGCCTGCAGAACACCGGATTCCAGCGCTTTCTGCCCGGCCTGATAAATGGTAAAGTCGCTTCGCTCATAAAGGCACTGGCTGCACACTACCACGGGAATACCCGCTTCCACCGCCTTTTGAAGCTTGGAAATCAGGTCGCGGCGAACAAAATTCAGTCCGCCCGCGCCGAACGCCTCCACGACGATCCCGCGGTACTTCATGTTCAGCAGCATGTCGAAAATTTCCGGGTTCAGCCCGGGAATCAGCTTGATCAGGATCACGCCGTCGCACAGGCGGTCCTCCAGCCGGAACTCTCCCCGCGGGTGCGGCAGCACGGTCTCGTTGAAGTTCAGCCCGGTTGAGTCCACCGTGGCGGCATAGGGGCAGTTGACGCTTTCAAAGGCGTCAAAACCGGTGGTGCGCACCTTGACCGCCCGGGTCCCCAGGATAATCCGGCGGCTGAACGCGACAAAAACGCCCGGCCTTCCGCCGGCGGCCATGGCGAACGCGCACCGCAGGTTTTCAAGGCCGTCGGTCAGCGGGTGCCAGATCGGCAGCTGTGAGCCGGTCAGCACGACCGGAATCGGAAGGTTGTGCAGCATGAACGAGAGCACGGAAGCGGTGTAAGCCATGGTATCCGTCCCGTGCGTCAGCACAATCCCGTCATAATGGACATATTCGCGGGCGACGGCGCGCGCCATGCCCTGCCATTCCTCCGGCTGGATATTGGAGCTGTCAAGCTCGTAAAGATTTTGGACCGTTACCGCGTATCCGGCGGTAATCCCGCCCATAAACGCCGCAATCCGCTGCCCGTTCAGCACGGGGGCCAACCCTTCTCCGGTCTGCACGGAGGCGATGGTACCGCCCGTGGTCAGCAACAGTATTTTTTTCATAGAGCCTCCTGGTCATCCTTCGCATTTTCTCTAATCCTACCACGAAAAAAGTCGAAAGTAAACGAAAAACCCCGCTTTTCATCGCGCGTTGCGCGCACCGGAAAGAAAAGGTATAATAAAAAAAGAAGATGCGATATTACCTTCCGGGTTTTATGCTTTTTTTTAGGGGAAGGTTTGGAAAGGGTGAAGCGTTGTGGCTTCTGTTTTCATTGTGGAAGACGATGTGAAAATCCGGAATGAACTGATGCGATTGCTGCAAAAATACGGGTATGAATGTTTTTCCTCCGACGATTTTGCCAACATGCCGCAGGTGATTTTTGACTGCGGTCCGCAGCTGGTCCTGCTCGACATCAACCTGCCGGTGTACGACGGCTATTACCTCTGCCGGGAAATCCGAAAAAGCTCACGGATTCCGATGATCATCGTCACCAGCCGCGACAGCGACATGGATGAGCTGATGAGCATGAATCTGGGAGCGGACGACTTTGTGACGAAACCGTACAATACCCAGATCCTTCTGGCGCGCATTTCCTCTCTGCTCAAACGCGCCTATCCGGAGCAGCCGAACGACGTTCTGCTCCATCGCGGTCTGGAGCTGGATGTGTCGCGCGGCGTCGCGCGGTTTCACGGAAAGGAGACGGAGCTGACCAAGAATGAACTCAGAATCCTGCGCCTTCTCATCTGCAACAAGGGACGCATCCTTTCGCGCGATGAAATCATGAACGACCTCTGGCAGTCCGAGGAGTTTGTGGACGACAACACGCTGACGGTGAATATCAACCGGCTTCGGCGGAAGCTGGAGGGAATCGGCGTTACGGATTACCTGACGACGCGGCGCGGGCAGGGGTACATGGTATGAAATTTTCGGAATTTTTAAAGGAAAGACTGTTTTCCATTCTGGCGTCCTTTGCGGCGGCGGGCTTTGCCGCCGTGCTGTTTTATGTGCTCGGCTCCGGCGTTTACGCCGGAGCTTTTGTCGCGGCCATCATCCTTTTGGGACAGGGGGCGGCGCTTCTGCTGGAATATTTTCCAAAGCGCGCGTGGTACGGCGGAATGCTGCGCGGCATGGAAAAGCTGGATAAAAAATTTCTGCTTTCCGAGATGCTTGAGGAACCGTCTTTCCCGGAGGGCAAGCTGTTTTGCGAAGCGCTGCGCGCGGCCAATAAATCCATGAACGACGAAATTGCCGGTTACCGCCGGGCATCGCAGGAATACCGGGAATACATTGAAACATGGGTGCATGAGGTGAAAACCCCGATCGCCTCCAGCCTGCTGATTATTGAAAACAACAAAAATGAAGTTACGGCCGACCTGATGGAGGAGATTTCCAAAATCGAAAGCTATGTTGACCAGGCGCTGTTTTATTCGCGCAGCAACACGGTGGAAAAGGACTATATGATCCGAAAAACCACTCTGCGGGAGCTGGTCAGCTCCGCGCTGCGGAAAAATTCGAGGATCATGATCGAGGGCAAAGTCGGGCTGGAAACCTCCGCTCTCGACAAAATTGTTTATACCGATGTGAAATGGACGGATTTTATTCTGGGGCAGATCCTCGAGAATTCCGTCAAATACCGTTCCGCATCCCCGAAAATCGAAATTTACGGGATGCAGAATGAAAACGGCGTCACGCTGGTCGTTTCCGACAACGGCATCGGGATTCCGGAAAAAGACCGGGGCCGCGTTTTTGAAAAGGGTTTTACCGGCGCCAACGGAAGAACGGGCGCAAAATCGACCGGAATCGGTCTTTATCTATGCAAAAAGCTGTGCGATAAACTCAGCCTCGGCCTTTCCGTTGCCTCTTCCGAAGGACGCGGCACCATGGTTTTCATCGTGTTTCCGAAAAGCAATATGTATTTGTAAACCTTACAAAACTGTAAGGCGGGTGTAAGAGAAATCCATGGCAGCATTTTCCGGGCCGTATTATACTTTTCTTACAATGTGAAAAGGAGAATGTGATATGCAGAAAATCTTATCGGTCGAACATATCGAAAAGTATTACGGCAATAAAGGCAATGTGACAAAAGCGCTGGACGATATCAGCTTTACGCTGGACAAAGGCGAGTTCGTGGGCATTATGGGTGCTTCCGGAAGCGGAAAAACGACCTTGCTCAACTGTATTTCCACCATAGACACCGCGACGGCGGGCCACATCTTCATCGACGGGGCGGACATTACCCGCCTGAACTCGAAGCAGCTGTCAAGGTTCCGCAGGGAACAGCTCGGCTTTATTTTTCAGGATTTCAACCTGCTCGACACGCTGACCGCCTATGAAAACATCGCCCTGGCACTGGCGATCATCAAAACGCCGGCCGGGGGAATCGACGTTAGCGTGCGGCAGGTCGCAAAGGCGCTCGAAATCGAGGAAGTGCTCAAAAAGTACCCGTACCAGATGTCCGGCGGGCAGAAGCAGAGGGTCGCGTGCGCGCGCGCCATTGTGACGAACCCGGCGCTGATTCTGGCGGACGAACCCACCGGCGCGCTTGACTCCAAATCCGCCCGCATGCTGCTGGAAAGCTTTGAAAGGCTGAACGCCGATCTGGAGGCCACCGTCCTGATGGTGACGCACGACGCGTTCACCGCCAGTTACTGCCACCGCATCCTGTTTATTAAGGACGGCAAAAATTTTCAACGAGCTGGTGCGCGGGAAGGATACCCGCAAGCAGTTCTTCGGAAAAATCATCGAAGTGGTAACGCTGCTTGGAGGTGACAACTCCAATGTTTTCTAAGCTGGCTTTTAAAAATGTTACCAAAAGCATCCGGGACTACACCATTTATTTTCTGACCATGACCTTCGGCGTGTGCCTGTTTTACATGTTCAATTCCATTGACTCGCAGGCCGCCATGATGAAGCTGAGCACTTCTCAGTACCAAAGCATGAAGATGCTGACGGCGGCCATCGGCTATGTTTCCGTGTTTATCTCGGTCATCCTGGGCTTCTTAATTGTGTATGCCAACGGCTTTCTGATCAAGCGGCGCAAAAAGGAGCTTGGCATTTACATGACGCTCGGAATGAACAAGGGGAAAATCTCGCGGATTTTAATTGCCGAAACCTTTCTGATCGGCTTGTTCGCCCTTGGGGTCGGCCTGCTCGTCGGCGTATTTGCCGCGCAGGGGCTGAGCGTGGTGACCGCGAAGATGTTTGAAGTCAGTCTGAAATCGTTTCAGTTTACCTTTTCGATGCAGGCGTTCTACAAAACACTGCTGTACTTCGGCATTATTTTTCTGGTTGTCATGGTTTTCAATACGATTTCGATTTCCCGGCTCAAGCTGATCGATCTGCTGACGGCGGGAAGAAAGAATGAAAGCCTGAAAATCAAGCGCCTTTGGATTTCGGTTTTGCTGTTTCTGGTTTCCGCCGCTTGTTTGGCTGCGGCGTACCGTCTGATTATTCAAAACGGCATGATGTCGTTCGGCGCGGATTTTACGTGGAGCATCGTTCTGGGCTGCGTCGGCACGCTTCTGTTTTTCTTTTCCCTTTCCGGCTTTCTGCTTCGGGTGGTGCAGGCGAACAAAAAGCTTTATTTCAAAAACCTGAACATGTTTGTGCTGCGGCAGATCAACAGCAAAATCAACACGACGTTTCTTTCCATGTCCGTCATCTGCGTCATGCTGCTGATTACCATCGGTACGCTTTCCACCGGAATGGGAATGTCAAACGCTATGACGAGCAATATCAAAAATACGACCCCGTATGACGCCAGCTTTACCTATGTGTATCATCAGGACGATCCCAAGAAGCAGATTCAGGACATCGCAAAAAAAATGCTGGCCGACAAAATCGACCTGAACCATTACGCGAAAGAGTATGTACAGCTCAATTATTATGATTCCAAGCTGACATACAGCGAGTTCCATTTTGACCGAGAGCTGCTGAAACAGAATTTCGGGGACGCCGCCGCAAGTCAGATTGAAAGCGAGCTGCCGCAATCCCCGGTGGAAGTGCTTCCCCTCAGCGATTATAATAAAGCGCTTGCGCTGCAGGGTAAACCCACGGTTGATATCGGGAATCATGAATTTCTGATCAACTGCACCGTTGGGCAGTTATTCCCGCAGTTCAATCGGTATTTGAAAAGCGACGGGGTCCTGACCATTAACGGGAAAAAGCTGACGCCTGCTTTCAAAGCCGTGAAGCAAATTTCAATGACTACGGCGATGTCAGGGTCTGATGCCGGCACGGTCATCGTGCCGGATGATGTGGTCAAAGGACTTTCTCGTACGCAGGAAATTCTGAATGTGAATTACAAACCCGGCGCGGACGAAGAGCCGCTCTTAACGCAGCTTGATACCGTCTATAACAAAACCGCCATGGAAAATGAAACGATTTTCCGTCCCTACGACATGATGTCAACCCGCAACAAAATTTATGCGCAGAGCGTCGGTCTGAGCACCATGATTTCCTATCTGGCCATTTATATCGGCCTTGTGTTCCTGATTACCAGTGCGGCGATCCTTGCGCTGCAGCAGCTTTCCGAAGCCTCCGACAATGCCGCGCGCTACGGCCTGCTGCGCAAGCTGGGCGCGGAAGAAAAAATGGTGAACCGTTCCCTGTTCACACAAATCGGTATTTACTTTTTCATTCCGCTTTCCCTTGCGGTGGTGCATTCCATCGTGGGCATCAAGGTGGCCAACAATGCCGTCTCGCTTTTGGGGCATATGGATATTTTGGGAAACACGCTTGTAACGGCGGCTGTCTTTCTGGTTATTTACGGCGGATACTTCCTTGCCACGTATTTCGGCAGCAGGAGCATTCTCCGCCAAAGTGAAAATTCCTTGTAAGTTTTTCTCCGCTTACAGGATTCATACTCGAATTTCTGCTCAGTATCAATGGCTGTCCGCTCCGGCGGGCGGCCATTGCGTTTTATTGCGGTTCGGGATATAATAACGGCATGGAAAAACTCATCGTGCAGCCATGCATTTTACAAAGGGTACGGGGAAAAGCAATATGGAATATCAGCTGATTCGCTCCAGACGGAAAACGATCGCAATCTGCATCGGCCGGGGCGGCGAAGTGACGGTGCGCGCGCCGCTTCATGCCGCAGACTGCCTGATCGAGCGGTTTGTTGCGGAAAAACAGCGGTGGATTTGCGAAAAGTCGCTGCAAATGCGCCGCCTTGCCGAGGAACAGGACAAGTTCCGGGTTTCGCCCGGCTCTTTTTTGCCGCTGCTGGGCGAACATTACCCGGTGAAGGAAGGAACTGCGGTTTCCTTTGACGGAGATTGCTTTTATGTTCCCCAAAAAGATGAGAATGATATTCGTCCCCAGCTGGAGTCGTTTTACCGTGAAGCCGCACAACGGGTGATTTTGGAGCGGGTCGCGTATTTTTCCGGAAAAACCGGAATTATTCCGGCGGGAGTGCGCGTGGGCCGTGCCAGAACGAGCTGGGGTTCGTGTTCCGGAAAGAACCGGCTCAGCTTTTCATGGCGTCTGGTTTTGGCGGCTCCGGAAGAACTGGATTATGTGGTGATTCACGAGCTGGCTCATATACGGGAGCACAACCATTCGGCCCGCTTTTGGGCGCTGGTCGGCAGTCTGATGCCCGATTACAGGGCCAGGCATGACAAGCTCAGGAAACTCGGCCGTGATTTGCAAAAATTTCATTTTAGTTAGCTGTGAATAATTCCATTTTTTACTATTCTGTGTTATAATAATCAGAGCGGCGAATTTTAATCGTATCAAGCAATCAATGCAATATTTAAATAATTCAAAAGTAAACAGGAGAAAATGAAGATGGTTTCAGAAAAAGCGCTGAGAAAATATGCGCAGCTTGCCGTGCGGACCGGTGCAAACGTGCAGAAAGGGCAGATGCTTGTCATCACAGCGGATGTGGGCAGCGCCGATTTCGTAAGGCTGTGCGTGGAAGAAGCTTACCGCGCGGGCGCGGGTGAGGTGCAGGTAAATTGGGGCGACGAAACGGTTGCCAAGCTGAAGTTCGGCAACGAAAGCACGGAGACGCTCTGCGACATCGCGCCGTGGCGCGTGGAGCAAAAGCGCGACTGCATTGACAAAAAATGCTGTTTTTTGTACATTGAATCCGCAACTCCCGGCCTGTTGGCCGACATTGACGGCGCAAAGCTGCAGGCAGCCAGAACCGCAAGGGAAATCGCGTTCGAGCCGTTTGAGTTCTATACCATGGCGAATCACGGCCAGTGGTCTATTGTGGCGGTCCCTTCCGCCGGCTGGGCAAAAAAGGTATTTCCGGAGCTTGACGATGAAAGGGCGCTCGACGCCTTGTGGCAGGCTGTGCTGACGAGCGTGCGCATCACCGACGACAACGACCCGGTGGAGGAATGGCGCAGCCACAACGCGGATTTGCTTCGCTACTGTCGGAAAATGAACGATTTCCGCTTCAGGTCCCTTCATTTCCAAAATGAGAAGGGGACGGACCTCACGGTGGAGCTGATTCCGAACCATGTGTGGGAAGGCGGCTGTTCCACCGCGAAAAACGGCGCGGTGTTCAACCCGAACATGCCGACCGAAGAGGTGTTCACCATGCCGTACCGGTTCGGTGTGAACGGGCGCGTGTACGCGGCAAAGCCGCTCAGCTACCAGGGGAAAATGATCGACGGATTTTGGATCGATTTCAAGGACGGCAAAGCGGTGAATTTTGCCGCCGAAAAGGGAGAGGAAACGCTGAAAAATCTCATTGAATTTGATGAGGGCAGCTGTTACCTCGGCGAGGTGGCGCTGATCCCCTACAATTCACCGATTTCCAATTCCGGAATTCTGTTTTTCAACACCCTGTTCGATGAAAACGCCTCCTGCCATCTGGCTCTGGGCGCTTCCTACCCGGAAAATGTGCGGGGCGGCGGGGACATGAAGCGTGAGGAACTGAACAAGCTCGGTTCCAACTATTCCAAGCTTCATTGCGATTTTATGTTCGGCAGCGCCGATATGCGGATCGACGGCATGACCGCCCGGGGGGAAGCGGTTCCGGTTTTCCGCAGCGGCAGCTTTGTATTTTAAGAAAAATGATTCAAATATGGAATATAATCAAGGAAGGTGATTGAATTGTTGGATGTCAGAAAATGTGGAATCATCGGCTGTGGGTTTGTGGGTGCCAGCATTGCGTTCAGTTTGGTGGAAAGCGGGCTGTTTTCCGAATTGGTGCTGCTGGACGCAAATCAGGCGAAAGCCGAGGGCGAGGCGATGGATCTCAGTCACGGGATGCCGTTCGCAAGGCCGATGGAGATTTATGCCGGAAGCTATGACGACATTGCGGACTGCGGGCTGATTATCCTTACCGCGGGTGCAAACCAGAAGCCCGGCGAAACCAGAATCGATCTGGTCCAGAAAAACGTGCGGATTTTCAAAAGCATCATCCCTGAGCTGAAAAAGAGAAATTACGAGGGAATTCTGCTTGTGGTTTCCAATCCGGTGGATATTCTCACCTATGTCGCGCTCAAGCTTTCCGGATTTCCGGCGAACCGGGTGCTTGGTTCCGGCACGGTGCTCGACACTTCCCGGCTCAAGTATCTGCTCGGCCAGCATCTTGGGGTGGACAGCCGCAGCGTTCATGCTTTCATTATCGGCGAACACGGCGACAGCGAACTGGCCGTATGGAGCAGCGCCAACGTTTCGGGTATTGAACTGGACCACTACTGTGAAATGTCCGGTCACTATGCGCACGATGAAAATATGCAGAAGCTGTACGAAGGCGTACGCGACAGCGCGTATCAGATCATTCAGCGCAAAGGCGCGACTTATTACGGCATTGCCATGGCGGTGCGCCGTATCGCGGAATGCATTCTGCGCAACGAACATTCCATTATGCCGGTTTCCAGCCTGATCAACGACCACTACGGCCTGCATGGCGTCTGCATGGGCGTTCCGACCGTTGTGGGAAGCTCCGGTGTGGAAAAAGTCCTTGATATTCCGTTGAACGCGGAGGAACAGAAGCAGCTTTTGGAATCGGCCGATCTCCTGAAGTCGATTCTGGATTCCCTTGATCTCAAATCATAAAAAATTATTTTGCCGAAGAGGTTTGGCGCGGAGCTGGATTTTGTTGAAAATTCACTCCGCGCTTCCTTTTATTTCATGTTGGACCATGAATAAAAGGAGGAGGCTCTGACATAAAATTTACCGTATTTTAAATTCCGGTCTTGACAAACAGCACTCGGGCGGATAGAATATGAAATGGTGTTAGCATATGCTAACACTCAATGAACAAGGGACTGAGGGGATTTTATGACGTTGGATGAATTGAGGATCGGGCAGAAATCAAAAATTGTTGCGGTCAACGGACAAGGGGCGCTGCGGCGCCGGCTTTTGGACATGGGGCTTACACCGCATACGGAAGTGATGGTCAGAAAGGTTGCGCCGATGGGGGACCCCATTGAACTTCGTTTACGCGGCTATGAACTTACCATTCGGATCGAGGATGCCAAAGAAATAGAAGTGGAGGGAGTATAACCCGATGATATTTGCACTT